>CAZIYA010000030.1:0-18329 GCA_964543355.1 uncultured Polaromonas sp.
GTTTTTCTCGCGGCCGCCTTTGCGGCTGACCTGGAAGACTGAGAATTTCATTTGAATTTCGTCGCAAAGCCGGTGGCTTTGCGCGCGGTTTTCTTGGTGTCTGACACCATGTTGTCAAACTGCAGCCGCATTTTTTCGCCGACCGTCAATTTGGTATACCGCCTTTCACCCTCGCGGCTGAGTTCTTTCTGCAGGGCAAAGACCGATTGCGGCCGCGACAAGGGATCGAGTGACATGCACCATTCAACCACTTCAATGAGATTGTCTGAATACACGCCGCGCAAGCGGGAGAGTGCAAGCGACAGACGGTCTTTTTCCAGTCGCTGCGGCGCGTCATTGGGTGGGTAGCCCTGCATGGTCGCGTAAATGCAGGCGCCGATCGCGTAGATATCGGTCCACGGCCCCATCGATGAGTCACGCCGATACATCTCGGGCGCCGCAAAGCCCGGTGTGTACATGGGCCGGATGAAGTTGCCTTCTTTGCTCAGCACCTCGCGTGCGGCGCCAAAGTCGATCATCACGGCCTTGTTGTCGTCGGTGACGAAAATGTTGGCCGGTTTGATGTCCAGGTGCAGCATCTTGTGCTGGTGCACGATGCGCAAACCGCGCAGGATCTCGTCGAACAGCGAGCGGATGGTCGACTCGCGAAACACCTTCTGCTTTTTGAGTTCGCGTGCGGTGATGATGAAATCCTGCAGGGTGCCGCCCTCCAGGTAATTCATCACCATGTAAACGGTTTCGTTTTCGCGGAAGAAGTTCAGCACACTCACCACGGACGCATGGGAGATCTGCGCCAGCGATCGGCCTTCCTCGAAAAAACTCTTCAGGCCCAGGCGATACAGCGACAACTTTTCAGGCTGCACCTGGGGCAGCAACTCGCCCGGTGGCCGGCTGGCCAGCGAAGACGGCAGGTACTCCTTGATGGCAACCTGCTGGCCCTCGTTATCGACAGCCAAGTAAACTACCCCAAACCCGCCGGCCGACAGCTTGCGCACGACGCGATATCCGCCAATGACGGTATCAGGTGGAAGTGGCGCTGGCTTGACCTTTGACATAATTCGGGATTAAGCAAGGTGACGGGATCACCAAGTCCTGTTTCTCTACGAAAAGCGTATAACTAAATGTCAGTTTACAGCATGACTGGCTATGCAGCCGTTCAATCCACACCTGTGCGAAATACCCAGGAAGTGGATGCCGGCACGGACGCGAACGCCCGCCTGGGGGTGGAAATACGCTCGGTGAACAGCCGTTTCCTGGATCTGGCCTTCCGGCTGCCCGATGAATTGCGGCAGACCGAGCCTGCGCTTCGAGAACTGCTGACCGCCAAGCTCAAGCGCGGCAAGATCGAAATGCGCGTTTCGCTGGAAAGCAACACCGGCAGCAGCCTGCGAGCCCCGGCAACCTCCACCCTGCAACGCCTGGGCTCCATCGAAGACACCGTGCGGTCCTGGCTTCCCGGCGCGACAGCCCTGAGCGTCGCCGATATCCTGCGCATGGCCGCAGGCGAAGATAAAACCGCCCACGACTACAGCGACGAACTCCTGAAACTCGCCAAAAAGGCGCTCAAGGACCTGCTGGCGGCCCGGGAACGCGAAGGCGCCCGTCTGGCGCAAATGCTGCTGGACCGCACGGCCCAGCTGCGGGCATTGGCAGCTTCAGCCGAACCCATGGTGCCCAAGCTGGTGGAGCAGCAGAAAATCCGTTTCATGGAACGCTGGAAAGAGGCAATGGCGCTGGGAGGCGGAAGCACCCTGCCCGAAGCGGCGCAGGACCGGGCCCTGACGGAAGCCACGTCCTTCGCGATACGCATTGACGTGGCGGAGGAAATCACGCGACTGTCCTCCCATCTGGATGAAATCGACCGGCTGCTGGCCGTGGGCGGCGAGGTGGGCAAACGGCTCGACTTCCTGATCCAGGAGCTTCACCGCGAAGCCAATACGCTGGGTTCCAAATCGGGGTCGCTGGAACTCACCCATGTCTCGGTGGACATGAAGGTGCTGATCGAGCAGATCCGCGAGCAGGTCCAGAACATCGAATGAATCAAAGCCCCCACGCTCCCCCACTGCGTGTGGGTCGCTGCCCCCCGAGGGGGCTGGCCTCATTGGGGCAGCCCGGCGGAGGCCCTGTGCGTATCAACGAGGATCACTAATGGATTACCCCGGAAACCTGTTTGTTGTTGCCGCGCCCAGTGGGGCTGGAAAATCCAGCCTGGTCAAGGCGCTGATGGAACTCGATGCACGGGTGCAGCCAGCGGTGTCGCACACCACACGACCGCCCCGTGGGCAGGAAAAGCATGGGCGCGAGTACTTCTTTATTTCGCCCGAAGAGTTTGACGGCATGGTGCTGCGGGATTCGTTTCTTGAATGGGCCCATGTGCATGGCCACCGTTACGGTACATCCCGGCAAACCATCGAAGAACGTGTGGCGCATGGTGCCGATGTCATCCTGGAAATCGATTTTCAGGGCGCCATCAATATCAAGCGCATTTTCAGCAATGCGGTGCTGATCTTCATCCTGCCGCCCAGTTGGGAAGAGTTGCGTTCCCGGCTGGAACGGCGCGGCGAGGACACGCCCGAGGTGATTGAACTGCGGCTGAAAAACGCCGCTGTCGAGATGGCCCAGGCCCATGAATTCGACTTCGTTATAATCAACGAGTTATTTGAACGAGCGGTTTTCGACCTGAAAACCATTGTTCATGCCCAGCGGCTCAAGTTTGCAGCCCAACGACGTGCCCGCGCCGAGACCTTCAAAGCCCTGCATATTGCCTGACCTGCTGCCTCGTTCCCCCTTATTCCCCATTTAACCCGGAGATCATCATGGCCCGCATCACTGTTGAAGACTGCCTGGAAAAAATCCCCAACCGCTTTCAGCTCGTTCTGGCGGCTACCTACCGCGCCCGCATGCTCAGCCAGGGCCATGCGCCCAAAATCGAGAGCAAGAACAAACCCGGCGTCACCGCCTTGCGCGAAATTGCCGAAGGCAAAATCGGCCTGGAAATGCTGAAAAAAGTCCCCTCCTGAGGCCACCCCGCTACCAAAAAAAGCACCGCCTGCGGTGCTTTTTTATTTCCCCAAACCGGTGCAAAGCCCGTTTTTTGCATGTTTTATTGGCACCGCGATACATTTAAGGCATGAGCGCCCTGGATTTCCCCATCGCTAACGCCAAGTCGAGCCCGGCTGCCGCCAACGCGGCCGCGGCAAGTTTTGCGGCGCTCACCGCCAAGCTGGACTACATGAGCGCCGAGGACGTCGACAATGTCCGGCGCGCCTACCGCTTTGCCGACGAAGCGCATTTGGGCCAGATCCGCAATGGCGGACTGCCCTATATCACCCACCCGATCGCCGTGGCCCAGCAATGTGCCGAATGGAAGCTGGACGCGCAGGCCCTCATGGCGGCGCTGCTGCACGACGCGATCGAGGACTGCGGCGTCACCAAGCCCGAGCTGATCGAACGGTTTGGCGCACCCGTAGCCGAACTGGTAGACGGGCTGACCAAGCTGGAAAAGCTGGAATTCAATACCCGCGAAGAAAACCAGGCGGAATCATTTCGCAAAATGCTGCTGGCCATGGCCCGCGACGTGCGTGTCATCCTGATCAAGCTGGCCGACCGCAGCCACAACATGCGCACGCTCAGCGACGTGCCGCGCAGCAAATGGACACGCATTTCGCGCGAAACGCTGGACATCTACGCACCCATCGCGCACCGCCTCGGCCTGAATGCGACCTACCGCGAACTGCAGGACCTGGCTTTCCAGCACCTGTATCCCTGGCGTTACGCCACGCTGACCAAAGCACTGGCCAGGGCACGCGGCCGCCGGCGCGATGTGATCAAGCGCGTCCAGACCGAAGTGGAGGCAGCCTTTGCGAGCGCCGGCATCCAGGTTCACATCTACGGGCGCGAGAAAGCACTCTATTCGGTCTATCGCAAGATGGACGAAAAGCACCTGTCCTTCGCGCAGGTGACTGACATCTATGGTTTTCGCATCATTGTCCCGAACGTCACTGCGTGTTACACCGCCATGGGCGTGCTGCACCAGCTCTACAAGCCCTTGCCGGGGAAGTTCAAGGACTACATCGCGATTCCCAAAGTCAATGGCTACCAGTCACTGCACACGACGATGGTCGGGCCTTTTGGCACCAACATCGAGTTCCAGATGCGCACCGAGGCCATGCACATCGTGGCCGAATCCGGCGTTGCCGCACACTGGCTGTACAAAGCCACCGACCCGGAAAGCGACGCGTCCCAGCGGCTGGGCACCCAGTGGCTTCAATCCCTGCTGGATATCCAGCATGAAACCCGCGACGCCGCCGAGTTCTGGGACCACGTCAAGATCGACCTTTTTCCCGATGCCGTGTACGTGTTCACGCCCAAAAGCCAGATCATGGCCATGCCGCGCGGGGCGACGATTGTCGACTTTGCCTACGCTATCCACAGCGATGTCGGTCATAGAGCCGTTGCTGCCAAGGTCAACGGCGAGCAGGTTCCATTACGCTCCGAACTGCGCAATGGCGACGTGATCGAAATCATCACCGCCTCGGTCTCCAGCCCCAACCCGGCCTGGCTGGGTTTTGTGCGCACCGGCAAGGCCAGGTCCAAAATACGCCATCACCTCAAGACCATGGCGCTCACTGAATCGCAGGAACTCGGCGAGAAAATGCTGGCGCAGGCGCTGCGGGCCGAAGGCATAGAACGCCTGCCCGAAGACAACGAGCAGCACCATGCAACCTGGGAAAAAATACTGCGCTTCTCCGGCAACCGTTCACGCGCCGACCTGCTGACCGACATAGGCCTGGGCAAGCGCATCGCCAGCATGGTGGCCAAACGCATTGTCAGCCTGCTGGCTGAAACCGGTGAAAAGCCGGACCAGTTGCTGATGAGCCGTGAGCGCTATACGGCGCACGAATCGATATCGCAGGGCGCCCTGGTGCTCGATGGCAGCGAAGGTGCCTCGGTTCAGTTTGCCACCTGCTGCCATCCCATTCCCGGCGACGGCATTGTCGGCTACCTGGGGCGTGGCGAAGGGCTTGTCGTACACACGGAAGACTGCGCGGTCGCCAAAAAATTGCAGCAGCGCGACAGCGAACGCTTCATTGCGGTCGACTGGTCTGACGAGCCCACACGGGCCTTTGAAGCCGGCTTGCTGGTGACCGTGTCCAACGGCAAGGGCGTGCTGGCCAAGGTCGCCTCGGCGCTGGCGAGCGCAGAGGCCGACATCACCCATGTCGACATGGGTCAGGACCCCGCACAGGACGCAACCGACCTTCGCTTTGATGTGCTGGTGCGCGACCGCATCCATCTGGCGGCCGTCATGCGTAGCGTCAAACGCACTGCGCCGGTGTTGCGCGTGCAGCGCGCCAAGCCGGGCGTCTAGGACGGCGACCCGGTGCTGGCCGGCGCCGGGTAGCTGACTTCCACGACCTCGATGTCCCTGAGCCCACCGGGCGTTGCCAGTTTTACCTCGTCACCCACCCGGGCCTTGAGCAGCGCGCGGGCAACCGGCGAAATCCAGCTGACCTGATTCTGAGCACTGTCTGCTTCATCGATACCCAGGATGGTGACCGTCAGCTCCAGGCCACTGTCGTCCGCGTAGGTGACCGTGGCGCCGAAAAACACCTGGTCGTTGCCAAAGTGCACGGCGGGGTCTGAAATTTCGGCAATTTCAAGGCGCTTGGTCAAAAAACGGATGCGCCGGTCAATTTCGCGCAGGCGCTTCTTGCCATAGTGGTAGTCCCCGTTTTCCGAGCGGTCGCCGTTGCTGGCCGCCCAGTGCACCACTTCGACGACCTTGGGACGCTCGTTGTCGATGAGGTCCAGCAGCTCGGCCTTGAGCCGCGCATAACCATTCGGTGTGATGTAGTTTTTGCCGCCCGCAGGCAAAGGCGGTAGCGACAGGTCCTCGTCGTCTTCCGCGTCGGTCTCTTTGGTGAAAGCTTTGCTCATGATGAGCCTGCAACAGTGAAAACGGTTTCCAAATCAGGACATCGTAACGAAAAAGCCCTGGAACCTTGCAGTTCCAGGGCTTGACGTTTGGTGCGGCTGGCAGGAATTGAACCCACGACCCCTTGGTTCGTAGCCAAGTACTCTATCCAACTGAGCTACAGCCGCTAAGCCTCGAATTATAGCCTATTTGGTGGGTGGTAGGGCGTCACAGACTTGAACTGTGGACCAAAGGATTATGAGTCCTCTGCTCTAACCAACTGAGCTAACGCCCCACGTCTCCAGCAGGGATTGTAAGCCGCTACTTGCTGTGGCTCAGCGCGCTGCTGACCATCTTGGCGGTGATGTCAACGATCTGGATCATTTTTTCATAGGGCATGCGCATGGGGCCGATGACGCCCAGGGTCCCCACCACTTTGCCGTCCACTTCGTAGGGCGCGGTCACTATGGATAACTCCTGGTAGGGCACCACCTGGCTTTCGCCGCCGATGTAGATGCGTACACCTTCGGCCCGGCTGGACACATCAAGCAGGCGCATGAGCTGGGCTTTCTGCTCGAACAGGTCGAACAGCTTGCGCAGGTTGCCCATGTCACTGGAAAAATCGCTGACGGCCAGCAGGTTGCGCTCGCCGGAAATCACCACCTCGTCGCGTGACTCGATCGCCTCCGAACTCACCTGCACCGCCGCCTGCATCAGGCTGGCAATCTCGCCGCGCAGGGCTTCGACCTCGTTTTGCAGGCGCTCACGCACCTCTTCGATGGCCATGCCCGCGTAGTGCGAGTTGAGGAAGTTGGCTGCCTCGATGAGCTGGGTCTGGGTGTAGTCGGTCTCGGTGAAGATGACACGGTTCTGCACGTCGCCATCGGGCGAGACGATGATGACCAGGATGCGCTTTTCGGACAGGCGCAAGAATTCAATGTGGCGGAACACTGAAGTGCGGCGCGGAGCCATCACCACGCCGACAAACTGCGACAGGTTCGACAGGATGTTGGCGGCATTGCTAAAGACCTTTTGCGGCTGGTCCGGTGCCAGACGGGGCGCGCCCAGCGAGTTGAGCGCCGAATACTGGTCGCGCTGCATGGTGAGCATGGTGTCAACGAAGAGGCGGTAACCGCGGGCCGTCGGGATGCGGCCCGCCGAGGTGTGCGGGCTGACGATCAGGCCGAGGTCTTCCAGATCGCTCATGACGTTGCGTATGGTCGCTGGCGACAGGTCCAGCCCGGAAGCCTTGGACAGGGTGCGCGAGCCGACCGGCTGACCGTCGGCGATGTAGCGCTCCACAAGCGCTTTTAACAACAGTCGGGCACGTTCATCAAGCATGAAGCCATTCTACGAAGCTTGCCGCGGATGTTGTGATGTAATTTGGCGATGAAGTCGCAATTTCGTCACGTCGCCCTGATCGGGAAGTACCACGCGCAGGGTTCACTCTCGGCGCTGGAAGAAATTGCCAGCTTCCTGCACACGCAGGGTTGCGAGGTTGCGCTGGAAAAAGACACGGCCAGCAACACCGGCCTGACCCGGCACCCGGTGCTCGATGTTGCCGGTGTCGGCACGCACTGCGATCTGGCGCTGGTCGTCGGCGGCGACGGTACCATGCTGGGCATTGGCCGGCAGCTGGCCCAGTTCGGCGTGCCGCTGGTCGGCATCAACCAGGGCCGCCTAGGCTTCATCACCGACATTGCCTTCGAAGATTTCCAGACGGCGCTCGAACCCATGCTGCGCGGCGAATACGAGGAGGAACGGCGCTGGATGATGCAGGCCGAGGTGGTGCGTGACGGCCGCTGCGTCTTCAGCGCCACCGCGATGAACGACGTGGTTGTCAACCGCGGCGCCACGGCCGGCATGGTGGAACTGCGGGTCGAGGTCGATGGACGTTTTGTGGCCAACCAGCGCGCCGATGGCCTCATCATCGCCACACCGACCGGCTCCACCGCCTACGCACTGTCGGCCGGCGGCCCCCTGCTGCATCCTTCGATTTCCGGCTGGGTGATGGTGCCGATTGCGCCACACACGCTGTCGAACCGGCCCATCGTGCTGCCGGATACCGGCGAGATCACCGTGGAAATTGTTGCAGGCCGCGATGCCAGTGCCAATTTCGACATGCAGTCGCTGGCCACCCTGCTGCACGGCGACCGCATCACGGTGCGGCGCTCCCAGTACCAGATGCGCTTTTTGCATCCCAAAGGCTGGAGCTATTTCGATACCCTGCGGAAAAAACTTCACTGGAATGAAGGTGTGGCATGAGCCTTAAAAGCATCGCACTGCGCGACTTTGTCATCGTGCGCGAGCTCGCGCTGGACCTGGAAGGCGGGTTCACCGTGCTCACCGGCGAAACCGGGGCCGGCAAATCCATTTTGATCGACGCCCTGCAGCTGGCCTTGGGCGCACGCGCCGATGCCGGCGTGGTGCGCGAAGGTGCGCAGCGTTGCGAAATCAGCGTCACTTTCGATGCCCCGGCCCAGCTGGCAGGCTGGCTTGACCAGGCCGGCTTTGCCGCCGAAGATGATCTGCTCCTGCGCCGCACCATCGATGCCCAGGGGAAAAGCCGGGCCTGGATCAATGGCAGCCCGGCCACCGCCACACAGCTGCGTGAGATCGCCGACCTGCTGGTCGATATCCACGGCCAGCATGCCTGGCAAAGCCTGACCCGTCCCGATGCGGTGCGCGGCCTGCTGGATGCCTATGCCGGGCTCCCGGCGCAGGCCCTCGCGCAGCCCTGGCAGGCTTGGCGCAGCGCGCACAAGGCCCTGCTTGACGCGCGTGAGGCGCAGGACAGCCTGCAGCGCGAACGCGAACGCCTGGCCTGGCAGATCGGCGAGCTGGACAAGCTGGCCCCGGGCGAGCACGAGTGGGACGACCTCAATACCCAGCACAGCCGGCTGTCCAATGTGCAGTCCCTGCGCGATGCCGTACAGACCGCGGTCGATGCGCTGCAGGAGGCCGACGACAACGCCACGGCCCTGCTGGGTCGCGCCCTCACCGCGCTACAGAATCAGGAGCACATTGAGCCCGAATTCAAGGGGCTGACCGAAGTTTTGAGCAGCGCCCTGGCGCAGATTGAAGATGCCGTGCATACACTGCATGGCTACGCTCGGCATGCCGAGCTGGAGCCGCAGCGCCTCGCCGAACTGGACGAGCGCCTCTCGCTCTGGGTCAGCCTGGCACGCCGTTACAAGCGCACGCCGGTCGAGCTGCCGGAGCTGCTGGCCGCGTGGCGTAGCGAACTGCAAAAACTTGATGCTGCGGCCGACCTCGAGGGTCTGGAGAAAACCGAGCAGGCGGCCAAGGCCGCTTATGTGGATGCGGCCCGCGCCGTGACCAAAGCCCGGACCAAAGCGGCTCCCTTGCTGGCCAAAGCCATCACCGAAGCGATGCAGGGCCTGGGCATGCAGGGCGGCAAATTTGAAGTCGTGCTGGGCAAGCTGGAGCAGCCCGCGCAGCATGGGCTCGAGCAGGCAGAATTCCTGGTGGCCGGCCACAGCGGCAGCACGCCGCGCCCCGTCGGCAAGGTGGCTTCGGGTGGTGAGCTGTCGCGCATCGCGCTGGCCATTGCGGTTACCACCAGCCAGCTCGGACAGGCGCAGACCCTGATTTTTGACGAGGTCGACTCCGGCGTGGGCGGCGCCGTTGCAGAAACCGTGGGGCGCCTGATGAAGCAGCTCGGCAAGGACCGCCAGGTCATGGCCGTCACCCACCTGCCGCAGGTCGCTTCCTGTGCCGACCATCACCTGGTAGTGGCCAAACGCCCGGACAAGGGCCAGACGGTCAGCACGGTCGAGCTGGTCCACAGCGAACAGCGGGTCGCTGAAGTGGCGCGCATGCTGGGCGGCGAAAAACTCTCCGGCACTACACTGGCCCATGCCAAGGAGATGCTGGGGCAATGAACGCTGCCACTGATCCCGCGCCCGACCTGGACATGGTGCTGATCACCGGCATGTCCGGTTCGGGAAAATCCGTGGCGCTGCACGCGCTGGAGGACGCGGGCTACTACTGCGTGGACAACCTGCCGCCGGAGCTGCTCCTGCCCTTTGTCGCGCTGGAAAAGCAGCATGGAGCCAGCAAGGTGGCCATCGCGATGGACGTGCGCAGCGCCACTTCTTTGCCGCTGGTGCCGCTGCAGCTTGCGCAGATGCAGGAACAGGGTGTGGCCGTGCAATCCATCTTCCTCGATGCCAGCACCGACACGCTGGTGCGGCGCTTTTCGGAAACCCGGCGCCTGCACCCCCTGTCGCGGCGCGACGACTCCGACCAGCATCGCGCGCTGGTCGATGCGATTGACGAAGAGCGCGAACTGCTTGGTGACATGCGCGAACATGCCCACGTCATCGATACCAGCATGATCCGCGCATCCCAGTTGCAGGGTTATGTAAAGGCCCTGATTTCCTCGCCCGCCACCCAGCTGACGCTGGTGTTTGAATCCTTCGCCTTCAAGCGCGGCGTACCGGTCGATGCCGATTACGTGTTTGACGTGCGCATGCTTCCCAATCCGCACTACGAACCGGGATTGCGCCACCTGACCGGCAAGGACGAAGCCGTGGTGAGCTACCTGCAGGCCCATGCCGAGGTGGGCGACATGTTCCACCACATTGAACAGTTCCTGGCGCACTGGCTGCAGGCACTGGCCCGCGACCACCGCAGCTATGTCACGGTGGCCATAGGCTGCACCGGCGGCCAGCATCGCTCGGTGTATCTCGTCGAGCGGCTGGCACAGGTTTTCAGCCCGCACTGGGTCACGCTCAAGCGCCACCGCGAACTCGACGCCGCCCTGTAGCCAGCAGGCAGGAAATCACTATTTTTTTGATAGCTGCTTGCGCCCGCCGATAAAGGGCCAGAGGCCTTTTTGCTCAAAGAACTCGGCTTTTAACTCTGGCGCTGCTGCAGCAGCTTCCTGATCGGTGCGGGCAGCCCCAGCCCTTCCCAGTCATCCCGCGCAAACCAGGCCCCGGTCCCCGGCAAGCCGGCAGTTTTGGCCTCACGCGTCGACAAGGCCAGCACCATGGGCGACAGACGCAGGTCCTTGTGGGTCAGCACATGCACAAAAGGCTGGATCGCTGCCAGGCGTTCCTGCCATGGCACCGGCAGGGCCGCCAGCAAATCTTCCTCGCTGCCGAACACCGGGAAGCAGTACAGCCCACCCCAGATGCCGGGCGCCGCGCGGCGCTCCAGCCACACGGATCCGTCGCGTTTTTCGGCCCACAGCAGGGACAGTGACTGTGCGCTGCGCTTGAGTTTGCGGGTCTTGACCGGGTAGGTTTCCGGCGTGCCGCCTGCCCTGCCCCGGCAAATCGCCTGCACAGGACACAACAGGCAGGAGGGCTGGCGCGTCGTGCAGATCGTCGCGCCCAGGTCCATCACGCCCTGGGTGTAGCGCGGCATGTTGTCCACCAGGTTGCGGCTCGGCAGCAGCGTGGTGGCGATCTCCCACAAAGCGCGTTCCTGGGCGCTGGAAGCCAGGTCACCTGAAAACGCCGTGACCCGCGTCAATACCCGTTTGACATTGCCGTCCAGGATGGCCACCCGTTCGGAAAAGCAGAAGGAGGCAATCGCCGCCGCTGTCGAGGGGCCGATACCGGGCAGCGTCTGCAGCAGTTCCGCATTTTGCGGAAACTGCCCGCCGTGCAATCGCACAACCTCCTGCGCGCAGCGATGCAGGTTGCGCGCCCGGCTGTAGTAACCCAGCCCGCTCCACAAACCCAGCACGTCATCCAGCGACGCCGCGGCCAACTCGGCTACCGCAGGAAAGCGCTGCAAAAAACGCGTGTAATAGTCCAGCACCGTGGCCACCTGGGTTTGCTGCAGCATGATTTCGGACAGCCAGACACGGTAGGGATCGCGCGTGTTCTGCCAGGGCAGGCTGTGGCGGCCATGGCTTTTTTGCCAGCGCACGATGTGCGCAGAAAAACCCTCTTCCAATGCCGTGGTGGTCGAAGCAGGCCCGACTTCTTCATGGCGCCGCGAGGGCTCGCCAGCGCCAGCCAAGGGGACCCGAGCCATGCGCGCTCAGGCGGCCTGGGTCAGCGCCGCGGCAGGAACGGCCTCGTGCGGGCTGGCCGGCGCACTGACCAGCTGGTCCGTCAGTTCATCGAGCTTGCCGTCCAGCTCGGTGAGTGCCTGCTCATGGGCGTCAATTTCCGCGATGCGTTCGTCCAGGCCTGTCGCGGCCTGCTGGATGCGTTCGATCGCCTCGATGCGGCGGCTGAAATTCTTGCGGCGTTCCTTGAGCTGGGCATCCAGCTGCGAAGCCGCCGACTTGTTCCACAGCTCGACTTCGCCCAGCGCGGTCTCATACACCACGCGCAGCCGCGTGGCCAGGGCGCGCACCAGCCGCTCGGAAAACTCCGGTTGCGCCAGCTTGAGGATGTTGGCCACGCCCAGGTATTGCAGATGGCTGCGCTCGATCTGCTCGAGGTCTGCCATGAAGCGGTCCATCTGGGGCTCTTTGGGGGCCTGCAGGGAAAAGCCGAATTCGGAATTGAGCTGCTTGAAGGACCCGCTGAGCATGTTCTGTATTTCTGCGCTGGTGCTTCGGGCTTTCTGCAGGCCTTCGCGCAGGCGCGAAAAAGTCTGGCCATACGCTTTCTTGACGCCCAGCTTGATGCCGGGCTGCTTGAGCGCCTCGGTCAGTTCGGCCAGTTCCGTCTTGAGCGTCGGGGTACCCAGCAGGTGAAACACTTCCCTGAGCAACTTCAGGTGGATGGAGCGCACGGCCTGTATCTTGGCGCCGCTGGTGTTGAACTCGCCATGCTCCTGCTCGATGCGCGAGCGCATGTGTTTAATGACGGAGTCGTTCTTGCCGCGCAGGCCGCGCAGCTCGATCATCTGCTCGGCCAGGTCGCGGCGGCGGATGTGGATGACACGCCCGGCCTCGGCACGCAGCTCGACAATGCCTGCAGCCACGGCGGAACGCAGTATTTTTTGCCGCTGCCCCATTACGCCCTGCGCCAGCGCCAGCTCCAGGCCCGGCAGGCAGCTGGCTTTGAGCAGCTTGTCGTCGCCGGTGACTTTGGCCACCAGGCCTTTTTGGGCCGACACCGGAATCACCTGCGCCATCGGCAAACCGAGGATTTCCGCAGAGGTCGCACGCTGGCGGTCAATCTGGGCCTGGATCTGCGCGGGTGAACTCAGGGCATCCCACAAGGTGTCGATCTTGTTGAGCACCACCAGGCGGGCGTCGTTGTCGTCGCCCTCGGTGATCAGGTGCTCACGCCAGATCGCCAGGTCGGACTTGGTCACACCTGTGTCCGCCGCCAGGATGAAAACCACCGCGTGCGCCTGCGGGATCAGGCTGACCGTCAGCTCCGGTTCGGCACCGATCGCGTTGAGCCCCGGTGTGTCCAGGATGACCAGGCCCTGCTTGAGCAGCGGATGGGCAATGTTGATCAGCGCATGGCGCCACTTGGGCACCTCGATCATGCCGTCTACATCGATGCGTGGATTGTCCTCGGGTGTTTCGTCGTGCCAGAAACCCAGCGCGCGGGCTTCCTCCTTCGTGACACGCCGGACCTCGGCCACCTTTTCCAGGGCCTTGGCCAGTTGCACCGGGTCGTTCACGTCAAGGTCAACCCGTGTCCATTTTTCCGGGACCATGCGCCATTCCATCAGGGCCTGGGGCTTGAGCCGTGTCTCGATCGGCAGCAGGCGCAGGCAGGGCGGAACGTCGGCGTCGTAGCCCAGCTCGGTCGGGCACATGGTCGTGCGGCCGGCACTGGCCGGCATGATGCGCCTGCCGTAGCCGGCAAAAAAGATGGCGTTGATCAGCTCCGATTTTCCGCGGGAAAATTCGGCGACAAAGGCCACCATGACTTTGTCGGACCGAACCTGCGACTCGAGCCGCTGCAGGCGCTCTTCCACCGCCGCATTGAGCAGGTCGTGGTCTTTCATCCATTCGGATAAAAGTTTCAGGCGCAGGGCGAACTCGCGCCGCCAGGCGCCGTGCTGGTCAAATTGTTCGTTAAAAGACATGGTGCGCCGGGGACATAGGTCAATCAATATAGCATCGCATCCCGGAAACGGTCAGCTCTGGCGGCGGCTGGCCTTCAGGGTTTCTGGCAGTTGACACAGAAAAAAGTGGAGCGCTGCCCCTGCCGAAGCGTCCGGATCGGCGCCGCACACACCTTGCAGGGCAGGCCGGCCCGGTCATAAACCATGGCCTCGAGCTGGAAATATCCGCTCTCGCCCATGGCATTGGAAAAGTCCTTGAGGGTGCTGCCGCCCTTTGTAAGGGCTTGTGACAACACGCTGCGGATGGCGGCATGCAGCCTGGCCGCGCGCGGCTTGCTCAGCCGCGCGGCGCGCAGGGTTGGGCGAATGCCGGCCATGAACAGCGCTTCGGATGCATAGATGTTGCCGACACCGACAACGATCTCCCCGGCCAGCAACACCTGCTTGATCGCCGTTTGTCTGCCTTGCAGCGCACGGTGAAAGACCAGCGCGTCAAAGGCGTCGGTCAGCGGCTCCACGCCCAGCCGGCCCAGAAGCTTCTGCGCGGCAGCATCGTGCTCGGCAGGCGCGTACACCACGGCACCAAAGCGGCGTGGATCGTGCAGCCGCAAGGTGCCTGCGGTGGTGTGCAGGTCGAAATGATCATGTTTGCCCGGCGGCGGCAAATCGCCGCCAAACCCCAGGCTGCCCGACATGCCCAGGTGGATCAGCAGCAGACCGCCTGTGGTGTCGAGCAGCAGGTATTTGCCCCGCCTGCGTACTTCGAGCACGGTGTGCCCCCGCAAACGTGCAGGCTCGCAGCCCAGGGGCCAGCGCAGCGGCTTGCCCATCTGCAGGTCCAGGATTTTTGCGCCCGCAATGCGTGCGGCAAAACTCAGGCGGGTCACTTCAACTTCAGGCAATTCAGGCATGGGGAGCTCGGGGCAATCGGTGGAAACGCCTACATCGGAACATCGCTTCAATTATCATGGCCCGATGAAGCAACTTATCAGCGTTTTCAGTGCACTTTGCCTGGCGGTTCCCGGTTTGTGGGCGCAGCCCGCCCCACCGGCCCCCGGCCTGCCTCCCGCCGCTCTTCCCGAAGCACCGGCCGCAGCCCAGGCCGTCACGCCGCCACCCTCCAGCCTGGATGGTGAGCTGTTTTACCAGGTGCTGATCGGCGAACTCACTGCACGCGAGGGCGACGCGCCCACCGGTTTTTCGCTGATGCTGGATGCCGCCCGCAAAACCAACGACGCCCAGCTCTACCAGCGCGCGGCCGACATCGCGCTGCAGTCGCGCTCGGGCGATGCGGCATTGCAGGCGGCTCAGGCCTGGCGGCAGGCGCAGCCGGCATCCCGCGAGGCCAACCGCTATGTGCTGCAGATCCTGGTGGCGCTCAACCGCATCACCGAGACCGCGGAACCCCTGAAAACCGAAGTCCGGCTGGCCCCCCTGGCCGAACGCCCGGTGACCATCACCAACCTGCCCCGCTTCTTTGCCCGTGTCAGCGATAAAAAACTCGCCACGGGTGTGCTCGAAAACGCCCTGGCCGACGAACTCAAGACACCGGCCACCGGCCCGGCCGCCTGGACTGCCGTGGGCCGCATGCGCCTGGCGGCGGGCGACCTGCCCGCCGCCCTCGAGGCTGCGGAGCGCGCACAAGCGCTGGACCCCATCTCCGAAGCGCCGGCCTTGCTGGCGCTGGAGCTCATGGACCCCAAACTGCCGCGCGCAGAGGCCCTGGTTCAAAAATACCTGGAAGGCAATCCCAGGGCCTTGCCGGAAATCCGCATGGCTTATGCCCGCGCCCTGCTTGATGGCCAGCGTTATGCTGAAGCCAGCGCGCAGTTGCAGGTGGTCACGCGCGACAAGCCCGACTACCCCGAGGGTTGGCTGGTGCTGGGCTCCCTGCAACTGCAGGACAACCAGCTGGCGCCGGCGCAGACCTCGCTGCTGCGTTATATCGAGCTGGCTGGACAGGGCGACGCCCCCCAGGCACAGACCAGCCGCGGCCTGTCCCAAGCCTACCTGTCGATGGCGCAGCTGGCCGAAAAACGCAAGGATTTTGCCGCAGCAGAAAACTGGCTGAACAAGATTCCCGATGCGCAGGAGCTGGTCCAGGCCCAGGCAAGACGCGCCTCGCTGCTGGCCAAACAAGGCAAGCTGGCAGAAGCCCGTCAGTTGATCCGGCAACTGCCCGAGCGCAACCCCGATGACAAACGTATCAAGCTGATGGCGGAAGTCAACCTGCTGCGCGAGCAAAAGGAGTACCGCGATGCCTACGAGCTGCTGGAGCAGGCCGTCGCACAATTTCCCGATGAGCCCGAGCTTCTTTATGACCAGGCCATGATGGCCGAGAAACTCAATGCCTTGCCGGAAATGGAACGCCTGCTGCGCGAGGTGGTGCGGCGCAAGCCGGACTACCACCATGCCTACAACGCACTGGGCTACTCGTTGGCCGATCGCAACGTGCGCCTGCCTGAAGCCAAACAACTGATCCTGAAGGCACTGGAGTACGCGCCCGAAGACCCGTTCATTCGCGACAGCCTGGGCTGGGCTGAATTTCGCCTGGGCAACAAGGCCGAAGCCCTGAAAATCTTCGAGGCCGCCTACAAGGCCAAGCCCGATCCGGAGATCGCAGCCCATTTCGGCGAGGTCCTGTGGAGCCTGGGCCAGCGCGACAAGGCCATGGCCATCTGGAAGGAAGGCATGCTGCTCAACGCAGACAACGAAACCCTGCTCCAGACACTCAAACGCCTTCGCGTCAGGCTGTAGATCGCCATGACCCTGATTGACGCGCCGCTACGCCGGTCGGCCACCCTGCTGGCGAGCCTTCTATTTGCTACGTTTTTCATAGCTGGCTGCGCAAGCCCACCAATGGCTGCAGGCCAAAACGATGAAAAAAATTCATTCTGGGCGGGCCGCATCAGCCTGCAGGTGCAGAGTGAGCCTCCCCAGGCTTTTTTTGCCGGCTTCGAGCTCAAGGGCAATCCTGCGCAGGGCGAGCTGACCTTGAACAGCCCGCTGGGCAACAGCCTGGCCGTTCTGCGCTGGTCGCCGCAGGAAGCCGTGCTCGATTCCGGCAACCAGATCCAGCGCTTTGCCTCCGTCGACGAACTGATGGAAAAAGCCACCGGCGCCGCCGTGCCGCTGCCCGCGCTGTTCGATTGGCTGGGCGGAAAAAATACCGCAGCGAAGGGTTGGAGCGCCGACCTTTCGCAACAGGCCGAAGGGCGGATTTCAGCCAGCCGGACGACGCCGCAACCGCGCTCGGACCTGCGCATCGTGCTCGCGGCCCCTTGATGGTTTCCGACCTGTTGCACACCGCGTCAGGCCAGCCGCTGAGAGCCATCTACGATGTCGCGGCGCCAGCCAAGCTCAACCTGTTTTTGCACATCACCGGGCGCCGTCCGGACGGTTACCACCTGCTTCAATCGGTGTTCATGCTGATTGATTGGTGCGACACCCTGCATTTCGAGCTGCGCCGTGACGGCCAGATCACGCGCACCGACCTGGGCGACACAGCCGGCGAAATACTCCCGGCCGAAGACCTGGTGGTACGTGCCGCCCGGGCCCTGCAACGCGCCACCGGCACCACGCTGGGCGTACACATCGGTCTGGAAAAACGCATTCCCTCGCAGGCCGGCATGGGCGGCGGCTCATCCGATGCGGCCAGTTGCCTGCTGGCCCTGCAGCGCTTGTGGGGACTGCGCCTCCCGGCGAGCCAGCTGCAGGCCATCGCACTCGGCCTCGGCGCGGATGTTCCCTTTTTTCTCAGCGGCGGCCATGCCTGGGTCGAAGGTGTCGGCGAGAAGATCACCCCCCTGCGCCTGCCTGCCGCCCGTTTTGTCGTGGTCAAACCTCCCGCCGGTCTGCCAACCGACGCCATTTTCCGTGCGCCGGCGCTCAAACGCGACACAGAAACTGCTACAATCCAAGGCTTTGCTGCAAACTCAGATGGCTCCGTTTACGAATTCGGCCATAACGACTTGCAGCCAGTCGCGCAGGCCTTGTGTCCGCAGGTCGGCAAATCACTCGATTGGCTTTCCATGCAGCACTTGCAAGGTCGCATGACTGGCTCTGGAAGTGCTGTGTTTGCGCATGTGCCGCACGAGATGGAACTCGCGGTCGCCCCAGGCGACTGGCAGGTCCGCAAGTGCAGCAACCTGGATGCACATCCTCTGGCCGGTTGGTAAGATCAGGGCCATGGAATGTGTTTCCAGAAACAACGATTAAAGGGTTGGTTGCCGGTGCCTGCAGATTGTCTTTTTGACAGTGTTCAGGCCTGACAATCTACCTGTGTAGGGGTGTCGCCAAGTTGGTTAAGGCACCGGATTTTGATTCCGGCATTCGCAGGTTCGAATCCTTCCACCCCTGCCAAAATTTTCGGGTCCCTTGTGGGGCCCGTGTTTTTCGCCCCCCGATAAAGGGGGGCCGTGCTCGCTGACTGTTGAGTGTCTTCGGTTGA
>CAZIYA010000031.1:0-18305 GCA_964543355.1 uncultured Polaromonas sp.
CAGCAGGGTCGCCTTTTCTTTTGCTTACTTTTCGTTTGGCGACGCAAAAGAAAAGTGAGTTGCCGCCGGGCAACCCCCGGCTTGCTGGCACACCACAACGTTGGAGGCAAAGAAGGCTTCGACAGGCTAAGCCAGAACGGCGCAGGAGGATCGCCAGCATGGATCCCGGATCAAGCCCGGGATGACAAACCCGGAGCAACAGCTACCATACGCCCCATGCTCCCCAAGCCCCGCATCCTCGTGATCGAAGACGAGTCCGGCATCGCCGACACGATCCAGTATGTGCTGTCCACAGACGGCTTCGCGCCCGTCTGGTGCGCCACCGCCCAGCAGGCCCTGCAGGAATTCGCGGCCGAGCCGCCGGCCCTCGCCATCCTCGACGTCGGCCTGCCCGACCTCAACGGCTTCGAACTCTTCAAGCGCCTGCACGCCCTGCCCGGCGGCGCCAGTGTGCCCATGCTCTTCCTGACCGCGCGCAGCGACGAGATCGACCGGGTCGTCGGCCTCGAACTCGGTGCCGACGACTACATTGCCAAACCGTTTTCACCGCGGGAACTCGTGGCCCGTGTGCGCGGCATCCTGCGCCGCACCGTGCGTACGCCCGCCGCCGGGCCGCAGGCAGCCGCCGCCGCCACCACCGCTGTTTTTTCGCTCGATGAAGAACGCCGCCAGATCCGCTTCTACGGCCGGGTGCTGGAACTGTCGCGTTACGAATACGGCATCCTGCGCCTGCTGGTGCAAAAGCCCGGCCGGGTCTACACCCGCGACGAGTTGCTCACCAAGGTCTGGGACGACGACGCCGCCAGCTTCGACCGCACCGTGGACGCGCATATCAAGACCCTGCGTGCCAAGCTCAAGGCCGTCGCCCCCACCGCCGAGCCCATACGCACTTCGCGCGGCTCCGGCTATGCATTGGCTGAGGACTTGCCTCAGGAGCAGCGTTGAGCCGGAACGGACGCCGCGAAGGGCCGCCCCGAGCAAGGCCAGCCCCCTCGGGGGGCAGCGCATTACACACAGTGAAAAGCGTGGGGGTCCGTTGAATAAACGCAACCGCATCTTCATCGGTATCCTGCTGATTTATGCAGCCGGCATCGCCTTCATTCTTTACCGCGTCGTCGCCGAGATCGACCCGCGCTACCGCGAATCGGCCGAAGAGTCGCTGGTCGAAACCTCGCACCTGCTGGCCGGCCTGATCGAGCAGGATGTGTCGGCCGGCGCCATAGACACCACGCGGCTGGAGCCGCTGTTCAAGTCGCTGTACGCGCGGCAGTTCTTGTCGCAGATTTACTCGGTTACCAAAACCCGCATCGAAATGCGCGCCTACGTCACCGACCGTTCGGGCCGCGTATTGTTCGACTCGCTGGGCAAGTCCGCCGGTGCCGACTATTCCCAGTGGAAAGACGTCAGCTACACCCTGCGCGGTGACTATGGCGCCCGCACCACGCGTGATGTCGAAGCCGATCCGCTGAGTTCGGTGATGTACGTGGGCGCGCCCATCCGCTGGAACAACGAGATCATTGGCGTCGCCACGGTCGGCAAGCCGGTGACTAGCTTCGGCCAGTTCGTCTCCGCCGCGCGCCAGAAAACCCTGTTTGTCGGCCTGGTGTCGGTGCTGGCGGTGTTGCTGCTGGCCGTGATCGTCTCGGTCTGGCTGGTGCGACCCTTCGGCGTGATAGCCGACTATGTGCGTTATGTGCGGGCCCAGCGTTCGCTGAACCTGCCGCGCCTGGGCCGGCGCGCGCTGGGCGCCATCGGTGCGGCCTACGACGAGATGCGCGACGCGCTGGCGGGCCGCAACTATGTGGCCGACTATGTGCAGACCCTCACACACGAAGTGAAAAGCCCGCTGTCCGCCATACGCGGCGCAGCCGAGCTGCTGCAGGAAGCCGGCATGCCGCAGGCCGAGCGCCAGCGTTTTCTGGCCAACATCATGCGCGAGGCCGGCCGCATCCAGGAAATGGTGGACCGCATGATGGAGCTCACCGCGCTGGAGACACGCCGCGCGCTGGATCACCCGGTGCCGGTGGCCATGAAGCCGCTGCTCGAGGAACTCGCGGGCGCAGCGCAGGACGCCGCAGCCGCGCGCGCCATCCGCATCACCGTCGATGCGCCGGACGACGCGGCGGTGGAGGGCGATGCCTTTTTGCTGCGCCGCGCCGTCAGCAACCTGCTGGACAACGCCATCGATTTCTCGCCCGACGGCGGCACCGTGGTGCTGTCGCTGCAGCTGCAGGCGCGCACGGTGCGCATCCGGGTGCAGGACAGCGGCCCCGGCATCCCCGAATACGCCCAGGACAAGGTGTTCGAGAAGTTCTACTCCCTGGCGCGGCCGCATTCGCGCAAGAAAAGCACCGGCCTGGGCCTGGCCTTTGTGCGCGAGATCGCGTCGCTGCACGACGGCCGCATCGAGCTGGCCAACGCGCCCGGCGAGCCCGGCCAGGGCGCGGTGGCCACGCTGTCGTTGCCGCGCACCTCTTCGTGACCTGGTGATTTCGTAACGGGATTTCACGCTGACTTCACACAAGCTTCCTGAAAGCTTCGAACCGTCTTCCCGGACGACGGCCATTCTTGGACCCGTGCACTGTCGCACGCCCGCCAAGGAGTTTTCATGCCGTCCACCCTGTCCCAGCAGCCTTTCACCGCGCGTTGGCTGTGGCTTGCCACCGCCGGTGCTGCCGCCGCCTGTTTCATCACGCTGACGCTGCGTCCCGCGCATGCGCAAGACCGGGACAACACCACACCACGGCAGAAAACCGAGAGCCCCTACTTCTTCGTCAAGAGCGACGAGCCCGGCCTGGACCAGCTGCCGCTCAAGGCAACCAAAGTCGACGTGCGCATCTCCGGCGTGATTGCCGACGTCACCGTCACCCAGCACTACCGCAACGAAGGCCAGCGCGCCATTGAAGCGAAATACGTTTTCCCCGGTTCCACCAAAGCCGCGGTGTACGGCATGAACGTGCGCCTGGCCGACCGCCTCATCACCGCCAACATCCGCGAGAAGCAGCAGGCACGCATCGAATACGACAGCGCCAAAAAGGAGGGCAAGACCGCCGCCCTGCTCGAGCAGCACCTGCCCAATGTGTTCCAGATGAATGTCGCCAACATCATGCCGGGTGACGACGTCAAGGTGGAGTTGCGCTACACCGAGCTGCTGGTGCCGCAATCAGGCAACTACCAGTTCGTCTTTCCGACCGTGGTGGGCCCGCGCTACAACAGCCCGCAATCAGAAAACGCCCAGGCAAAGTGGGTGGCCAAGCCCTACCTGCCGGCTGGCCAGCCCTCGGCCACGGCCTTCGACATCAAGGTGCAACTTGCCACACCAATCGGACTGAAGGAAGTGCGCTCCAGCTCCCACAGCATCGACGTGCAAAAAAGCCAGGAAGCCGGCGACGAAGGCAGCAAGACCGCCAGCGTGTCGCTGCAGCCCGGCAGCGGCCCTGCCAACAACCGCGACTTCATCCTCGACTACCGGTTGGCCGGCGACCGCATCGAATCCGGCGTCATGCTCTACCAGGGCAACCCCGGCAACGGCGAGAACTTCTTCCTCGCCATGGTCGAGCCGCCCAAGCAGATCGCCGCGCAAACCATCAGCCCGCGCGAGTACATCTTTGTGGTCGATATCTCCGGCTCCATGCACGGCTTCCCGCTGGACACTTCCAAGGCCCTGCTGCGCGAGCTGATCGGCAGCCTGCGCCCCAGCGACAGCTTCAACGTGCTGCTGTTCGCCGGCAGCAACCGTTTCCTGAGCCCGAAGTCGGTGCCCGCCAGCCGCGCCAACATCGACCAGGCCATCGCCACCATCGTGCAGATGGGCGGCGGCGGCAGCACCGAGCTGATTCCGGCCCTGAAACGCGTCTACGCCGAGCCCAAGGCCGCTGACGTCTCGCGCACTGTTGTGGTGGTGACCGACGGCTACGTCACGGTGGAGCGTGAAGCCTTCGAGCTGGTGCGCCGCAACCTCTCGCAGGCCAACCTGTTCTCTTTCGGCATCGGCTCCTCGGTGAACCGCCACCTGATGGAAGGCCTGGCCCGCGCCGGCATGGGTGAGCCCTTCATCATCACCAAATCCTCGGAAGCGACGGCTGAAGCTGCGCGCTTTCGCAAGATGATCGAGTCGCCCGTGCTCACCAGCGTGAAGGCGCGCTTCGAAGGCATGGACGTGTACGACGTGGAACCGGCCCAGTTGCCCGACGTGCTGGGCGAACGCCCGGTGGTGGTCTTCGGCAAATGGCGCGGCCAGGCCGGCGGCCAGCTCGTCATCGAAGGCCAGAGCGCCAGCGGCCCCTACCGCCAGGCCCTGCCCATGGGCAGCAGCAACCAGGACGCAGCCGCGCTGCGTTACCTGTGGGCCCGGCACCGCATTGCCGGCCTGTCCGACCAGGAAGCGCTCGAAGGTGGTGACTCCCAGCGCGCGCGCATCACCGAGCTCGGCCTGCAATACAACCTGCTCACGCAGTACACCAGCTTCCTCGCGGTGGACAAGGTCGTACGCAACACGCAGCCGCTGGACGCACCCAGCGTGAGCCAGCCCTCGCCCATGCCGCAGGGCGTGAGCAACCTGGCCATAGGTGCCGAAGTGCCCGGCACGCCCGAGCCCGCCACCTGGGCCGGCATGGCCATGATGCTGTCGGTGCTCGCCATGCTGGCGCGCCGCCAGCGCCGCCACAACGCTGCCCGCCTCACCGCCTGAAGGACAGCAACCATGGCTTTCCTTACCGGCTTTCACACGCTGGCCCGGCCGCAAGGCCTGCTCAAGCGGCCCGGCTTTGTGCGCTGGGGCGTGCGCATCGACACCGCGCCCGAATGGATCTGGCTGGCGCTGCTGGCCGCCGCGCTGTGGCCCACCTGGCTGTGGATGGGCCAGCGCATGCTGGACCGCTCCGACGATCCGCTGGGCCTGCTGGCACTGTCGGCGCTGGCATTGCTGGCCTGGCAGCAGCGCCGCTGCCTGCGGCCCGCGCCGCGTCTGGTGTGGCTGGCGCTGGCGCTGGCCGGCGCGGTGGCTTCCACGCTGAGCCAGGGTTGGTTGCCCTCGCTGGTGGTGGCCTTGCTGGCGCTCATTGCGATGGCGGCCGGGCTGTGCGCCTTCCTGCCGGCCCGCGTGGCCAGTGCGCCTGTGCTGGGTCTGTCGGTGCTGTCGCTGCCGCTGCTGGCCTCACTGCAGTTTTATGCCGGCTACCCGCTGCGTGTTGTCACGGCCGAGGCCAGCCGCTGGCTGCTGATGCTCGGCCATGAGGTCGAACGCAGCGGTGCCAGTCTGCTGGTGGATGGCCAGCTGGTCATCGTGGACGCGCCCTGTTCGGGCGTGCAGATGGCCTGGTTCGGCTACTTCAGCGCTTGCGCCGTCACGCTCTACCTGGCGCGCGGCAACCGCGCTTTCCTTACCCGCCTGCCCGCGGTCAGCGTGCTGGTACTGGGCGGCAACATCGTGCGCAACACCGTGCTGGTGGCCGCCGAAGCCTCGGGCAGCCATGTGCCCGGCTGGGTACATGAAGGTGTGGGCCTGCTGGTGCTGGCCGCCGTGTGTACCGCCGTTGCCTGGGTGATGTCGCGCCCCGAGAAAGCACGCCATGTTTGAAAACAGCTTCATCAACCGCGTCATCCACAAAACCCTGTGGGTCGTGCTGCTGCCCGCGTGCATGGTGTGGGCCGCCTTCGCTGCATGGGTCCGCCCTGCCATCCTGCCGCATCAGCCCGCCAGCAGCAGCGAGTTCACCACGCAGTGGCAAGGCCAGGCGCTGCGCCCGCTGGCCCTGAGCGAGGTCGAGCAGCGTTTTGCACGACGCTTTCCGGGCACGCTAAGCCGCCTGACCAATGGCACGCAGGTGTTGGTGGTGCGAACTGTGGACAAGCCCACCCGCATGCTGCATCCGGCGACCGACTGCTACCAGGGCCTGGGCTACCAGATCGCAGCCCAGCAGCTCGAGCTGGACAGCGAGCAGCTGCTCTGGCGCTGCTTTGAAGCGCGCCGCGGCGGGCAGCGCCTGCGGGTCTGCGAGCGCATTGTCGATGCCGGCGGCCGGGGCTTCACCGACACCTCGGCCTGGTACTGGGCCGCCGCCCTAGGCCAGTCGCAAGGGCCATGGCAGGCCATCACCGTCGCGAGCCCGCTGTGAAAACGCTGCGTTTCGTTGTCTTCATGCTTTTTTGGCTGCTGGCCCTTGTGGCATCTGCGTTGACAGCTATCTATTTCATAGCAAAAATGGTGCTGGCCCCACTGCCCGGCGAGTGGTCTGTGCCGCTGCGCGCCGGTCCGCTGCAACTGCAGGCCGGCGTGCCGACCATGCTGCGCCTCGCCACCGCGCCCTGGGTCGGGCCGCTGCTGGACGGCCGCCGGCTTGCAACACGCGCCGGCCCTGTGCAACTGGCCTGGCAGGCGCCCACCCGCACGCTGCTGCTGCATTGCGCGCCATGTACGGTCACGCCGACCGGGCTCGGCGAAGAGCGGGTGGTCCTCCAGGAGTTGCGCCTCAGCGTGCACCGGCAAGGCCTGCTGCTCGACGGCGAGCTGGCCTCGGGCGCATTGCGCGCCAGCTGGCGCGGTGAATTGAGCAACCAGCAACTGCAGGTCCATCTGCAGCTCCCCTCCAGCGCCATCGCAGACGCCTATGCCCTGTTCGGCGCCGCCATTCCCGAGCTGGGGCGCGCCCGCATCGAAGGCCGTTTCGCCCTGAAAGCGCAACTGAGCCTGCCCGATGGCCGCCTGAGCCTGTCGCCGCAAGTCGAAGGTTTCCAGGTCAGCGGTCTGGGTACCGAAGTGTTTGCCGCTGCCCGCTCGGCCTGTAGCCGGCGCACCAGCCGGCTCGCGGCCGACAGCTGGCTGGCCCGCGCCGTGGTGGCCGCCGAAGACCAGCGCTTTTACGAACACCCCGGCTACGACCTGGCCGAATTCGGCGCCTCGTTGCGCCAGAACCAGCGCGACGGGCGCATCAGCCGCGGTGCCAGCACGCTGCCCCAGCAGCTGGCCAAACTGCTGGTCACCGGCGGCGAACGCAGCCCCGTGCGCAAGCTGCGCGAGCTGTTGTACGCGGTCGAGATGGAGCAGACGCTGGGCAAGCCGCGCATGCTGCAGCTCTACCTGGCGCATGCGCCTTGGGGCCCGGGCCTGTGTGGCGCCGAGGCGGCTGCACAGCATTACTTCGGCCGGCGCGCGCATGCGCTGGAGCCGGCACAAGCTGTCTGGCTGGCCGCCATGCTGCATAGCCCGGGGCCGGAGGCGCGCCACTGGGCAGAAACCGGGGAAATCAACACGGCCCGGGCGCAGTGGGTGCTCGCTGGTCTGCGCGGCCTGCCCAGGCGGCAGCGCGCCCGGCTGGCAGAAGAGCTGGAGCAGCCGGCATGGGCAGCGCCGCGCGTGCCGGCTGACACAGATCAAGGACACGCCCCCCGTCCGGAGGCCCAATGAGAAAGTCTCTCTTCACTACCGGAGCCTTTCATGAAAAGCAATGTTGGCGGTATCGACCGCATTCTTCGCATCACCGTCGGGCTGGTGCTGATCGGCCTCGCTGCCACCGGCACCGTCGGCTGGTGGGGCTGGCTGGGCGTGGTTCCCCTGGCAACCGGCCTGGTGGGCTGGTGCCCGCCCTATGCCCTGCTGGGGTTCAACACCTGCAAGATGAAGTGACACCAGCGGGCCCCCGCGCCCTGATCTGATTCACAGCGGGGCATCGGCTACCGCGCGTCCCATTTTTCGCACCATGCCAGTGCATTTTGTACACAAAGAGTGCTGAAAATTGTGTACAAAGTTGGCACACCTTCTGCATGTGACGGGGCATGGCCCCTGTCACGCCCCTCGCCCCTGCTGCCGTTGAACTGGTTGCACTGACCAAGCGTTATGCGCAGGGCGCGCCTGCGGTGGATAACATCAACCTGCGCATCGCCAGCGGCAGCTACTGCTGCCTGCTTGGGCCCTCGGGCTGCGGCAAAAGCACCACGCTGCGCATGATCGCTGGTCACGAAACCGTGACCAGCGGCGACATCCTGCTGGAAAACCGCAACATCACGACGCTACCGGCCGCCGCGCGCGGCACCGCCATGATGTTCCAGAGTTTTGCGCTGTTCCCGCACCTGTCGGCGCTGGACAACGTGGCCTTCAGCCTGAAGATGAAAGGCATCAACAAGGCCACCCGCCACAAGCAGGCGCAGGACCTGCTGGAACGCGTGGCCATGGGCCACCTGGCACTGCGCAAACCGGGCGAACTCTCGGGCGGGCAGCAGCAGCGCGTGGCACTGGCGCGCGCCCTGATCACCCAGCCGCGTGTACTGCTGCTCGACGAGCCGCTGTCCGCGCTGGACCCGTTTCTGCGCATCCAGATGCGCGCCGAGCTGCGCCGCTGGCAAAAGGAGCTGGGCCTGACCTTCGTCCACGTGACCCATTCGCAGGAAGAAGCGATGGCGCTGGCCGACACCATGGTGGTGATGAACCAGGGCCTGATCGAGCAGGTCGGCTCGCCGCACGAGGTGTACAACGCGCCGGCCACCGAGTTCATTGCGCGGTTCATGGGCGGCCACAACGTGATCGATACAGGCGCCGGCAAGATCGCCGTGCGCAACGATCACATGCTGATTGCACCTGCCGAGCCTACCGCCCCGGCGGCCGGTATTGGTGGCATGGGCGCCGTGATCACCGATGTCGAGTACCAGGGCACTTACGTGCTGCTCGGGCTGGATGCCGCCAGCAGCACCGGCCCCACGGGCGTCTCGGTGATGCTGCCCGAAGCCAGTTTTGCCCAGCGCCCCTACGCCATGGGCGAGTCCGTTCACCTGTCCTGGCACGCGGCGCACGCGCTGCGCGCCTGATCCCTGTTTCACGTTTTTAACCAAGGAGCCACCATGTCCAGCGACACCATCGATCCCCAACCCGAAGCCCTCGGCATGCAACGCCGTTCACTGCTCACCGGCATGGCCGGCATCCTGGCCACTGGCCTGGCGCCCGCCGTGCACGCGCAGGAAAAAATCACCCTGCGTTACCTCGGCACCGCGGTGAACCAGGACAAGGCGATTGCCGAGAAATTCAAGGCCGACACCGGCATCACCATCCAGTACGTGGCCGTTACCACCGACGACGTCACCAAGCGCGCCGTCACCGCGCCCAACAGCTTTGACCTGATCGACACCGAGTATTTCTCGCTGAAGAAAATTATGCCGACCGGCAACCTGAAAGGCATAGACACCAAAAAGATCAAGAACGCCGACAAGATCACCTCGCTGTTCACCAACGGCACCGTGGCCGGCAAGGCCGTCGGCGACCAGGGCACCGCGCCCAAGAAAGTGATTTACCTTGAAGGCGAAAAGTCCAAGGTGTTTGCCAAGTCGCCGACGCAGTTCATGTCGCTGATCCCCACCGTCTACAACGCCGACACCCTGGGCATACGCCCCGACCTGATCAAGCGCCCGATCTCCTCCTGGGCCGAGCTGCTGAACCCCGAGTTCAAGGGCAAGGCCGCGATCCTGAACATCCCGTCCATCGGCATCATGGACGCCGCCATGGTGGTCGAAGCCAAGGGCATCTACAAATATCCTGACAAGGGCAACATGACCAAGGCCGAGATCGATTTGACGATCAAGACTTTGATCGAGGCCAAGAAGGCCGGCCAGTTCCGTGCGCTGTGGAAAGATTTCAACGAGTCGGTCAACCTGATGGCCTCGGGCGAAGTCGTGATCCAGTCCATGTGGTCGCCCGCCGTCACCGCCGTGCGCACCAAGGGCATCGCCTGCAACTTCCAGCCGCTGAAAGAAGGCTACCGTGCCTGGGCCGCCGGCTTCGGCCTGCCCGCCACGCTGTCGGGCAAGAAGCTCGACGGCGCCTACGAGTTCATCAACTGGTTCCTCGACGGCTGGGCAGGCGCTTACCTGAACCGCCAGGGTTATTACAGCGCCGTGCTGGAAACCGCCAAGGCCAAGATGGAAGCCTACGAGTGGGCCTACTGGATGGAAGGCAAACCCGCCAGCCAGGACATCAAGAGCCCCAATGGTGATGTGCTGGCCAAGGCCGGCAGCATGCGCGACGGCGGCAGCTACGAAGCCCGCATGGGCGGCATCGCCTGCTGGAACGCGATCATGGACGAGAACGAGTACATGGTCCGCAAGTGGAACGAATTCGTGGCAGCGTAACGGTCTTGCTGCTGCGGCCGCCGGGGCCGGCGCTGTGATGCTCACCGTACCGATGTACGGCTGCGCTTCTCGCACCAGCCGCGGCGCCCTCGCGACGCAATCCCGTCACGCTACCCGCCTGATGTAAAAACCCATGAGCACACACACCGCCCCGACACACGCCGCCAGCCCGCCGGCTCACGCCATCAAGGCCTGGTGGCAGGCGGCGCCTTTCACGGCGGTGTTTGCGCTGTTTTTCCTGGTGCCGCTGGCGCTGGTGCTGATGGTCAGCTTCTGGAACTTCAACGAGTACGAGCTGATTCCCGGTTTCACCTTCCGCAATTACTTCGCCATCTTCGAAGGCTGCGGCAAACTCACCGACAACGGTGACCTGTGCGTCTCGCTGGCCACCTACATCTCCACGCTCAAGTTCTGCCTGCTGGTGTGGGGCATCACGCTGCTGATCGGTTTTGCCGTCGCCTACTTCCTGGCCTTTCATGTGCGCTCGCCCGGCATGCAGACCGCGCTGTTCGTGCTCTGCACTGTCCCCTTCTGGACCTCCAACGTCATCCGCATGATCTCCTGGGTGCCGCTGCTGGGACGCAACGGCCTGGTGAACCAGGGCCTGGTCGGAGCCGGCATCGTGGACCAGCCGGTCGAGTGGCTGCTGTTCTCTGACTTTTCGGTGGTGCTGGCCTTTGTGCACCTGTACACCATGTTCATGATCGTGCCGATTTTCAACTCCATGATGCGCATAGACCGATCCCTGCTCGAAGCCGCCAGCGACAGCGGCGCATCCGGCTGGCAGACGCTGTGGAACGTGATTGTTCCGCTGTCGCGCACCGGCATTTTGATCGGCTCCATCTTTGTCATCACCATCGTCATGGGCGACTTCGTCACCATCGGCGTGATGGGCGGCCAGCAGATCGCTTCCATCGGCAAGATCATCCAGGTGCAGACCTCCTACCTGCAGTTCCCCCTGGCCGCGGCCAACGCCGTGATCCTGCTGGCGATTGTGCTGATGATCATCTGGGGCCTCACCCGACTCGTCGATATAAGGAAAGAGTTGTGACCCCAAGGCCTGTGCCCCCACGGTTGCTCACTGCGTGTAGCGCCCTGCCCCCCGAGGGGGCCGCTCCGCCTGCGGGCCGGCGGAGCCGGACCCGCGGCCCCTGCTTGAAGGGAAGGAGCACGTCCGCCACCTCGTATGTCATCCGCATTGCATCGCCCTTGGCGAGGGTATCGGGCAGCCCGCGGAGCGAAATCAGGGAGGAGGCGAAGCCGGGGGACATTCGCGCAGCGGGCTGCCCGATGCGCCCGACAGCAGCCAGGGAGCAACAAGCATGAGCCAACGCATCGGTGAACAACGCTCTCCCGGCTTCTGGCCGCTGGCGATTGTTTTCGCCTTGTTCGTGCTGTTCATGTACGGGCCCATGCTGACCATCTTTGTGCTCAGTTTCCAGGGGCCCGAGGGCGGCCTGACCTTTCCGATGCGCGGTGTCTCGCTGCACTGGTTCTACAAGCTGGCCGAGGGCCTGGGCACGGTGGACATCGGTGCGGCGTTTTTGCGTTCGCTGATGCTGGGCGGCGTGGTGATGCTGCTGACCGTCGTGCTCTCGGTGCTGGCCGGCCTGGCCTTCCGCAAGAAACTCACGGGCGGCAATGCGCTGTTTTTCATCACCGTCGCCAGCCTGATCATGCCGTCCATCATCGTGTCGCTGGGCATAGGCCTGCAGTTCCGCCTGCTCGACAGCGGCATCAAGGCCGTGCTGCCCGACAGCATGCTGGAGAACTACGGCACGGCGCTGGGCCTGATGACATCGGCGCTGGGCGCGCACCTGACATGGACGCTGCCTTTTGGCCTGCTTATCATGTTCGCTGTGTTCAACCGTTTCAACCCCGCCTATGAAGAAGCCGCGCGCGATCTCGGCGCCACGCCCTGGCAGGCCTTCCGTCACGTGGTGCTGCCGCTGATTGGCCCTTCGGTGGTCGGCATCGGCATGTTCGGCTTCACCCTGAGCTGGGACGAGATTGCCCGCACCTCGCAGGCCATTGGCGACGTCAACACCCTGCCTCTCGAATTGCAGGGTCTGACCTCCACCGTCACCACGCCTTCCATCTACGCGCTGGGCACCGTCACCACCATCGTGTCTTTCGCGGTCATGGGTGTGGCCGTCGGCCTGGCCCTGTGGCTGGGCAAGCGCCAGAAAAAGGCCGCGCCATGAACGACATCGTCCCGCCGGCATTGAGCGACAGCGAAATGTACGAGCGCGTGGTGTCGGCCATCCTCGACCACCGGCTGCCGCCCGGCACCAAGCTGGTCGAGGACAAGCTGGCAGCAGCCTTTGGCGTGTCACGCACCCGCGTGCGGCCTGTGCTGGTGCGCCTGGCCAACGAGCAGGTGGTCACGCTCACGCCGAACCGCGGCGCCACCATCGCCCAGCCCAGCGAGCAGGAAGCGCGCGAGGTTTTCGAGGCGCGCCGCCTGATCGAGCCACGGCTGGTCGAGCTGTTCATCGCACGCGCCGGCAAGGCCGACATCCTGTGCCTCAAGCAATGTATCGCTGACGAGGACGCCGCACGCCTGGCCGGCGACATGCGCCGCGCCATCCGTCTCTCGGGGGACTTCCACCTGCACATTGCTGAACGCGCCGGCCACCAGACCCTGGGCCGCATCCTGCGCGAGCTGACGTCGCGCACCTCGCTGATCCTCATGACCTACAGCCCGGCCCATGCGCGCGAGCGCGAGGAAGCCACCGCCTGCGGCTGCCGCGAACACCGCGCGCTGCTGGACGCCATCACGCTGCGCGACGCGCCCGAGGCCGCGCGCCGCATGCACGAGCATTTGACGCGACTGGAGTCGCAACTGCAGTTCACGCCACCGGCGGACGCCGCACCCGACCTGGCCGCGCTGTTCAGCTAAGGTATATGGCCCCCACGCTCGTCGCTTCGCGTGCCTTCGGCGGTGCGCTGCCCCTTGCACGAAGAAAAGGGGCGCTGCGCCTGCGGCCCGGCGAAGCCGGTTCCGCGGCCCCGACTGGTCAAGACGGGGACCGCGCGGCTGTTGGCTCTGGTACGGCCTGAGTTTGATGCGGCAATTACTCGTCATCAACCCCAACACCTCGGCGTCGGTCAGTGCGCTGCTGCAAACCCATGTGCAGGCTGCGGTCGGGCTGCATGTGCGGGTGCGCACCGTCACCGCGCGTTTCGGCGCACCCTACATCGCCGACGAAGCCAGTTATGCCGTAGCGGCTCACGCCACGCTGGACGCCTGGGCTGCGGCGCTGAGCGCGCCTGAACCTGCACCCGATGCAGTCCTGATCGGCTGCTTCGGCGACCCCGGCCTGCTGGCACTGCGCGAAAGCAGCCCGGTGCCCGTCACCGGGCTGGCCGAGGCGGCTTTCATTGAAGCCGCGCGCCATGGGCGCTTCGCCATCGTCACCGGCGGCGAACGCTGGGGGCCCATGCTGGCCCGGCTGGCGCAGGCGCTGGGCCATGCGCCTTCGCTCGGAGGCATCCACACCGTGGTTCCGACCGGCGCCGAACTCGCCGCCGACCCCGAGGCCGCACACAGCCTGCTGACGCAGGCCTGCCGCGATGCCGTGCGCCAGCTCGGCGCGCAGACCGTCATCCTCGGCGGCGCCGGCCTGGCAGGCATGGCCGCCGGCATCCAGCCCGGCGTGAGTGTGCCCGTGATCGACAGCGTGACCGCCGGCGCCCACTGGGCGCTGCGCAGCCATGCACCACCACCGCTGCGCCAGACACCGGGTTTCGACATGGCCTGGGAACACCTCTCACCCGAACTCATGACGCTCGGGCACGGCACCAACGCCTGATTGCTCCTTTTTTCATAGCTGTCTGCGCCTATTCCATAAGGGCTGCAGGCACTTTCCATTCTCCCCTCTCACTTCCAGCTCCACGGCAGCAAAAGGCATGCAGCGATCTGCAAAGAAACTTTACGCTGGCGTCATGACGCACTTACACAGCCCGCGCAAACTTCCCTTCAACCTGACGCCATTCCCGGCAGCAGGGCTTGTCTTCTACTGAAAGGAAGCTTTGATGACCTCCATGTTCAAACCACTGAAATCTGTCAACACCCTGCTGCTGGCCGGCATCATGGCCACCGCGGGCCTGGCTGCCACGGCGCAAACCGTTGCGCCTGCGGCACCCGCAGCCACTTCGGCCCCAGCCGCCAGCCCCAAAGGCGAGCGCATGGGCCGTCACGACCCGGCCCAAATGCAGGCACGTATCGCCAAGCACCAGGCCGACCTGAAGGCCAAGCTGGCCCTGACACCGGCACAGGAAGGCGCCTGGTCCGCCTACACCGCCTCCATGCAGCCACCGGTTCGCGGCGCCCGTCCCGACCGTGCCGCCATGAAAGCCGAGTTCGACAAGTTGACCACGCCCCAGCGCATCGACAAGATGCGCGAACTGCGTGCCCAGCGCATGGCCGAAATGAACGCCGCCATGGACAAGCACGGCGACGCCACCAAGGCCTTCTACGCCGCGCTCAGCCCCGAGCAGCAAAAAACCTTTGACAGCCAGCGCATGGGCCGAGGCGGCATGGGTGGCATGGGCGGCAAAGGCCACCATGGCCACCACGGCCAGCATCCCAAAGGCTGAGCGGCCAGAACCCGCAGCCTGACCCTGGCCTGCGCCGCGCCCTTTCCGGGTGTGGCGCAGGCCTTTTTCATGGCCGGGTCAAAGTGAAGCGCGCTATGCTTTCAGGAGCTGGTTGCGCTTATCGTAGCTGGGCCAACGCCCATTTTTATTGCCATTTTCACTGGACGGACAGCTTCTCCAGCCCGCGTAGGACAAAATCCAGAACCGGCAGGGACACCGTGCAGCCTGCCTAAACTGGCGCTATGACCGAAGTCCGCAAAGGCCAGGCGCCTGCCGTTTTGTCGCGCGATGTGTTTCATGAACGCTTCATGGAGTCGTTCATGGACCCGGCTTTCCAGGCCGAAGAAAAGGCGCTCTCGCGAGTCGAGCAAATTGCCTGGGAGGCTTACCAGGAAGGGCGCAAGGCACCGCGCACGCGCAAGGCCGGCCCCGGCTACGCCGACCCCGAGTACGAACTCTCCATCGACTGGCTGGCTGCGAAGGACCGCATTGAAAAGGCGCAGGCGGCCTGGCGCAATCCCGCCACGCCCTCCCGCGTGCTGCTGGTCTGCGGCTCGGCGCGCAACGACGGCACCTGCCCCGGCGAAATCTCCAAAACCTTCCGCATGCTGCAGTGGGCGGAGCAGACCCTGCAGCAGGCGCAGATCGAAACCGACGTGCTCGACCTGAGCTGGCTCACCTCGAGTTACCACCTGAACATCCACCCCTGCAAAGGCTGTGTGGCCACTGCCATGCCGCTGTGCCACTGGCCCTGCAGCTGCTACCCCAACCATGCGCAGGGGCAGACCAGCGACTGGATGAACGAGATCTACGAACGCTGGACGGCGGCGCACGCGGTCATCATCGTGACGCCGGTCTACTGGTACCAGTCACCCAGTCCGCTCAAACTCATGATGGACCGCCTGGTCTGCGCCGACGGTGGCAACCCGGACCCGACCAGCACCCACGGCAAGAAGCCCGAAGAAGCCAAGGCGCTGGAAATGAAAGGCTGGGACTCCCCGCAGCACCTGGCTGGCCGCGTTTATGGCCTGGTGGTGCATGGCGATGTGGCGGGCATCGAAGGCACGCGGCGCGGCCTGTCGGACTGGCTCGACTGGATGGGGCTGGTGGACGCCGGCAGCCAGGCGCGGCTGGACCGTTATGTGGGCTACTACCAACCCTATGCCACCAGCCACGAGGCGCTCGATGCCGACGAAGGCCTGCAGGCTGAGGTGCGCAACGTGGCCGGGGCCGTGGCCAACGCCGTCAGGGAGCTGCGAGCCGGAACACTGTCGCAGCCCGACAAGGGCCTTGCCCGCCCACGGCGGAAATAGAGCCCCCACGTTCGCTCGCTACGCGTAGCTCTCTGCCCCCCGAGGGGGCGCTGCGCCTGCGGGCTGGCAGAGCCAGACCCGCGGCCCCTGCTTGAAGGGAAAAGCCCAACGCCTGTCGCTAACGGCCCCCGCCTGAGGCCGGCCTCAGGCGCCCAGCAAGGCCTTGAGTTCACCGCTGGCGATCAGCCGGTCCAGATCGGCTGCACCGCCTATCAGGGTGCCGCGCACAAACACGAGCGGAAAAGTCGGCCAGCCCGTCCACATCTTGAGCGCATTGCGTTCACGCCAGGTGTTCAGCTAGTTGCCATATTCGAGGTAGTGGTAGGCCACGCCTGCTGCGTCCAGCGCGCGGCGCGCCTTGCGTGGAAAAGGGTTCATGCCCATGCCGACCACCACCACGGGATGCGCCGCAATGGCGGCCTGCACTTCCCGCACGATGCCCTCCTCATGCCGGGCGATCTTGCCCTGGATGGCCGGATGGATGCGGGACTCCTCGAGTATGGCGCGGGACATGGCGAAATCCTTTCAGGCGGCTGCAGGAAGCAGCCGCAGCATACGGCAGAGCGCGGGGGCCCGGCCCGTCGAGTGGACAAAAAAACAGGGCCGGGCTAGCAGAACCTGTCCGCCAGCCCGGCCCCGCGGGACCGCTTGTGCCTGTTTCGACCTGGGCTTATTTGGCCTCGACGTTGCCGGAACCTTGTACGTTCACCTGGCCGCTGCCTTGGGCGTCGGCCGGCAGCGCGTTCTTGATGCGGCGGTCAGCGCGGCGGGCCACATTGCCCACTGCGTCCACGGCCTTTCCTGCGCCACGCTGGGTTGCGCGGGCACCGCGTTCCACTGCGTTTTCGGTCTTGTTGGCCGCGCGGCTGACCGTGCCCTTGACGCCACTGCCCGAGGTCTGCGCACCGACACGGGTATCGGTGTTGACGCCGGCCGAGGAATCGCTGCGTGTGGCCGTGCCCATGGAAGAGGCTTCGGCATTCACGCCAACGCCTGCATTGGCACGGACGTCACTGCCGATATTGGTGTTGACACCCGTGCGCACACCGGAGTTCACGCCGACACCTATCTGGGCATGGGCGGAAAAAGCCAGCGTGGCGACCAGGGCCGCAGCGGCAGGGATGGATCGCATGGAAAACTTGTTCATTTCAAAACTCCTGTTGTTAAACCAGGCAGCCCGGACAATCTTGACTTCCGGGTTGGCTGCCATCCTGCAGGGCCGGTGAAAGCGTCTGCGGGAACCGGCCCCCGCATCGGGACTGGTTGATTTCAATTTAGCGCCCGCACGAGCCCGGAGATGCCGGAAAGCCGCTTCGTCTCGCGTAGGACACTGGCCTTTACAAAGCTTCACATAAGCGGGCGACACGCACTACACACCATAATTTAGCTTGCTGTCCTACAGTTATTTGGCGTCCAGCCGCGAGACAATGGATTTTTGCCGTTTCCATCCCTTCTGTGCCCCTCCTGAGTCATTTCCTGCCCGCCTCATGCTTCCACCCCAATCCCTGATCCAGCCCAACGAAGCCGCTGCCGTGGTGGAGTCCGTTCGCGATGATGCCGATGCGCTGGCCGAAACCCGGCAGGCCATCGCCACCGCCGCGCTGAGTTTTTCCGTCAAGGTGCTGACGGTCAACATCCACAAGGGCTTCACCTTCTTCAATCGCAAGTTCATCCTGCACGAGCTGCGCGAAGCGGTGCGCACGGTCGGCGCCGATGTCGTCTTCCTGCAGGAAGTGACCGGCACCCACGCGCGCCATGAAAGCCGGGTGGCCAACTATCCGGCCACGCCGCACTATGAATTCCTGGCCGACACCATCTGGCCGCAGTTTGCCTACGGCCGCAATGCCGTCTACACCAACGGCCATCACGGCAACGCCGTGCTGTCGAAGTTCCCCATCGTCCATTTCGAGAACCGCGACGTGTCCATCAGCGGCCCCGAGCGGCGCGGCCTGCTGCACTGCGTGCTGGAGGTGCCGGGCCGCGACACCCACGTCCACGCCATCTGTGTGCACCTTGGCCTGGCCGAGTCGCACCGCATCAAACAGCTCGGCATGTTGTGCGACATGGTGCACAAGGACATCCCCGCCACCGCACCGGTGATTGCCGCGGGCGACTTCAACGACTGGCGCCGCCGCGCCCATGATGTGCTCGAGCAGGGCGCCGGCATGCACGAGGTGTTTGTGCAGGCCAATGGCAAGGCCGCGCGCACCTTCCCCGCGCGTTTTCCCGTGCTGCAGCTGGACCGCATCTACGTGCGCAACGCCATCGGCCACGCGC
>CAZIYA010000032.1:0-18163 GCA_964543355.1 uncultured Polaromonas sp.
TTTGGCGAAGCAAAGAAAAGTAAGTCGCCCGCCGGGGCGAGTCCCGGCTTGCTGGCAAACCGCAGACCAGCAAACAAAAGCCCGCACCAGCTCACTGCTCGAACTCAAGAGACAAACTGGCCAATAGCCCCTATCCCACGGACACAATCAGCTATCAAACAGATAGCAAACAGCTCCCCCTATTCAACCCGCGAAATCGCCGCCGGTTTGAAGCCCAGGTCCGCCGCCTTCCCCTTGCGTGCACGTGCAGCACGCGCGTTGTTCAGGCTGCGGATCTCCAGTGTTTCCTCGCGTACCTTGCCGCCCCGGCCAATGCCTTCGATCTTCACGCTGCGGGTGTAAGCCGCGGCGCCGGCCAGGGTGTCCTTGGCGTCCAGGTCAATCAGCATGAGGCCGCGGCCGCCGGCCGGCTGGGTCTTGAGTTCGTTGATCTCGAAGGTGAGGATGCGGCCGCCGGTGGAAGCGCAGGCCACATGGGTGGCCGGGTTCAGGGGCACGGCGCCGCTGCTGCCGGACACAAGGGATGGCTTGCAGATCGATTCGCCTTCGCCACAGCTGATGAAGGCCTTGCCGGCTTTGAGGCGCGATGTCATGTTTTCCACCGTCGCCAGGAAACCGTAGCCCCCGCTGCCGCTGAGCAGCAGCGTGGCAGTTGGCGGGCCGGCAAAATAATGCGCCGGGTGCGTGCCGGTTTCGAGCTCGATCAGCGTGGTGACCGGCTGGCCGTCGCCGCGCGCACCGGGCAGCATGGCAACCGGAATCGAATACACCCGGCCCGTTCCTTTGGCCGCGGTACCGAACACCAGCAGGCTATCCACCGTGCGGCATTCGAAGGTGCCGTAGAGGCCATCACCCGACTTGAAAGCGAAGCTGGCCGCGTCATGGCCGTGGCCGCTGCGTGCGCGTACCCAGCCCTTGGCACTGACCACCACCGTCACCGGCTCGTCGATCACCTTGACTTCAAGCACGGCTTTTTTGTCGGCCTGGATCAGGGTGCGGCGCGGGTCGGCAAACTGCTTGGCATCGGCCTCGATTTCCTTGATCATCAGGCGGCGCAGGGTCGCCGGGCTGCCGAGGATTTCCTCGAGCTTGCCCTGCTCTTCGCGCAGGCCCTTGAGTTCCTGCTCGATCTTGATGGCTTCCAGCCTGGCCAGTTGGCGCAGGCGGATTTCAAGAATGTCTTCGGCCTGCCGGTCGCTCAGATTGAAGCGCGCGATCAGCGCAGCCTTGGGCTCCTCTGCCTGGCGGATGATGGCGATCACCTCGTCGATATTAAGCAGAACCAGTTGCCTGCCCTCGAGGATGTGGATGCGGTCCAGCACCTTGTTCAGGCGGTGCTGCGAGCGCCGCTCTATCGTGGTCTGGCGGAAGCTGATCCACTCCTGCAGCATCTGCCGCAGGTTCTTTTGCGTCGGCTTGCCGTCCAGCCCGATCATCGTCAGGTTGATCGTCGACGAACTCTCCAGGCTGGTGTGGGCCAGCAAGGTGGTGATCAGCTCGGTCTGGCTGATGCGGCTGGTCTTGGGCTCGAACACCAGGCGCACCGCGGCGTCCTTGCTCGATTCGTCGCGCACCACGTCGAGCACGGCCAGCACGGTCTGCTTGAGCTGGACCTGGTCCAGGCTCAGGGCCTTCTTGCCGGCCTTGATTTTCGGGTTGGTGATCTCTTCAATTTCTTCGAGCACACGCTGCGTGCTCACGCCGGGCGGCAGCTCCTGCACCACCAGCTGCCACTGGCCGCGCGCCAGATCCTCAATCTTCCAGCGCGCGCGCACCTTGAGCGAGCCACGCCCGCTGCTGTAGGCGGCGGCAATGTCGGCCGTGCTGGAGATGATCTGGCCGCCGCCAGGGTAGTCCGGCCCGGCGAGCAGTGTGTACAGCTCTTCATCGCTGAGCTTGGGCGTCTTGATCAGAGCGATGCAGGCATCTGCCACTTCACGCAGGTTGTGGCTGGGGATCTCGGTCGCCAGTCCGACGGCAATGCCGCTGGCGCCGTTAAGCAGCGTAAAAGGCAAACGCGCCGGCAGCTGGCGTGGCTCATCAAACGAACCGTCGTAATTCGGCACGAAATCGACCGTGCCTTCGTCAAGCTCATCGAGCAGCAAGGTGGTGATTTTCGCCAGCCGTGCCTCGGTGTAACGCATGGCCGCGGCACCGTCACCGTCGCGGCTGCCAAAGTTGCCCTGTCCGTCAATCAGAGGATAACGCTGGCTGAAATCCTGTGCCATGCGCACCATCGCGTCATAGGCCGCCTGGTCGCCGTGCGGGTGGTATTTGCCCAGCACATCACCCACCACGCGCGCACTCTTGACCGGCTTGGCGCCATTTGCGCCGGAAAAGCCCAGCCCCATGCGCGCCATGGCGAACATGATGCGCCGCTGCACCGGCTTCTGGCCGTCGCAGACATCGGGTAGCGCCCGGCCCTTGACCACGCTCAGCGCGTATTCAAGGTAGGCGCGCTGGGCATAAGCGGCCAGCGATTCCTGGTCAGGCAACTCGGGGCTGGAAAGCGGGTCGGGTGTAAAAAGATCGTCCATCGGGTTCAAACTGCAAAAGTATCAAATGGGAGGAGAGGAGAAGAGGAAATTGGGCCTGGCCGCCGGTCCGGCGGGCTGTCGCAGGGGATTATGGCCTCGGCGCCGGCGCTACTTCGGGTCGCGAAGCCCACGCGAATCGCACACCGCGCGCTGGACATTCAGTCGCGTTCGACCCTGAACTCCGGCGCGACCGGGCTCTGCACCACAAGCGCCGGCAACTGGTTGCCGCGCCCGATGGCGCCTCCGGTGGCCGGGCTGGACGACACTTTGCTGCCGCCCATCATTTCCATCCTCACGCGGCCGGAGCGGCGCGCATCGCCAATCACGCTGGGCGGTGTCAGGTGGCCGTACAGCTGCATCACGGTCTTGACGTAGTTTTTTGTTTCAGGGTAGTTGGGGATTTTGTTGCCGGCGCGCTGGACCGCACCTTCGCCTGCGTTGTAAGCCGCCACCGCGAGTTCCAGCTGGCCGGGGAACATGTCGATCAGGTAGCGCAGGTAACGCGAGCCGGCACGGATGTTGGTCTTCGGATCAGTCAGCTTCTTCTCGATCGGCGAATTCTTGTCGGCACGCACGCCATAACGCTGGGCGGTGGGCGGCATCAGCTGCATCAGGCCAATGGCACCCTTGGGCGATACCGCATGGGTGTTGAAGCCCGACTCCGTGGCAATCAGCGCCTGCAGCAGCTCGTAGTCGATATCGTTGACCGCCGCCGCTTCACGCAGCAAATGCTTGACCGCCTTGTAGTTCGGCGAAACGTCGAAGAAGGCCAGGATCTTGGGCGGTGCACCGGAGCTGCCGCTGCCGAAAGTGCCCGAAGAAGCACGCCGTCCACGGCTGGTGTCGAAAGTCTCGCCGCCGCGAAAAAACAGCTGGTAGCGCTCATCGAGCCGTTCGGCCGAGAAATGGGCCACGCCCTTGTCATCCACATAACCCCAGACATCGGCGCGCACAGACTCGGCGCCCAGCAGCATGGCGGCAGCAGCCATCAAAAATGATAGCTGTCTGCGCCCGCGCCACAAGGGCTGGAGCCACATTTTATGCATCAGGCAGCCCATGCTGCAGAAGTCCGCGGATCGCGCATGAAGGTCCTTTAAATATCGATCTCCACGGCATCACCGTGAAGTTCCATCAATTCGCGCCGCGCCGCGGCTTCGCCCTTGCCCATCAATTTGGTCACCAGACTTTCGGTCTGGGCAAAGTCGAAGTTGCCGAGTTGCACCGGCAACAGCCGACGGGTATCAGGATTGAGTGTGGTTTCCCACAATTGTTCCGCATTCATTTCGCCCAGGCCCTTGAAACGGCTGATGGCCCAAGCCCCTTCGCGCACGCCTTCCTTGCGCAATTTGTCCAGAATGGCGATCAACTCACCTTCATCCAGCGCGTACGCCTTCGATGCGGGCTTCTTTCCACGCGCCGGCGCGTCCACCCGGAACAACGGCGGCCTGGCCACAAATATGTTGCCGCTTTCGATCAACTTGGGGAAGTGGCGGAAAAACAGGGTCAGCAGCAGGACCTGGATGTGGGAACCGTCCACGTCGGCATCGCTGAGGATGCAGATCTTGCCGTAGCGCAGGCCGCTGAGGTCGGGCGAATCGTTGGGGCCGTGCGGGTCGACCCCGATGGCGACCGCGATGTCGTGGATTTCGGTGTTGGCAAACAGCCGGTCGCGTTCGACCTCCCAGGTGTTGAGCACCTTGCCGCGCAGCGGCAGGATGGCCTGGCTTTCCTTGTCGCGGCCCATCTTGGCGCTGCCGCCGGCCGAGTCGCCCTCGACCAGGAAGACTTCGTTGTGCGCCAGATCGCGGCTTTCGCAGTCGGTCAGCTTGCCGGGCAACACGGCCACGCCCGAGCCTTTGCGTTTTTCAACTTTCTGGCCAGCTTTCTGGCGGGTTTGCGCCGCCTTGATGGCCAGCTCGGCGAGTTTTTTGCCGTAGTCGACATGCTGGTTCAGCCACAGCTCCAGCGTCGGGCGCACAAAGCTGGAAACCAGCCGCACCGCATCGCGCGAGTTGAGCCGCTCCTTGATCTGGCCCTGGAACTGAGGGTCCAGCACCTTGGCGGAGAGCACATAACTGGCTCGGGCAAAGACGTCTTCCGGCAGCAGCTTCACGCCCTTGGGCAGCAGCGAGTGCAGCTCGATGAAACTCTTGACGGCCTGGAAAACACCGTCGCGCAGGCCGCTTTCATGCGTGCCGCCGGCGCTGGTCGGAATCAGGTTGACGAAACTCTCGCGCACCGGCTGGCCGTCTTCAGTGAACGCCAGACACCATTGGGCGCCTTCGCCCTCGGCAAAGCTGTCATGCGAGGCATCGGCGAAACCCTCGCCCTCGAACAGCGGAATCACCGGATCGGCATTCAGCGTCTGCATCAGGTAGTCACGCAGGCCACCTTTGTAGATCCAGGTCTGCACCTCTTTGGTTTTTTCGACCACCAGCGTCACGGTGACGCCGGGCATCAGCACGGCTTTGCTGCGCAGCAGGTGGGTCAGCTCGGCCATGGGCAGGGCCGAGGCTTCAAAATACTTGCTGTCCGGCCACGCACGTACCGTGAGGCCGGACTTGCGGTCGCCCTCGACCTGCTTGCGCACTTGCAGCTTCTCGATGACGTCGCCTCCGCTGAACACCAGGGTGGCGGCCATGCCGTCACGATAAGAGCTCACCTCCAGGCGTTTGGACAAGGCATTGGTGACACTGACGCCGACGCCGTGCAGGCCACCGGAAAAGCTGTAAGCCCCGCCCTGTCCCTTGTCGAACTTGCCCCCCGCGTGCAGGCGGGTGAACACCAGCTCGATCACCGGCGCCTTTTCCTCGGGGTGCATGCCATAGGGAATGCCGCGTCCGTCGTCCTCGATGCTGACCGAGCCGTCCGTGTGCAGCGTGACCTTGATCTTCTTGCCGTGGCCGGCGAGCGCCTCGTCGGCGGAGTTGTCCAGCACCTCCTGGATGATGTGCAGGGGGTTGTCGGTGCGCGTGTACATGCCCGGCCGCTGCTTGACGGGCTCCAGGCCCTTGAGCACGCGGATCGAGCCTTCGGAATAGTCGTTGGGTAGTTTGGTCGCCATGGGAGGGTGGATTGTAGACCCGGATGATTTTATAACTGGATGAATATACAGCTTTTCATCTGCACCACGCCGAAACCCATGCCCGGCTCGCATCAATGGCTGCAAAAACTTTCAAAAGCGGAAAGCGGCACCATTGGGTACATTCGCTGCATGCAATCTCCGAGCCGAAACCTCTCCATCGCCCAGGTGCTCATCTGCGGCGCCGCCATCGTCACCCTGTCCATGGGCATACGCCACGGTTTCGGCCTGTGGCTGCAGCCGATTACCCAGGCTCAGGGCTGGACCCGCGAAACCTTCGCCTTTGCCATCGCCATCCAGAACCTGTCCTGGGGGGTGTTCGGCATTTTTGCCGGCATGCTGGCCGACCGCTTCGGCGCCTTTCGCGTCATTGCGGGCGGCGCGGTGCTGTATGCGCTGGGTCTGGTGGGCATGGCGCTGTCACCCAGCGGGCTGCTGTTCACACTGACGGCCGGTGTGCTGATAGGCGCGGCGCAGGCGGGCACCACCTATGCCGTGATCTATGGCGTCATCGGCCGCAACATTCCGGCTGAAAAGCGTTCCTGGGCCATGGGCGTCGCCGCGGCAGCCGGCTCCTTTGGGCAGTTCCTGATGGTCCCGGTGGAAGGTTTCCTGATCAGCGGCCTGGGCTGGAAGGAAGCGCTGCTGGTGCTGAGCGCAGCGGTGCTGCTGATCGCGCCACTGGCCATCGGCCTGCGCGAAACCCGCTTTGGTCCGGGCCAGGTGCCGCCTCGGGAACAGACCATCCTGCAGGCGCTCAAGGAAGCCTTCAAGTACCCGAGCTTCCAGCTGCTGATGGCCGGCTATTTCGTCTGCGGTTTCCAGGTGGTGTTTATCGGGGTGCACATGCCGAGCTACCTGCGGGACAAGGGACTCTCGCCGCAGGTCGCCAGCTACGCGCTGGCCCTGATCGGCCTGTTCAACGTGTTCGGCACCTATGCGGCCGGCGCCCTGGGCCAGAGGCTGGCGAAGAAGAACATCCTCGCCTTCATTTACTTCGCGCGGTCTGTCGTCATCGCCGTGTTCCTCGCAGCCCCCCTGAGCCCGGCCAGCGTCTATATTTTTGCCAGCCTGATGGGCCTGTTGTGGCTGTCTACCGTGCCGCCGACGAACGCTGTCGTGGCACAGATTTTCGGCATCCAGCACCTGTCCATGCTCAGTGGCTTCATCTTTTTCAGCCACCAGATCGGCTCCTTCATGGGTGTGTGGCTGGGCGGCTACCTGTACGACCGCACCGGCAGTTACGACATCGTCTGGTACATCGCCATCGGGCTGGGTGTCCTTGCCGCGCTGGTCAACCTGCCGGTGCGCGAGGCGGCCATCGAGCGGCCGGTTGCGGGCCGGTTGCCCCAAGGTGCCTGACATGGCCCGCAAACTCGCCCTGTATGCGCTGGCCATTGCGGCCACGCTGGGCGTGTTTGCGCTGTATTTGCGGCCCGATTTTCTGCTGACGCTGGCTGACCAGATCTGGGCCTGCTTTTAAGCCCTCCCCTTACTCCTCGTCACGCACCCGGTACTGCCCGGCCAATTGCTGCTGCACCGGCGGCGGCACGGCCTCGTAATGGCTGAAGGCCAGCGTGTAGGCGCCCTGCCCGCCCGTGAGCGCATTGAGCCGCGACTGGTAACCGTTCAATTCGGACAGCGGCACCTGGCCCAGCACGGCCAGCGTGCCCAGTTGCAGCCCGCGCGTGCCGCTGACCTGGCCGCGGCGCGACGACAGGTCGCCGGTGATGTCGCCCATGGCCGCCTCCGGCGCGGTGATCTCGACGTTGACGATGGGCTCCAGCACCACGGGTGATGCGGCACGCACAGCTTCGATCACCGCCTTGCGTCCGGCCGTCGCAAAGGCGATGTCCTTGCTGTCCACGCTGTGGTGCTTGCCGTCGTACACCACCACCCGGACATCGCGCACCGGAAAGCCCGCGACCACGCCGCCGTCCAGCGCCTGGCGCACGCCTTTTTCAACCGCAGGAATGTACTGGCCCGGAATCGTGCCGCCCTTGACCTGGTCGACAAACTCGATACCGGCACCGCGCGCCAGCGGCTCGATGCGCAGGAACACCTCACCGAACTGACCGGCGCCGCCGCTTTGTTTTTTGTGGCGGTGGTGGCCGACGGCCGGCGCGGTGACCGTTTCGCGGTAGGCGATGCGCGGTGGCCGCGTGTCGACCTCGCATTTGTAGACCTCAGTCAAGCGCTCAATCAGGGTGCGCAGGTGCAGTTCACCAAGCCCGTAAACAACCGTTTCATTGGTCTGCGCCACATGCTCCAGCCTGAGGCAGGGGTCTTCATCGACCAGCCTCTGCACCAGGTCCCACATGCGCTGCTCGTCGCCGCGGCGTTTCGGCGCCAGGGCCAGCCCATGCACCGGCACCGGAAAGCCCAGCGGCTTGAGGTGCATGTGTTCGTCCTCGGCGGCATCGTGCAGCACCGCGTCGAAATGGATCTCGTCCACCTTGGCCACCGCGCACAATTCGCCCGGCCCGGCGCTGGCAATTTCCGTGTGTTCCTTGCCCTGCAGCCGGAACAGGTGGCCAACCTTGAATGGCCGCCGCCCATCGCCGATGTAGAGCTGGCTGTCACGCGTGACGGTGCCTTGGTGCACGCGAAAGATCCCCATCCTGCCGACATAGGGGTCGACAGTGACTTTGAAAACATGGGCCAGCACATGCTTGGCCGGATCAGGCTCGGCCTGCACCGGAACCGCGGCAGCACCCTCGCCGCGCAAAAACTGCGGCGGGTTGCCCTCGGCCGGATTCGGCAGCAATTTGACCATCACCTCGAGCAGTTCGGCCACGCCGGCACCGTTGCGTGCCGACACAAAGCAGACCGGAATCAGGTGCCCCTCGCGCAGTGCCTGCTCCAGCGGCGCATGCAGTTCCTGTGGATCGACATCACCTTCCTCCAGGTAACGCTCGACAAAGGCCGGATCCACTTCCACCACCTGCTCGACCAGCGCGCGGTGCGCCAGCGCGACACTGGAAAAATCGGACTCGCCGGCGGGGTTGAAGAAGCAGTCCACCACGCGCGTCCCCCCCGCCGCGGGGAGGTTCAGCGGCAGGCACTCCTTGCCGAAGGCGGCCTGGATGGCCGTCAGCAGGCCGGGAAGGTCAATGCCCAGCGCATCGATCTTGTTGATGATGACCATGCGGCACAAGCCACGGCTGGCGGCCCAGTCCATCATGCGGCCGCTCATGAGTTCCAGGCCACTGGAGGCGCTGACCACCAGGGCCGCCGTCTCCACCGCTTCCAGCGCGGGCAGCGCCTGCCCCAGAAAGTCCGGCGCGCCGGGCGTGTCGATCAGGTGGATGCGTGTGTCCTGATGCTGCAGATGGACCAGGGCCGAGTGCAGCGAGTGCTGGGCCCGGCGCTCCAGCGGGTCGAAATCGCTGACCGTGGTCCCGCGCTCCAGGCTGCCTGGCGCACCGATCGCCCCCGCCTTGTGCAGCAAAGCCTCGACCAGCGTGGTTTTGCCGCTGGCCGCTGCGCCGACCAGGGCCAGCGTGCGCAAGGCAAGGACGGCCGGATGAACCGGCGAAGGAGAAGGGGACATGGCGCGCTCCTGGGTGCCGGACGCGGCGTCTGCGCCCGTTGGGTTGGCCTGACTCAGATGCACAGGTTAAGGGATTGCCCAGCGTCCGGCAAGTAGCCGGATGGCAATGCAAACGGTGGTAGTCTTCCGTCTCGATCAACAGGGGACAACCTGGCCATGAAAACCATTGTGATCACGGGCGCTTCGGACGGCATCGGCGCCGAAATGGCGCGCCAGCTGGCGCAGCGCCACGGCGCCGCAGTGGCGCTGGTGCTGGCCGCACGCAACGAAGAGGCCCTGGGCAGCGTTGCCGCCCAATGCCAGGCCAGCGGCGCTGCCACGCTGGTAGTCAGGACCGATGTCTCCGACCCGGCCGCATGCCGCGCGCTGATCAGCGCCGCCATCCAGGCATTCGGCCGGATCGACGCCCTGATCAACAACGCCGGCATGTCGGCGCAGGCCCTGTTTGAAGATGTCAAAACCGACGACCTGGGCTGGTACGAAGACCTGATGCGCATCAACCTGTGGGGAAGCGTCTGGTGCACCCATGCCGCCCTGCCTTATTTGAAGCAAAGCAGCGGCAGCATCGTGGCGGTGTCCAGCCTGGCTGGCCTGGTGGGCGTACCGGGCCGCACCGCCTACAGCGCCAGCAAATTCGCCATGACAGGGTTCTTTGAAGCACTGCGCGCCGAACTGAAAGGGGCCGGCGTCAGTGTCACCACGGCTTATCCCGGCGTGGTGGCTACCCGGATCCGCCACCGCGGCTTCAACGCGGCGGGTGCGCCGGCCGGCGTCAGCGGCCTCAAGGAAGACGATGCCATGAGTGTCGAAACCTGCGCCCGGCTGATCCTCGAAGGCATGGACAGGCGCGAGCGCGAGGTGGTGATGACCGCCAAAGGCAAACTTGGGCGCTGGTTCAAGCTGCTGGCGCCCGGCGCCGTGGAGTCCATGGCGCTGGCAGCGCTCAAGGACGAGGTCAAACCGCATTGAACACCGATCCCCGGCCCATGAGTCCGCACGGAACCGAAGCCCCATCAGCCTGGGTGCAGCGCTGGTCGCACCTGGTGCGACCCGGCGGCCGGGTACTCGACGTGGCTTGCGGCCAGGGCCGCCATGCCTGGTTGTTTTACAAGCAAAAACACCTGTTGACCCTTGTAGACCGGGCGCAAGCAGCTATTGAATCCATAGCAATTCCGGCAGACAGCTGCGAGAAGGTAGTCGCCGACATCGAAGCCGGCCCCTGGCCTTTTGCCGGCCGCGAGTTTGACGCGGTAGTGGTCACCAACTACCTGTGGCGTCCCCTGCTGCCCACGCTGCTGGCCAGCCTGGCGCCGGGCGGCGTGCTGATTTACGAAACCTTTGCACAGGGCAACGAAACCGTCGGCAAGCCCTCGCGGCCGGACTTTCTGCTGCGCCCCGGTGAGCTGCTGGAGGTATGCCGCAGCCTGCGGGTGGTCGCCTTTGAGGACGGCTACGTGGAAACTCCCACCCGCTTTACACAGCGGATAGCAGCTGTCCGGGAACCGTCGGTGCCAGGAGCGGTCCCACGTTATGTTCTGGACGGAAGACTCGCTGAATAATCATTGCCGCGCGCGGCTTGAGCCGCGCAGGACCGCCCGGCGCACTGGGTAGAATGCGGGATAGGCTCTATTGGCCGGATTGCCCATATACCCGACCCCGACACATTGACATGAAAACCATTACCGGCAGCATCGTTGCACTGGCCACCCCCCTGCATGAAGATGGCAGCGTTGATTACCCGACCCTGCGCAAACTGGTGGACTGGCACATTGCCGAGGGCACGGACTGCATCGGCGTGGTCGGCACCACCGGCGAGTCGCCCACCGTCAGCGTCGAGGAACATTGCGAAATCATCCGCGTTTCGGTGGAGCAGGCCAAAGGCAAAGTTCCGGTCATGGCCGGTTGCGGCGCCAACTCGACCGCCGAGGCCATCGAGCTGGCGCGTTTTGCCAAAACCGTGGGTGCCGATTGCCAGTTGCAGGTGGTGCCCTACTACAACAAGCCGACGCAGGAAGGCCAGTACCGGCACTTCAAGGCGATTGCCGAAGCGGTCGATCTGCCCATGGTGCTGTACAACGTGCCCGGGCGCACGGTGGCCGACATGCTGCACGCCACCGTGCTGCGCCTGGCGCAGGTTCCCGGCATTGTCGGCATCAAGGAAGCCACGGGCAACATCGAGCGTGCCCAGTGGCTGATCAGGGAAGTTCCGGCCGGTTTTGCGGTTTACTCCGGGGACGACCCCACCGCCGTGGCCTTGATGCTGTGCGGCGGCCAGGGCAACATCAGCGTGACCGCCAACGTGGCGCCGCGCCTGATGCATGAGCTGTGTATTGCAGCCATCTCGGGCGATGCCCGCAGCGCCATGAAAATCCAGCTCCAGTTGCTGCCGCTGCACAAACACCTGTTTGTCGAAGCCAACCCGATTCCGGTGAAATGGGCCATGGCCCGCATGGGGCTGTGCGGCGGCACGCTGCGCCTGCCCATGACACCCCTCGAACCTGCCAACGAAGCCACAGTAGAAAACGCCCTGCGCGTTTGTGGCCTGATCTGATTTTTAAGGGACCCCCCAGTGATGACATTGCACACGCTCCGCGCCTTCAGACCTGTACCTGCCCAGCGGCTCGCCGCACCCTTCCTGCTTGCGCTTGTCGCGACGTTTGCCCTGTCCGGTTGCTCCTCGTTTGAGTCCCTGCAAGGCGACAAGGTGGACTACAAAAGTGCCGCCAAGGGAACCTCGCTGGACGTCCCCCCCGACCTGACCCAGCTGTCGCGCGACACCCGCTACGTGGTGCCGGGCCGTGCCGTGACCGCCAGCGGTTATCAGGTCGGCCAGACGACCCAGTCCGTTCCAACGGCGGCCAGTACCGTCGGCGACGTGCGGATCGAACGCGCAGGCAGCCAGCGCTGGCTGGTCGTGAATCGTCCCGCGGACAAGTTGTGGGGTCCTGTGCGCGATTTCTGGCAGGAAAACGGCTTCCTGCTGGCGCTTGAGCAGGAAAACCTGGGCATCATGGAAACCGACTACGCGGAAAACCGGGCCAAGCTCCCGCAAGACTTCATCCGCGCGACCCTGGGCAAGCTGCTCGACAGCCTGTATTCCACCGGTGAACGCGACAAGTTCCGCACCCGCCTGGAACGTACGCCAACCGGTGGCACCGAAATCTACATCAGCCACCGCGGCATGGTGGAAATGCTCTCCGGCACGATCAAGACACCGCAAAAAGCCGACGGCACGGTGTGGCAGCCGCGCCCTGCCGATCCTGAACTCGAAGCCGAATTCCTGCGCCGCCTGATGGTCAAGCTCGGTGTCAGCCAGGAACAATCCAATGCACTGATCGCCAGCGGCACTTCCCGGCAGACCGCCCGTGTGGCCAGTGTCAACAACATGCCCGTGGTCCAGATCGACGAAGGTTTTGAGCGCGCCTGGCGCCGTGTCGGCCTGGCCCTGGACCGCACCGGCTTTACCGTTGAGGACCGGGACCGCGCGCAGGGCACCTACTTTGTGCGTTATGTGGAGCCAACCGCCGACAAGAAGGAGCCAGGCTTTTTCAGCAAGCTCTTCAGCAGTTCGTCGTCGGGCGCGCCGCCCCTCAAGTACCGCATTGCCGTGCGCAGCCAGGGTGAAGCAACCACGGTGTCCGTGCTCAATTCCCAGGGCAATCCTGAAGCCTCGGCCAATGCCCAGCGCATCGTGCAGGTCATTGCCGACGACCTGAAATAAAACCCCAGGTGGAGCAGGGCCGGTGCTGAGGTTCAAGAGCTTGGGCAGCGGCAGCACAGGCAATGCCACGCTGGTGGAGGCCACTGGCTTGTGGCCCACGCGCCTGCTGGTGGATTGCGGCCTGGGAATCAGGCAGCTCTCGATGCGGCTGGCCGAAGCCGGCCTTCGTGAGGAAGATATCGACGGCATCTTCATCACGCATGAACACAGCGACCACATCGGCTGCGCCCACAAGTTCGCATTGCGTCACCGGGTTCCGGTCTGGATGAGCCGCGGCACCAGTGAAGGAATCGGTCGTCCCGATTTTGACGGCCTGCTCCATGTGGCGCGCGACGGACAGGCGATTGACCTTGGCAACCTGCAGCTCATGCCCTTCACGGTTCCGCACGATGCCCGTGAGCCCCTGCAACTGACCTGCACCGATGGCGCGTCCAAGCTGGGACTGCTGACCGATCTGGGCCATGCCACGTCCCATCTGCTGGCACATCTGGCGTACTGCCATGCCCTGCTGCTGGAGTGCAACCATGACGCCGAACTCCTGGATCAGTCGAGCTATCCACCCTTCCTCAAACGGCGCGTTGCCGGCATGTATGGCCATCTGTCCAACGCCGCTGCAGGCGAGATTGCGCGTTCGGTGCACCACGGCGGCCTCAGACAACTGGTCGCAGCTCATCTGAGCCAGCAGAACAACCGGCCGGAACTGGCCCGGCAGGCGATGCTGGATGTACTGGGAAGCAGCACGGACATCGAGGTGGCAGATGCCGGTGCGGGAACGCGCTGGTTGGCCGTCTAGCCGGCAGTTGCACCCCAGCCTGTCCCGGCCCCGGCGTGGAACGGGCACAAAAAAGCCGCCCGGAGGCGGCTTTCAGGCAGGCGCAAAGGAATTACTTCGCGGCGCTCGCAGCAGGAGCAGGCGACACAGCTTCCGCGGGAACTGCAGGTGTTGCCGCGGCGGGGGCGGAAGCATCAGCTGCGGGAGCGGAAGCTGCCTCCGCTGGTGCCGGCGCCGGTGCTGGCGTGACAACGGCCGGAGCTGGTGCTGGTGCTTCTTCTTTTTTGCCGCAAGCGGCCAGGGCAACAGCAGCAACGATGGCGGCCAGGACGAGTGACTTGTTCATAGCGAGAAATTCCTTGATGAATGAGAGAAATGCTTCTGGAAACTGTCAAAAACAAATCAGCGACCTGTTTTTGACTGGTGGCGCGCAATGCAACCTCTACCTTTTCCAATATGGGAGTATATGCGGGTTTTTACCGCCGTAAAAACCCTGAAAATCACCCGCAATGCGCCAAGGCCAGCAATTCCACTCCACAGCAATCGGCCGTCAAATGCCCAGCGTGGTCGCCGGGAAAGCCGGGCTGCTGCGCTGCAGTTTTTCAGCCAGCCGCTCCTTGAGCGCAACCCGGCGCGCGGCTTCCGGCCCCGCTACACCGGTGCTGTGAACCAGGTCCAGCCGCTCAAAAACCCAGGCCGGGCTCCAGAAAGCGCTGGGCAGGTCGCTGGCCGCCACAGAGCCGCTGCCGCGGCATTCGATGATGTGCGACCAGGTGCGGCGCCAGGTCACGAAGCGCGCGTGACGGCGTATCACTTCATCGTAATTTTGCGCCAGCATGGTCAGCGTGCGGCCGGGTTTGGCCCAGTCGTTCAGGGCCTGCACCACGGCGCGTTCGCCCAGGGGCCAGTCCTCAAAGGTGGCGTCGCAGAGGATGATGTCACGCCAGCCCTGCGCGGCCGCCGCAGCGAAGGCCTGCCGGACCAGCTCTGCAAATGCCGAGCGGCCCTCAAAGCGCCCCTGCAACAGCCCGGGCAAAGAGGGTTCGGGAGATGGATGAAGATCGTTCATGGTTTTTTCCTTGGACACATCTCAACAGGCGCCCCCTGGATGGGCCAGCCATCCGGCCTCGTGCCAGTCTGCCAGCAGGTCCAGTGCCGATGCCCCGCCGCGCCGCATGTCGGCCGGGGACAACCTGCGTTGATCGGCCAGCCGCCGCATCAGCGTCGCATCCGCACCCCGGGCCCGGTAACTTTCCCCGTTGATGAACACATGATGCGCGTCATACATCATCCGGGTCCGCGGGTCCAGGCACAGACCCTGCGCGTGGCTCGGATCCCAGGCACCTGTTGGGCCATCAAACCAGACGGCGTCCTTCGGTTCGGTCAGGTATTCGCCCAGGGCACAGGCCAGCGCCAGGGGGTCTTTCAACGCATCATGCACGGCCTTTTGCGCAAACTGGAGCAAGCCCTCGGGCACCGCAGCAGGTGTTTGCGTCGCGGCCTGCGCGGGATCGCGGTAAAGATCCGGGCTACCTTCGGACTCCCCATCATCGCAAAAATCGGCCAGGCGCTGCAGCAGTTCCCCGGCCAGTTCGGCCCGCCTGGGCGCTCGAAAGCCAATGGAGTAGGTCATGCAGTCCGCCGGCTTGCCATCCTCGCCGAGGCACAACTCAGCCAGTCCGTCATGGGCATAACGCGGCGGCAGGTAAAGCATGTCGCCGGCTTCCAGCACAAACTCCTGCTCGGGCTCGAAGTTCTGCAGGATCTTCAGCGGCACACCTTCCTGCAGCGTCAGGTCTTTCTGCTGGCCTATCTTCCAGCGCCGGCGGCCGCTGGCCTGGAGCAGGAAAACGTCGTAGCTGTCAAAGTGCGGCCCCACTCCACCACCGGGCGTGGCGAATGAAATCATCAGGTCGTCCAGCCGCGCATCGGGTACAAAACGGAATTGCTGCAGCAGCTCATGCGCGCGGCGCTCGTGCAGGTCCACACCCTGTACCAGCAAGGTCCATTGCAGCCGGCTCAAGGCCGGCAGGCTGCGCGGGCCGAACGGCCCCTGCTTCATGCGCCAGCCTGCCGGCTGCTGCACCACGAGGCGCGATTCCACCTGCTCCTGCGCCGCAAGCCTGAACAGCTCCGTGCGGCTGAGCAGGGGCTTGAAGCCGGGGATGGCCTGGCGCACCAGCAAAGGCTTTTTTTGCCAATGGCGGCGCATGAATTGTGCGGGGGCCAAACCGGCGAGAAGGGCAAGGGGTTGATTGACATCCATGGGACAATTGTCGGATGAAAATCACCCCGCAATGCGTTGTTGCCCTGACCTGGACGCTGAAAGATACCCTGGGCGAAATACTGGACGAACTCGATGAGCCGGTTGAGTTTCTGCTTGGAGGCAATGACCTGCTTGCCAAAATCGAGGAGCATCTGCAGGGCCATGAAGCCGGTGCAACGGTCGAGCTGCATCTGGAGCCCGAACACGCCTTTGGTGATTACGATGAAAACCTGGTTTTCCTGGAAGCCCGCAGCCTCTTTCCGGCCGACCTGGAAGAAGGCCTGACCTTTGACGGTGCGGCCCTGCCCGCGGGCGTCAATCCCGACACGCCACGGGATTGCATTTATACGGTGACGGAAATTTATCCTGAACATGTGGTGCTCGACGGCAACCACCCGCTGGCCGGCATTGCGATCCGCCTGAGCCTGAAGATCGATTCGGTACGCGAAGCCACCGAAGCTGAAATCGGCCAGGGATCCATGGGCACCGGTTTTTTCAGGCTCGAAGCGCAGGCCCCCGGCAACAACACACTGCATTAAGGACGCCCAAATAAAAACCGGCCTGCTCGTGAGAGCAGGCCGGCCTGAGTTGGCGCCGCAGCGGATCAACGCATGCGGTACAGCTGGTTGTTTTCAATCTTCACACGGTCACCCACACGCAAGTCCCCGTACGAAGGCACGTCGTAGGCGCGCGAACCACCGTTGTCCAGTTGCACGGAAACGCGGTAGCTTTCATTCACGGGCTGCGTGTTGCGGTTTCTTTCGACAGCATTGCCGGCCACAGCACCGCCCACTGCACCGATCACCGTGGCCGCGGTGCGACCGCTGCCTCCGCCGATCTGGCTGCCAACAGCTGCACCGGCCACGCCGCCGAGGATGGCGCCGACACCTGAGGTCCTGGCTGGGTCCTGCGTGCGCAGAGTCTCCACGTTGCTCACACGTCCGTATTCGATGTAGTTCCCCTGCGGTTGTTGCGCAGGGTAAGTTGCCGGGTAATTGGATACCGGGGCTGGCTGGCTCATGGGTGCTGCGCAGGCGGCGAGCCCGGCGACAACAACCACGGAAGAAACAACTGAAAGAAGGCGGCTAGGGTTGCGCATGGAATCTCCTGTTTGTAAAGTTCATGGGAGCCCGATTCCAGTTCTGGCCACCGCTAAGGGGAACAGAATTGCGAAGCCGACTTCCAAGACTTGATTACAGGGGTTCCGCCGTCACCCTGGCGTGGGGGCCCAGGCTGTCTGAAGGTGGGAGCCTGATAGAAGCCCCTGTAGGAAAAACCTGACGCCTCGCCTGGGTCAGGCTTTGCCGGTCGAACCGTAGCCGCCTTCGCCACGCTGGCTGGCAACAAATTCATCGACCACGTTGAACTCGGCCTGCACCACGGGCACGATCATCAGCTGTGCAATGCGCTCCATGGGCTCTATCGTGAAAGCCGCATCGCTGCGGTTCCAGGCACTCACCATGAGCTGGCCCTGGTAGTCGCTGTCGATCAAGCCCACCAGGTTGCCCAGCACGATGCCGTGTTTGTGACCCAGCCCCGAGCGCGGCAGGATCAGCGCCGCGTAGTTCGGGTTGTGCAGATAAATGGCCAAACCGGTCGGCACCAGTTGCCAGGCATTGGGCTGCAATGTCAGCGGCGCCTCCAGGCAGGCCCGCAGGTCCAGCCCGGCACTGCCCGGTGTGGCATACGCGGGCAGGTTGCCGCGCAGGCGCTCGTCGATGATCTTCACGTCGATTTTCATGTCACTTGCCTTGTTTGAATTCTTTGGCGGCCTGTTCGGCCAGTTCGCGCAGACGCCCGGTCAACAGCGCGGGCGGGGATTTTTTAAAGCGGTAAATCGCCCAGGCGGCGAAAGCGAGCAGCAGCGGCACCGAGAACATGCCGGCACGCGGAAGCAGGACCGAGAGCAACTGGAGCGCGACCCAGGCCATCAGCACCCATTTACCCACCGTCCACAGGGATGGCCCTGCAGGCTTGGCGGGCGTGGTGCTTTGGGCAGTCTCGCGGCGGGCCGGCCTGGCGGCCGCAGGCACCGGGCCGCGACGGGCTTGTGCGTCTGCGGTCGGCTGTTTTGCAAAAACCGCAGCCTCGGAGGCCGCAGCCAGCTTTTCCACGTACCGCACAAAGTCGCCGTCCGGTGGGGTGTCAGAAGGCTGGTCCATGCTTTGCTCAAGCCGTCCGCTTCAATCGGCCGGCAATCTCGGCGACCAGTTGCCGCGCCAGCGACAGCTT
>CAZIYA010000033.1:0-18132 GCA_964543355.1 uncultured Polaromonas sp.
GGAAAGTGTCAACCATGTCTCCGCACACCTGTCCACCATGTCTCCGGTCCGTACAGCGACGCAAAAGAAAGTTACTTGCCGCCGGGCAACCCCCGGCTTGCTGGCACACCACCAGCGTCGGATCAGAGAAGGCTTCGACAAGCTCAGCCAGAACGGTAACGGGGAACGGCCGCCGGAGCACCTCGCCTGCCGGAGCGGGACCCGGCTTGTTTAAAAGCAACGGCGCTGGAGAAAACTTCATAGCTTCTGTTCGGCGTTCAAAACGACCTTGGCAAACCAAGCAAATGCTCAGCCACATACGAATAAATCAAATTCGTGGAAATCGGCGCCACCTGGTACAGCCGGGTTTCGCGAAACTTGCGCTCCACGTCGTATTCATTCGCGAACCCAAACCCGCCATGCGTCTGCAAACACATGTTGGCCGCTTCCCAGGAAGCTTTGGCTGCCAGGTACTTCGCCATGTTGGCCTCGGCGCCGCAGGGCTTGCCGGCGTCGAACAGTTCGCAGGCCTTGAAGCGCATCAGGTTTGCGGCCTCAGTTTCGATATACGCGTCGGCCATCGGGAACTGCACGCCCTGGTTCTGGCCGATGGGGCGGTTGAACACCACGCGGTCGCTGGCGTAGCGGCGCGCCTTGTCGACGAACCACCAGGCGTCGCCAATACATTCGGCGGCAATCAGCGTGCGTTCTGCGTTCAGGCCGTCAAGGATGTACTTGAAACCCTTGCCCTCCTCGCCGATCAGGTTCTCCGCTGGGATTTCGAGGTTGTCGAAAAAAACTTCATTGGTCTCGTGGTTGACCATGTTGGGAATGGGCTGCACCGTCATGCCCTGGCCGATGGCGTCTTTGAGATTGACGATGAAGATCGACATGCCTTCGGATTTCTTCTTCACCTCGGCCAGCGGCGTGGTGCGAGCCAGCAAAATCATCAGGTCGGAATGCTGGATGCGTGAGATCCAGACCTTCTGGCCGTTGACGACGTACTTGCCGCCCTTTTTTACGGCTGTGGTCTTGAGCTGCGTGGTGTCGGTACCGGTGGTCGGCTCGGTCACGGCCATAGACTGCAGGCGCAGCTCGCCGCTGGCAATTTTCGGCAAATAGAGTTTCTTCTGCGCGTCCGAGCCGTGGCGCAGCAAGGTGCCCATGTTGTACATCTGGCCGTGGCAGGCCCCGGCGTTGCCACCGGCGAAGTTGATCTCCTCCATGATGACCGAGGCTTCGGCCAGGCCCAGGCCGGAGCCACCGTAATCAGCGGGAATCAGCGCAGCCAGCCAGCCGGCTTCGGTCAATGCGTTGACAAACGCCTCGGGGTAGCCGCGCTCATGGTCGACTTTCTGCCAGTAGGCAGAGTCGAACGAGGCCAGCATGCCGCGCAGCGCTTCGCGCATGTCCTGGTAGGCGTCGGGGGTGGGGATCTGGGTTTTCATGGATGTCTTTTCTTCGGTCAAATTTCAGGCGAGCGTCGCCGTGGCCTGCATGGTGAGCCAGCCTTCGTGGTCTTCGGTCCAGAGCTGCACGGTCTTGCCGTCGGGTGAAGGCCTGCCGTGCAACTTGAAGGGTGCAATGTCGAACACCGGTCGCACCGCGCGAAACTGGAAACCCAGGAGGCGGGCACCGGGCATGTTCCGACGCAGCAGATCCACCAGCAAGGTGGCGATCAGCGGGCCGTGCACGACCAGGCCCGGGTAGCCCTCGACTTCGGTGACATAACGGCGGTCATAGTGGATGCGGTGGCCGTTGAAGGTCAGCGCCGAGTAACGGAACAGCAGCACATCATCGGGCGTGACGATGTCCGACCAGGTTGCGTCTTTTTCTGCGGCCTGCGGTGGCGGGACAGGGTCACCGGCCTGCGGATTGGCGCGGTAAACAATGTCGTGCTCTTCCGTGAGCACCAGGCCCTGGTCGTTGCGCACCTCGTGTTTGACCAGCACAAACACCAGGTCGCCGGTGCGCCCTGCTTTGTGTGTGACAGATTCAATGCGGGAGCTGCGTGCAGCCACATCACCGACCTGCAGCGTCTGCTGGCGCCACTGCAGACGCCCCCCGGCCCACATGCGCCGCGGCAGCGGCACAGGAGGCAGGAAGCCACCGCGCTTCGGGTGACCGTCAGGTCCGATGCCCGACTGACGCGCGGTCGGAAAAAAGTACAGCCAGTGCCACAGCGGCGGTACGGCGGTGCCCGCTGCAGGCGGCGGATCGTCGCGGTCCAGCGTGGCCGAAAGGCCGCGCAGCGGCGCGGCCGTGATGTCGTCCAGCAGGGTTTCGGTTTTTCCGACCCAGCCCCGAAGTTTTGCCAGCATGGCGGCGTCCAGGGTTCGAATGTCAGTGTTCATGGCAAGCGCCCTGTGGGTGGCTCACGATTGTGGATGCAGCTCGAGCAGGCTGCGCTTGAGAACCTTGCCGCTGTGGGTCATGGGCAGGGCTGGAATGCACACCACCCGCTCCGGCCGCTTGTACGGCGCCAGGTTGTCCTTGAGAAAGGCCTGCAGCGCCGTCATGTCTATCGTCGTCCCAGGCACGGGCTCGACAAACGCGAGTATTTCCTCATTGCCGTCGGACTCGCGCCGCCCGACCACCGCGCTGCAGCGGATGCCGGCAAAGTTGTTGAGCACCGCTTCCACTTCACCGGGGTAGACATTGAAGCCCGAGCGGATGATCATTTCCTTGAGCCGGCCCACCACAAACAATGCACCGTCCGGCGCAAGGTAACCCAGGTCGCCGCTGGCGTACCAGTCACCGGGACGCATCACCTGGGTTGTGGCCGCCTCGTCGTCGAGGTAGCCAGGCATGAGGCCGACACCGCGCATCCATATCTCGCCGCGTTCACCGGCCGGCAGATCGCGCCCCTCACCGTCGACGATGCGCAGCTCGGCGCCGTCCACCAGATAGCCCGCCGAGGTGTCCTCGCGTAACACCCCGCGCGGTGTCAGGCACAAGGCACCGGCGTACTCCGACAGGCCATAGCCGTGGTAAAGCGGCTGACCGAAACGGTGCTGCACGGCTTGCTTGAGCGCCATGTCCAGCGGCGCGGCGCCGGTGTAGACATAACGCAGGCTGGGGCACTGCGGCTTGTCGACGCCGGCCTCGTCCAGCCAGGCCAGCAGACGCGTGAACATGGCCGGCGGCCCCTGCAGGTTGGACACGCCGAGCCGAGCCAGAGCATCAAACACATCTGCAGGATCGAAGCGGCTGCGCATCACCAGGCCGGCACCTGCCTGGAGAGAAGCCATCAGCACGGTGCCCAGACCAAAGATATGTGTCATGGGCAAATACGCATAGGACAGGTCCTCTGGCCCCAGCGCTCGCGAGGCTGCAGACACACGCGCGAATTGCAGCAGGCCGGCGTGGGTGACCAGCACGCCCTTGGGCGCGCCGGTTGTGCCGGAGGTAAAAATCACGGCGGCAACGCGTTCCACCAGCTCACCCTGAGCCGCCAGCGCGGCGGCCCGCACCGGGCTGCGCTGCAAGGCGGCAAGGACCGAGGGCCGCGCCCCGGCGCGGATGGCATGCTGCTGCGCCGCTTCGGACACAGCACTGGTGAAATACACCACGCGCGGGTCGGCCTTGTCCACAAAAGCCTTGACTTCGCCGGGCGACATGCGGGCATTGACGCCGCAGGACCAGGCACCGACGCGGCTGCAGGCCAGGATCAATGCGATGTGCTCCGCACAGTTCTCGGCCAGAACCATGACCCTGTCGCCGGGCCGCACGCCGTCGTCCAGCAGTTCCTGCGCCAACAGCGCAACCCAGGCGCCCAGTTCCGCATAACTCATGCTCGCGTCGGGCAACAACAGAAAAGGCCTGTCGGGTGACGCGCTGCGGCGTTGGTCAAACAGCGAATGAATGCGGTGATGGGTCATGGTGTCCTGCAGGAAAGAGCGGCTCACTCGATCTGGATGCCCTTGGTCACAGTGGCCCACATCGCCAGCTCTTTCGCTGCGCGGTCCGACAGGGTCTTGGGTGTACCCAGCCACAGGTCGTAACCCTGCTCAACCAGCTTGTCGCGCAACGCCGCCTGGGCCAGCGCCTTGCGTGCGGCTTCGCTGTAGCGGGCCGCGACGCCGGCGGGTAATTTCGCCGGTCCGTACAGGCCATACCAGCCGTTCACCTCGTAGTCGGCAATGCCTTCTTCGCGCATGGTCGGCACATCAGGCATGGAGGCATTGCGCTCCCGCGAGGTCACTGCCAGCGCGCGCACCCGTCCGGAAGCGATGTGGTTGCGGGCGCTGCCGACGATGTCGAACATCATGTTGAGCTGCCCGCCTATCACGTCAGTCATGGCCGGGGCATTGCCTTTGTAGGGAATGTGGTTGAACTCGCTGCCGGTGCGCTTGGCAAACAGCTCGCCGCTCAGGTGGTTGGAAGCTCCCACACCGGCCGAGCCATAGGTCAGTTTTCCGGGGTTGGCCTTGGCGTAGGCAAGCAGCTCCTTGACGTTTTTGAAGGGCTGTTCCTTGCCGACCACCAGAACGTTCGCGTAGCTCAGGATGGGGGCGATGGGCTTCAAATCCTTGGCCGGGTCGAAGGCCATTTTTTTCAGTATGTGCGGACTGATGGTGATGGTGGGACTGGCCGCAAAAAACAGCACCAGTCCGTTGGGATTGCCTTTGGCCACCGTGTCGCCACCCATGACACCACCGGCGCCTGGCCGGTTTTCAACCACCACCGGCCTGCCCAGCTCCTTGGCAAACACGGGGGCAAACAGCCGGGCTGCGGCGTCCACCGGCCCGCCTGCCGCGTAACCGACGATCAAGCGCACAGGCTGGTCGGAGTCGGGCTGGGCGCCGGCAGGGGCCGCCGCCAGCGCTACGCCGGCCATCAGCCCCGCCACCAGGCAACGGCGGGAAAAGTGGAAATGGATAAAAAGCTTACGCATGTCTTGTCTCCTCAAGGAAGGGTTGGTTATGGTTTCTCTACTACTTCACTACTTCACTCACTCTTGCTCTGTCGTCTTCACGCAGCGGCTTCTCGCACCATGCCGCGTGCGATGACGATCTGCTGGATCTGGCTGGTACCCTCGTACAGGCGGAAGATGCGCACATCGCGGTAAAAACGCTCGATGCTGTACTCGGCCAGGTAGCCGGCACCGCCAAAGATCTGCACCGCCCGGTCGGCCACACGCCCGCACATCTCGGACGCAAACAGCTTGCAGCACGAGGCCTCAACCGAGACGTCATCACCGTTGTCGCGCTTGCGGGCGGCGTCCATCACCATGCAGCGCGCTGCGTACAGCTCGGTCCGGCTGTCGGCCAGCATGGCCTGCACCAGCTGGAAGCCGGCAATGGCCTGGCCGAACTGCTTGCGCTCGATCGCGTAGTTCAGTGCATCGTTGAGCATGCGTTCGGCCACCCCGACACACAGCGCAGCGATATGGATGCGGCCTTTTTCGAGCACCTTCATGGCGGTCTTGAAGCCCTGGCCCTCCTTGCCGCCTATAAGCTGGCTGGCCGGCACACGGCAATTTTCGAAAATCACGTCGGCAATATGGGCACCGCGCTGGCCCATCTTCTTGTCGATCTTGCCTATGCTCAACCCGGGTGTGCCGGCTTCGACGATGAAGGCGGAGACACCACCAGCACCCTTGTTCGCCGGGTCGGTACGGGCCATCAGGGTGAAGATGCCGGCCAGCGGAGCGTTGGTGATGTAGCGCTTGGTGCCGTTGACGATGTAGTCGTCTCCGTCGCGGATGGCGGTGGTGCGCAGCGAGGCAGCATCGGAGCCGGCATCGGGCTCGGTCAGGGCAAAGGAGGCAATGATCTCGCCGGTGGCCAGCCTGGGCAGGTATCTGGCTTTCTGCTCGGGCGTGCCGTCGAGGACGATACCCTGGGAACCGATTCCGACCGAGGTACCGATCAGGGAGCGAAAGCTGGGCGATGTCTTGCCCAGTTCCAGGATCACCAGGGATTCTTCCTCCATGGTCAGCGCAAAGCCGCCATATTCTTCGGGCACGGTCAGCCCGAACAGACCCATGTCCTTCATCTCCTGGACAATCGCCGGCGGGATCTGGTCGGTTTCCTCGACGGTTTTCTCTGCCGGCACCAGGCGCTCGCGTACAAAGCGGCTCACAGTGTCCAGCAGTGCGGTCATGGTTTCGGGGTCCCGTATCATCTTTTTTCCTTCTGGCCTGTTATCGCCCCACCAGGGCGCTTTATCCGTTTTATGCAGTCAAATTGGCGTCCAGCCCTTATTGGCCGGGCGCAAGCAGCTATTGTTTTGTGAGCATCCTCAGCACTACAGGGCCGCCGCCGTTCCGAGGATGGCGGTCGCCTGGCTCGACAAGGTGCCGCCGTTGCCGTGTGCAAGCGCGGTCACCGCGCCGGTGACCTGCCGCTCGCCGCCGTCGCCGCGCAACTGGCGCACCGCTTCTATCAACGCAAAAATGCCGTACATGCCGGGGTGCACACAGGACAGGCCGCCGCCGTTGGTATTGACCGGCAGGTGGCCACCGGGCGCGATGCCGCCGTTTTCCACGAAGGAGCCGGCTTCGCCTTTTTTGCAGAAGCCCAGGTCTTCCAGGAACAGCAGGGTATTGATGGTGAAGGCGTCGTATAGCTGCACCACGTTCATGTCTTTGGCCGACAGGCCAGCCATGGCGTAGGCCTCGCGGCCGGACTGGCTGGCCGCGGTGGCGGTCAGGTCGTGCATGGACGAGACCTGCCGGTTCCATACTGCCGTGGCATTGCCCAGGACATAGACCGGTTTTTTCGGCAAGTCCCTGGCCCGGTCGGCACGCACCAGCACATAGGCCCCACCACCGTCGGTGACCAGGCAGCAGTCGCGCACACTCAGCGGGTCTGACACCATGCGCGCGGCCAGCACCTCCTCGATGCCCATCGGCTCGCGCATGAAAGCTTCCGGGTTGAGCCCGGCCCACTTGCGCGCAGCCACTGCCACTTCAGCGAGCTGGCGCCGCGTGGTGCCGAATTCAAACATGTGGCGCGACGCCGCCAGCGCATAGGCCGACAGCGGCTGCATGGGCTCATAAGGCGCCTCGTAAGGCTGCGGGTCCATCCAGCGCCGCGCGGCGCCGATCTCGCGCCGGCCGAACTGCGCCGAACGCTGGGCGCTGCCGTAACACACCAGCACCGCATTGCACTGGCCGGACTGCAGCGCATGCATGGCGGGCAGCAGATGGGCAATGAAGCTCGAACCGCCCAGCATGGTGCTGTCGATGTAGCGCGGACGCAGGCCCAGGTACTCGACCACCGGCATGGCCCACATGGTGGCCGAAGCGCTGGCGGTGCACAGGCCGTCAATGTCGCTCATCTTCAAGCCGGCATCGGCCACGGCCGCGCGGGCAGAACGCGCCAGCAGCTCCATGTCGGTAAACCCCGGTGTTTCGCCGCAGCCGAAGGTGGCCACGCCGGCAATCGCGGCTGTGCCGCGCAAGGCTTTCATGTCGCTCATGGCGCGGCTCCTGCAAGCGCTGGCAGGGAGTCGAACAGCACCAGGCCACGGCCCTCGCTGAGCTGCACCCGCGCCTGCACGCGCTGGCCGATTTTCACGTCAGGGAGCGCAACGCCGTCCACGCGGCTCATGAGGCGCACACCTTCGTCCAGATCCACCAGCGAGACGTTGTAGTCGCCGCCGGCGTCGGGCTTGCGCCGCACGGTGGTCACGGCGTACACCGTGCCCCGGCCGCTGGGTGCCACCCAGTCCAGCGTGGCGGAGCCGCAGTACGGGCAGCTCTCGCGCGGAAAGTACACGTGCTGGTTGCAGGTGCTGCAGCGCTGGATCAGGAAGCGCCCTTCGTCCAGCGCCGCCTGGTGGATGGCCTGGACGCCGCTGACGGCAGCCATGATGGGTTCTTGTGTCATGCCTGGGTCCGCCTTACACCGGGTCCCAGCTGAACACGTCGCCCGAACGGTCCAGATCAAAAAAGCTGGCCTTGAGCGCCGGCAGTGCATGGCTGGCCACTGTTGCCGGGGTCCAGCCTTCGGAGCGGTGCACCGAACGGACCGGACGTGGCTGGCTGATGAGGAAGATCTCGTTGTTGCGCACGGCAAAAATCTGGCCGTTGGCCCCGCGGCTTTCCTCACTCGCCAGGCAGACCGCCAGCGGCGCGATCTTGGCCGGCGTCATCTGCTTGATGCGGTCAACACGGGCCTGTTCCTCGGGCGTGTCGGTCGGGATGGCGCCTATCATGCGGCTCCAGGCAAACGGGGCGATGCAGTTGGAACGCACATTGAACTTGAGCATGTCCAGCGCAATCGACTTGGACAGCGCGGCCACGCCGAGCTTGGCCGCCGAGTAATTGGCCTGGCCGAAATTGCCGATCAGGCCGGAGGTCGAGGTCATGTGGATGTAGTTGCCCGAGGCCTGGGCCTTGAAATGCGGCGCGGCAGCGCGGCTCACGTAGTAGGCGCCATACAGGTGCACCTTGATCACGGCGTCCCATTCGTCGTCGCCCATCTTGTGGAAAAACCGGTCGCGCAAAATTCCGGCGTTGTTGACCACGCAGTCGATGCGGCCAAAACTGTCCATGGCCGTGGTGATGATGCGCTGCGCAGCCTGCGCCTCGGACACGCTGTCGGTGTTGGCCACGGCCTCGCCGCCGGCAGCGCGTATTTCATTGACCACCGCCTGCGCGGGGCCGGCGTCACTGCCCTCGCCCGCCACCGACGCGCCTATGTCGTTGACCACGACCCGGGCGCCTTCACGCGCCATGGCCAGGGCGATGTCCCGCCCGATACCGCCACCAGCACCGGTGACGACCACTGCCTTGCCTTCCAGCATGCCTTTTCCGCTCATTGTTGGTTCCTGCTGTCGTAAACGCCCGTTGGGGCAGAGCAGGCATCGTCGCCGCAAGCGGGCCAATCAACAATCTGCCATTTCAGCAGCCAGGCTTCTGAAATTTGGAAGTCTCACCTTTTCACGAAAAAGAGAATCTCCAATGAAGAATCCAAAATCAAGGGCTATCCCTGATCTCAAGACTTAGGTGGTGCCGAAGACTTTGGACAGCCGTGCGTTAGCATGGTGCATGCAATTCGACCTGACGGACCTGCGGCTGTTTGTGGCAACAGCCGACGAAGGCAACATGACGCGTGCCGCGGAGCGCCAGCACCTCTCGCTGGCCGCGGCCAGTGCGCGCATCAAGTCGCTCGAAGCCCAGTCCGGCCTGAGCCTGCTCTACCGCGAAGCGCGCGGTGTGCGACTGACACCGCCAGGCGAGGCCTTTTTATTCCACGCCCGCGGCGTGTTGCGGCAAGCCGAGCAGTTGCGCACCGACCTGCAGGAATACGGTGGCGGGCTGCGCGGACATTTGCGGGTGTTTGCCAACACCACTGCGGTGACGGACTTCCTGCCGGAGATCCTGCCGGGCTTCTTGTCAGCCAACCCGAAAATCAACATTGACCTGCAGGAAAAACCCAACGCCGAGATTGCGCGCGGCGTGCTCGACGGCCGGGCCGACATCGGCATCGTCGCCGGCAAGGTGGACACGCTGGGGCTGGAGGCGATTCATTTCAGCACCGACCGGCTGGTACTGGCCACCGCCAAAAACCACCGTTTCGCACGCCGCAAGAAAATTGCCTTTGCCGAAACACTCGACGAAGACGCGGTGGGCATGCAGTCGGGCAGCACGCTGCAGACCTTTCTGGCGCAGGTGGTCGAAAGCCTGGGCAAGCCGCTGAAACTGCGCATCCAGCTCTCGAGCTTTGACGCCATGTGCCGCATGATTGGCGCCGGCGTGGGCGTGGGCATTGTTCCGGAGTCGGCCGCGCGGCGCAACCAGGCGGCCATGGGCATAACACTGATCGAGCTGCTGGAACCCTGGAGCGTGCGCGAGCGTTACATCCTGGTGCGCAAACGCGATGCGCTGCCCCGTTATGCCGAGTCGCTGATTGAAACGCTGTGCGCGCATTACCGCGAGGGCGCCTGAGAGCTTTGCTAGGAACCCTTCCAGGCCGGGCTTCTTTTTTCAACAAACGCCGACACACCCTCGCGAAAGTCGTCGCTGCCGTAACAGCGGCGAATCAGGTCCTCGTCGGGCGGCAGGCCGCGGCCGGCGATCCGGCGCAGGCCTTCCTTGCTCACGCTCTGGGTCACGGGCGCCAGTGTCGCCAGGCGTTCGCACAGGGTGGCCAGCACCGTGTTGATGTCTGCTGGTTCGCTGGTCTGCAGCAGAAAGCCGCAGGCCAGCGCCTCGTCGGCCGACAGGGTTTCAGCCAGCATCAGCATGCGCTTGACACGCGGTATGCCGAACACGGCGCTGAGCCGCGCGAGGTTGGCCACCGACAGGCAGTTGCCCAGCGTCCTGGCAATCGGCACGCCAAAGCGCGAACCCGGCGTGGCAATGCGGAAGTCGCAGGCGGTGGCGATGGCCAGGCCGCCGCCTATGGCCCAACCTTCGATGACGGCCACGGTGGGCATGGGCAAGGACTCCAGCCTTGCGATGCACTGGTCGATCTGCTGCTCATAGGCAACGCCGTCTTCGCCGCCCTTGAAAGCCCTGAACTGTTCAATGTCGGTGCCGGCCACAAAAGCCTGGCCGCCGGCACCGCGAAAGCTCACCACACGCACCGTGCTGTCGGACTTGAGCTGCTCGCAGACCTCGTTGAGGCGTTCGTACATGGCCCAGGTCATGGCGTTGCGTGCTTCGGGACGGTCGAACACCACCGACGCCACACCGGCGCTGATGCTCAGGTGGACTGCGCCTGCGCTCATGGGGAAAAAGCACCCTGCTCGCCGAGCGTGGACTGTTCCTCGGTGCTGATGCCGAGTTCAGCCAGCACCTCGGCCGTGTGTTCGCCCAGGCGCGGCGGATGGCGACGCACCTGCTGCGGCGTGCCGGACATCTTCACCGCGAAGCCGATGTTGGGCACTTTGCCCTCCACCGGATGGTCGATCTCCATGCGCATCTCGCGCGCCTTCGCATGGTCACTGCCGAAAGCTTCGGGATAAGTCAGGATGGGGCCGGCGGGAATGCCGGCCGCGAGGAAAGTGCTGACCCAATAGTCCTTGGGCTGGAGGCGAAAGGATTTCTCCAGCTCCACTTCCAGCGCGTGCCGGTTGGCCAGGCGCAACGAGATGGTGGAAAAGCGTTCGTCGGCGAGCAGCTCTTCGCGGCCCATCAGCTTGCACAGCTGCAGCCACAGCTTCTGGTTGTTCGCGCCCATCACGAAGTAGCCGTCGGAGCAGGCCATCGCCTGGTAGGGCGCGGTCATCTTGTTCGAGGTGCCCAGCGGCTCAGGCTCCTTGCCCGTGCCCCAGTAGTCGCAGATGTCCCACACGGAAAAAGCCAGCGCCGAGTCGAACAGCGAGGCATCCACATGCTGGCCTTGCCCGCTCGTTTTCGCGCCGATGTAGGCAGACAGCGTGGCGTATACCGCGAACAGCGCGCAGCCGATATCGGCCACCGGCACACCGGCCTTCACCGGCGGCCCGCCCGGGTAACCGGTCACGCTCATCACGCCGGACATGGCCTGCGCCATCAGATCGAAACCGGGCCGGTCGGACCAGGGACCGGTCTGGCCGAAACCCGAGATGCTGGTGTAGACCAGGCGCGGATTCACCTCCTTGAGCACCTCGTAACCCAGGCCCAGCTTCTTCATCGCGCCGGGGCGGTAGTTCTCGAGCAGGATGTCGGCATCCTTCGCCAGCTTCAGCAGCAGTGCCCTGCCGGCTTTCGACTTGAGGTTGAGCGCCACGCTGCGCTTGTTGCGGTTCATGTTCAGGAAGCCCAGCGAATCCGGCCCCTTCATCTTGAAGCCCATGGCGCCGCGCGTCTGGTCGCCGCTGCCCGGCGGCTCGATCTTGATGACGTCGGCCCCCATGTCCGCCAGCAACATGCAGGCGTAGGGACCGGCCATGACCTGGCTGATGTCGAGCACGCGGACGCCGGCCAGCGGCAGCGGCCGCCCGCCTGCAGCGCGTTCTCGGGGTTCTTGCGTCAAAACATGGCTCCTCAACGGTAGAACAGCTCGACCAGGCCCAGGCCCGTCACCGGCACATAGGTCACCAGTATCAACACGGCCACCAGCACGCCAATGAACCAGATGTTGACCTTGCTGACATCCCAGACCGAGGCCTTGGCGATCGAGCTGGCCACCATCAGCACACTGGCGACTGGCGGTGTCTGCTGGCCAATGCCGAGGTTGATGGTGACAATCAGGCCGAAATGCACGGGATCAATGCCCACGGAGCGGACCAGGGGCATCACGATGGGAATCACCAGAATAATGGCCGCGGCTGAATGCAGGAACATGCCGAGGAACAGGAAGAGCACGTTGAGCAGCGCCAGCACCACCCACTTGTTGGAAGTGAAGTCCGACACCGCCTTGGCCAGGGCCTGCGGCGCCTGCACTTCGGTCAGGTAGGTACCCAGCAGGGCACTGGTGGCCACCAGCAGCATCACCACAGCGGTCTGCACGCCGCCTTCCATGACAGCCGCGCGCAGATGCTTGAGGTCCAGCTCCCGGTACACCACCAGCCCGATGAAAAGCGCCGCAATCACCGCCAGTGCAGCGCCTTCGGTGGCTGTCACCACGCCGCCGAAAATGCCTCCCAGGATGATGATGGGCAGTGCAAAGGCCCACAGTGCCTCGCGGCCGGTCTTGATCACCCGCTGCATGGAAAAGCTGGCCTCGCGCGGCAGCTTGTAGCGCCGCGCCAGAAAGGTGGCCATACCCATCAGGCCGGCGGCGCCCAGCAAACCGGGAATGATGCCGGCCACAAACATCTGCACCACGGAGGTCTCTGCCATCACCGCGTACAGGATCATGGGAATGGACGGCGGAATGATGACGGCCAGTGTGGCCGCCGACGACATCACGGCGGCGGCAAAGGGCGCGGGGTAGCCCTTCTCTTTCATGCCCGGTATCAGGATGGAGCCGAGCGCAGCAACATCGGCCACCGCAGAACCGGAGATTTCCGCGAAAAAAAGCGAAGCGCCTATGGACACATGCGAGAGGCCACCCCGGACCCAGCCGAACAGTGCCGACGCGAAGGCAACCAGGCGCTGCGAAATGCCCGAGGCGTTCATGATGGCGCCGGCCAGAATGAAAAGGGGAATGGCCAGCAGCGGGAAATTGGTCGCCCCGTTGTAGACGACCAGCGCGACATTGGGCAGCGAATCGAGGCCGTGGCTCGTCAGCATGGCAATCACCGCCACGATGCCCAGCGACACGGCAATGGGAATATTGAGCAGCACCAGCGCGAGCACGGCGCCGAACAGGATCAGCATGATGGTCATGGTTTTATTCCGTGCTTTGCATTTCGGAGACGGGGACGGCAGCCGGCGGATGGGCTGCAGGCCGTTCAGCGATCAGGTCGATCAGAAACATGACCTCGGCCACCAGGATGAGCGCCGAAGAAATCGGGACCACCGACTGCACGACGTTCATCGGCACCCAGGGCAGGCTGACCAATGCGTCGCCTGTCAGGGCCGGCATGATGCTCAGGCCGACCCAGCCCAGCAGGGCGAAGAACAGGATCACGAGGATCTGGCCAACAATGCTGACCACGCGCTTCAGAGCCGGCGGAAACTGCTCGATCACTTCAGGACAACCGATGTGCGCCCGTTTCACCGAGGCCAGTGCGGAGCCGTAAAACGTCAGCCAGGCCAGCAGCACCGAGGCCACTTCGTCGTACCAGACCAGTGAGCTGCCGCCCATGCGAAAGACGATGCCCAGCGTGACCTCCACCGCCAGGGCAACCATCAGGAACATCACCACCCATTCGAGAAACAGGCCATAACGGTCCCGGAAGCGATGCATGGCGCTGCCGGTACCCGGTGTTGGAGTGTTGTGCATCGTGAAGCCGCTTATTTGCCGAGTGCGACGGCTTTGTCGATCAGCGGCTTGGCGCCGGCGACTTCCCTTCCGAATTCCTCATAAATCGACTTGCTGGCAGAAATAAAGGCGTCCTTGTCCACCTCGTTGACCTGCATGCCACTCTGCTTGAGTTTGGCCAGCAGGTCGGTCTCGGCCTTGCTGGCTTCGCCATACACATAGGCCTGGGTTTCGCGGGCGGTGTCTTCCAGCACCTTGCGCACGTCGGCCGGCAGGTTGCCATACCGCCTAGAGCCCACGGTCAGGTACGCCGGCGTGTAGACATGACCGGAGAGCGACAGGAACTTCTGCACCTCCTGCAGCTTGGCCGAATAGATCTGCGTGAACGGGTTTTCCTGGCCATCCATCACCCCGGTCTGCAGGGCTGTGAACAGCTCGGAAAACTTCATCGGGCTCGGGTTGGCGCCGTAGTTCTGGAACATCTTCACGCGCCACTTGCCTTCGGGCACACGCAGCTTGATGCCCTTGAGATCATCCGGGCCCTTGACGGGCTTTTTATTGTTGGTGATGTGGCGATAGCCGTTCTCCCAGACAGCCAGCACCTTGATGCCTTTTTTCTCGGTTTCCGGTGCGATGCTGGGCCAGAACACCTCTTTCTCGATGCGCGCCATGTGCGCCCTGTCCTTGACGATGTAGGGCATTTCGAAAATGCCGAACAGGTCTACCTCAGAGGTCATCACGGTGGAGGGAATGGCCATGTCGAGGGTGCCGAGCTTGAGCTTCTGGATCATTTCCTTGTCGCCGCCCAGCTGGCTGGAGCCATAGGTCACCACCTTGACCTTGCCGGCAAGTTTGGCGTTCACACGTTTGGCGTACTCGTCGGCACTGAGCTGGAACAGCGAGCCAGGCTCGCCGACATGGCCGAGCTTGAGCTCCACCACCTGTGCCAGCACGGCACCATGAAGGGCCAGTGCTGCGCTTGCAACCATCAGGGATCGGCGGGTGGCCGCAGAAAATGTGAACGCTTTCATGATGTCTCCTTTTATTGCTATGGATGTCCGTGGCTTGCAACAGGCCACACGACCGGACAGCGTGTGGCGGAAAAAATGTCGGGTCAGGCAGCTTTCTGCAGCGGAAGCGCCACCGGGTGGCCTGCGAAGTAGTCCATCGCCGCCTGCACGCCCGAGGCGGCCAGCTTGATGCCGGCGAGCTTGAGCCCCATCTCGCAGGCGCACAGGGCCGCCATCAGGGTCAGGTCGTTCGAATCGCCGAGGTGGCCGATGCGGAACATGCGGCCCTTGACCTTGCCCAGGCCGGTGCCGAGCGAGCAGTCAAAGCGCTCGTGGATGATCCGGCGCACGGCGTCCGCGTCCACGCCTTCGGGCGTCATCACACCTGTGAGGACAGGTGAATACACGGACGCATCGGCGCACTGGATCTGCAGGCCCCAGGCCCTGACCGCCGCCCGCACGCCTTCGGCCCAGCGCAGGTGGCGCGCAAACACCACGTCCAGCCCGTGCTCGAGCAGCATGTCGCAGGCTTCGTTCAGGCCGTAGAGCAGGTTGGTGTTGGGCGTGGAGGGCCAGTAGCCGGTTTTGTTCATCTCGATGATTTCGTCCCAGGCCCAGAAGGCCTTGGGCAATTTGGCGGTCTTGCTGGCTCCCAGCGCCCTGGCGGACACCGCGTTGAAGCTGATGCCGGGCGGCAGCATCAGGCCTTTCTGCGATCCGCTGATGCTGACGTCCACACCCCACTCGTCGTGTTTGTAGTCAGCCGAGGCCAGGCCGGAAATGGTGTCCACCAGCAACAGCGTCGGGTGTTTCGCAGCGTCAATGGCCTTGCGCACGGCCGCGATGTTGCTGGTCACGCCGGTGGAGGTTTCGTTGTGCACCACGCACACCGCCTTGATGCTGTGCTGCGTGTCAGCCTTGAGCCGCTCCTCGATCAGGTCGGCGCGCACGCCGTGGCGCCAGACCTCAGGGCCGGGGTGGCTCATCACCTCGGTCTTCAGGCCCAGGCGCGCGGCGAGCTTTTGCCACAAGGCAGCGAAATGACCGGTTTCATACATCAGCACGTGGTCACCCGGGCTCAGGGTGTTGACCAGCGCCGCTTCCCAGGCGCCGGTGCCGGAAGCCGGATAAATGATGACGGGCTGGCTGGTCTTGAAGATCTTCTTGATGTCTGCCAGCACCTTCAGCCCCAGCGCGCCGAACTCGGGGCCGCGGTGGTCGATGGTGGGCAGGCTCAAGGCGCGCAAAATGCGGTCAGGCACCGGTGAAGGACCGGGGATCTGCAGGAAATGACGGCCGGTGGGGTGAAAATCGAGTGTCAGCATGATTCGGCAGGTTTCGTGAACATGCCCCATTTTTTGCATACAAAATTCATTTGTCAATGGGGCCACTCCTATAATTCGATTTGACAGCCAACTTTTTTGCATACAAAATTTAACAATGAGCGCCGACGTCATATCCATCCCACGTGCAGCCCTGCATGAGCAGGTGGCGCACCGACTGCGCCAGATGCTGGTCGAAAACCGCATCCCGCCAGGAGCCAAACTCAATGAACGCGAACTCAGCGAGGTGCTCAAGGTGTCGCGCACGCCCCTGCGCGAGGCCATCAAGATGCTCGCCGCCGAAGGCCTGGTCGAGCTGCTGCCGAATCGCGGCGCGATCGCGGTGGAGCTGTCCGAAGCCGATGTACTCAACACCTTTGAGGTGATGTCCGGCCTGGAAGCGCAGTCGGGCGAACTCGCGGCCGAGCGCATCACCGACGCCGAGCTGGCCGAGATCAAGGCCATGCATTACGAAATGCTGGCGGCCTACACCCGGCGCGACCTGCCCGCCTATTACCGGCTCAATGCCGCCATTCACGGCGCCATCAATGCCGCCGCGAAAAACCCGGTGCTCACCGCCACCTACAAACAGGTCAATGCACGCTTGCAGGCGCTGCGTTTCCGTTCCAACCAGGACGGTGAAAAATGGAGCGCCGCCGTGAGGGAACACGAACAGATGATCGAGGCGCTGGGCACGCGCGATGCGGCGGCCATGCGCGCCGTGCTGCTGGCCCACCTGAAAAACAAGCGGGACGTGGTGGTCGAGCAACTGCGCGCCGTGCAGCAGCCGGCCAAGGCATGAACGCCCCATGAACGTTCCCCTTCCCTTGAAAGTCGCACAGGACACGGCGGCCCACGCCTACGACAGCGTCGCCCGGATCAGCAACGAAGTAGCCGGCCGGCTGGCCGCCCGGCTGGCCAGCGAAACCCGCGGCGAGGTGCTTTTTTCGGCAGCGGACCGCGGCCGTTATGCCACCGATGCCTCGATCTACCAGGTGATGCCTGTCGGCGTGTTTGTGCCGCGCAGCGCGCCCGACGTCAAAACCGCACTCGACATCTGCCGCGACATGGGTGTGCCCATAACTCCGCGCGGCGGCGGCACCAGCCAGTGCGGCCAGACCGTGGGTGCCGGCCTGGTGATCGACTATGCGAAACACATCCGCGAGATCATCGATATCGATGTAGAAAACCGCAGGGCCGAGGTCGAACCCGGCATCGTGCTGGACCACCTGAATGCCGCCCTGAAAAAACACGGTCTGTGGTACCCGGTGGATGTATCCACCAGCGCGCAGGCCACGCTGGGCGGCATGGCCGGCAACAACTCCTGCGGCAGCCGCAGCATTGCCTACGGCAACATGGTGCACAACGTGCTGGGCATGCAGGCCTGGACGTCAGCAAGCGAGTTGTTGCAGCTCGGGCCCTACGGCGCCAGCAGCGGCAAGGCACGCGAACTGGGCCAGCACGTGCGTTCGCTGGCCGAGGAACTGCACCCGGCCATCCACCGGATGTGGCCCAAGGTCATGCGGCGCGTGGGTGGCTACAACCTGGATATTTTTGACCCGCAAAGCGAGCGGCCCTACACCGCCGACGGTTCGGTCAACCTGGCGCACCTGCTGATAGGCAGCGAAGGCACGCTGGCCCTGACCAGGTCGCTGACCCTGCAGCTCACCGAACTGCCACAGGCCAAGGTATTGGGTGTGGTGAACTTTCCCACCTTTTATCGCGCCATGGATGCGGCGCAGCACATCGTCAGGATAGGCGGAAGCAGCCTGACCGCGGTCGAGCTGGTGGACCGCACCATGATTGATCTGTCGCTGCAGAACCCGGCCTTTGCGCCGACCATCCGCAGTGCGCTGATCGGCCAGCCGGCCGCCATCCTGCTGGTGGAGTTTTCGGGTACCAGCAAGACGGCCTTGCTGCCCAAACTCAAGCGCCTGGGCGAGCTGATGGGCGACCTGCTGCTGCCCGACTCGGTGGTCGAGATGGTTGAAGACGCGCCGCAGAAAAACCTCTGGGAAGTGCGCAAGGCGGGGCTCAACATCATGATGAGCCTCAAGGGCGACGGCAAGC
>CAZIYA010000034.1:0-13999 GCA_964543355.1 uncultured Polaromonas sp.
CGCCGCGTGGCCGGGCTGTGCACCGGCGGCTTCGTGCTGGCGCAGGACGGCCTGCTCGACGGCCGCCGCGCCACCACCCATTGGGCCTATGCCGCCGACCTGCAGCAGCGGCATCCGGCCATTCGGGTGGAGGCCGACCGCATCTTCATCACCGACGGCTCTTTATGGACTTCGGCGGGTATGACGGCCGGGCTCGACCTGGCACTGGCCCTGGTCGAGAAAGACCTGGGCGAGGAAGTGGCCCGCTCGGTTGCGCACCGGCTGGTGATGCAACACCGCCGCGCCGGCGGACAGAGCCAGCACTCCGAACTGCTGAAGCTGGCGCCCAAGACTGATCGCATCCAGCTGGCGTTGGACCATGCGCGCCGCCACCTCGCCGGCCCGCTGGGCGTGGAGCAACTGGCTGAGGTGGCCCATCTGAGCCCGCGCCAGTTCAGCCGCGTGTTCACCGTCGAGACCGGCCAGTCGCCGGCCAAGGCCATCGAAGGGCTTCGGCTGGAAGCGGCGCGGCTGATGGTCGAGCAGGGCCGGCACCCGCTGGAAGTCATCGCGCGCGAGACCGGCTTCCGCGACCGGCGGCACATGCGCGAAGCGTTTCTGCGCGGCTTCGGCGTGCCGCCGCAGGGCCTGCGGCGCGGCGCGCGAGAGGCGGCCTGACGCTTGAGGCCGCGCTGCGTCCGGTCAGGCCGCCGACACCCGCCAGACCACGTCGCCCGCGGCGTCTGACGTCGAGAACGTGGGGTGGTTAGATGCAGTCATCGAGCAAAGTCTCAAAGCCGTACCGGCGGCGGGCTGAGCGGGCCCAGGCATTGACGGGGGCACACGCAACGTGTCCATCACCGGTGCCGGCAGAAGGAAGTGTGGCGAAGGCCTGCCTCACTGGAGGAATGTGAGCGCAATGCACGCGCTCCTTGAGGACTGTCCAGGAACAAGGCAACTTCACCGTGGGTGGGCGGGTGAATACCGACCCTAATGGAAAAGCATTCCATGGTCCACGCCAGCTCAGCGAGCTACAAAGCGGAGTGGTGTCACGAGCGGGCTGGCACCAGTGTGCCGCCGACCGCCGCGTCGACGCCACGGTGAAAGCGCAGCACTTCGTGTTCCAGGCGGCCAATCTGCAACAACGAGTTGGCACCGCTCGACATGCCGCGCTGGATCGCAACGGCCGTGGCGATGTCTTCCTGCCGAAACACGGTTTCCTCGATGAGCCGGAACGTCTTTTCCCAATGCGGTGTCCAGTCATCGCCGGCGCGGTCGCACGGGATCAGCATCGTGTGCAACCAGCGAACGGAGTCCACGGTAGGCGAGAACATGCCGACCAGGCTGACGTAATCGGGGTGCCAGATCAGGAATGTGTTCGGGAACAGGAACTGGGTCGGCGTCGAGATTTTGCATAATGCCTGGCGGTCGTGCGGCGTCTCGAACGCCTCGAACGCCGCGCGTCGCGCGACCAGTGAATCCTGGTGCGGGCCGGCATGCATGTTGACGGTGTATGCATCGGCAAAAAACGGATAGATGGTGTCGCGATGCAGCACGCGGATGTGATAACCCTCCAGGAACGCATCGACGGTCAACTTCCAGTTAGCCGGGTAAGTGCGATCCACCTTGCGAAACACTTTCATGCCGTCGAGCCCCATCCACTGCAGGTGCTCGTCCAGTCCCTCCAGGAAGTCCTTCGCCGAAAACGCCGGGCCCGGCGTCCGCTTCACGAATATCAGACCACCAGCTTCGGCGCACGGGAGTTCGACCAGGTTGAGGGTTGTGGGGTCGACACCGTCGAACGCGTCGGCATGCAAACGGTGACGCAAACGGCCGTCGAGTTCGTACGTCCAGGCGTGGTATGGGCAGACCAGCGCCTTGCAGGGCCTAGCCTTGGCGGGCTCGGGCCCTTCCGCCGTGAGCAGCGCCATGCCGCGGTGCCGGCAGACATTGAGGAAAGCCCGTGCGCGGCCGTCGGCCGATCGGGTTATCACGATGGGTACGCCGAGCGCATCGAACGGAAGTGCCGACCCGGCCGGCAGTTCCGAGCTGTGCGCAGCGACGACGGGCCACCGCGCGAAGAGCAGATCCTGCTCTTGCCGCCAGCGAAGGGGGTCGATGTAGTGGCTGGCCGGCACCGTGCCGGCCTCCGTGCCCATCTCGCGAACGCCGGTGAGACGGGCTTGGTCGAGCCGGCAGATCATGTCCGCGAGTGTGGCGGGGACGGGAATTGGATTCTGGTTCGTCATGGTGCAAGCTTAGGGTCGATGCGCCTTTGGGGTGTTCAGCTTCTTCCGCCGGATGCGGCACAAGGACGAGAGTGGACGTTTGTGCTTCACAGCCGCCGAGGTGTTCATATTTGGTAGAGTCTTCGGCTGCCTTCCCCGGAGCTTCGGAACATGAATTCAACCGTCAAACCTCGTCGCAAGCCTTCGCAGTCGCGCGCCTGGATGACTTCGGAGGCAATCCAGGAAGCGTTCGTTCTTTTGCTGGTGGAACGGGGGTATGAGAAGGTGTCAATGCGAGACATCGCGGCCGTCGCCGGCGTAGGCCTCGGAACGCTCTACCTGTACTTTCCGGGCAAGGACTCCATTGCCGCGGTCACTGTCCGCGGACGGTTACGCAAGTTGGCGGCTCTCGAAGCCGCCGCCGTTCCCGCCGGGCGCCCCACCCTTGCAGAAACGATTCACGCCCTGGCCCAGGCGCATGTTGGCCCCTTGCTTGGTCAGGCGGCCGAATGGCGAGCCCTGTTGTTTCTCGAACGCCGGATTTCTTCTCCGGAAGCCTATTGCGAGCTCTACAGGGAGTTTGTCTACTTGTTCCGCGATGCCCTTGTGGCGGCGTCGGATTGGGCGGAGGTGATCGATCCCGAGCGCGCGGCGTTCAATGCCTTCTCCATCGTCGACGCGATGGCCAAACACGCATTGCTGGTGCAGGACGCCGGTCCTGGCGCGGATGAACTCATCGGTGACGTCGAGTGTGCCGTCAACGGTTACTTCGAGCTGGCGCAGCGAAGCGCGCGAGGCGGCGACAAATCCTGAGCGAACGTATCAGTTCATCTGTTTCAGCGGTCCAGTCCGAAGGGGTCACTCCATAACCGGATCGGTTTCGACGGAATTCAACAGCGCAAGGCACTCATTGCCGATGCATTCACTGCGGAAGCAGCAAAGAAACCCCTCGCGGCCTTCGGGCCAACCGACTTTCAATGCGAACGCCGAAATCCGGACCTTGGGGGGTATTCCGCCGGCCAGGTCGAGCATTCGCACCTCACTCTTCGCTCTTGAATCCGGAGGCCTGGACGATGGGGTGCCAGAAGGCCAGCTCGGCGCGTAGCTGCTTCCTGACGGTTGCGCCGTCCAGTCCCGTGGGCTCAAGCCCCATGCTCATGAGCTGTGCATACACCCGGCGCTCTTTCACCGCATCGACCAGTGCGCGTTCGAGCCGCTTGATGACCGCGGGCGGAGTGCCCGCGGGCACATAAGCGCTGTAAGAAAAATTAGCATAGTCGAAACCATTGATGCCAGCTTCCTTCACTGTGGGAACATCGGGCAGCAGTCTGTTGCGCCGTGTTCCAGAAACCGCGAGGATGCGCACCTTGCCACCTCGATGAAGTTCCAGTTGACTGGCCAGCGCATCTGTTCCGATGGGAATTTTCCCGCTGATGATGCTGAGACGTATCTTGCCCGGGGTTGACATCCAGTTTGTCGAGATGAGCGCCAGCACGTACGAAGTGCTGATCAGCGAGTTCAAGTGACGGTCGGTCTCTGTATGCCGCCGCTGCAGCGCAGCGGGATTGCTGCTGTCACGGTCGGAAAGCAGCCCTTGCTCCTGGCTATGCCTGCGCGGTCACCGCTGGCTCGCCATAAAGTGGTCCCCATGGCCAAATTGCAGGGAATGACACTTGTTGGATTGCCCGGCACGAAGGTGGAGAACGGAGCGGATACCTCTTTCATCGGATCGCTTCTCAGGCGGAACAACATCACGATGCATATCATTCAGAGGGTGGAGACAATTCACTCTGCCCTTGCGCTTGTATTGGCCGGAGAGGGTTTTTCCATCGTCCCGGCATGCGCCGTGATTGGCAGCCCCCCTGGCATCTCATTTCGTCCTCTGGAAGACGATGGCGGTGGAATGGAGGTGGCCGTGTGCTGGCGTCGTGACCTGGACAATCCGCTCATCAAGCCATTCATCACCGCCGTTCAGACGGCAATGGCTTAGCCAGACACCATGATCAGACCAGTCAGGAAATGACTTCTGGCTGTCGACAATTCTTGCGCAGCACTGAAATCTCCGCCGAACTTTATTCATTGCAATGACGCCGAAGCAAACGGGCGCCGACGTCGTAGCCACGGCAAACTCCGATGGCGAGCATGCCGGTGACGGCGAGCATTGCTGCCATGTGAATGCCTGCCGCTGCGAGCGCCAGCGCCAGCGGTCCCGATCCCGTGAGCTCCAGGACCGGTGCGACCCCTGCACAAAGCGGAACCAGTGCCGGCACCAGCATCAGACCGGCGCCGTGCGCGGTGGACATCATGAAGGACCAGAGCGCCAGCCCGGCGTGCCCCGCTGGCGCACGCGCCACCTGGGGCATGCGGCCCGACAGGTTAATGATCACGGCCACGGTAAACAGCCCGCCGGCCAGGACCTGGAGCACCACACGGTCCATCGCCAGGCCCCACACCACCGCCGCGCCGACCAGAGCCATAGACACAAGGTGGCCGGCGGCGATAGGCAGCAAGGCGCGTAGCGCCTGGGTACGGTCGCGCGAGCGCACACCCCAAGCGGCGGCCAGTGGCCAGCCGCCGGCAGGGTTCAGTCCGTGCAGGGCGCCCAGTCCCGCAACCACCAGCCAGGGCCAGAGGTCTGCCATGCCGTGTGCTCCGGCTCAGGCCGCCTGGCCAGCCGCACTGCAGCACGAAGCGGCTTCAGGTGCGGGCGTGAATGCGGACGCGGTTTCATAGCGGTCGTGGTGGCGCACCCAGTCCATCTTGTAAAACCCGTCATGCTCGTCCCGGCCCTTGGGCGCGAGGTCCAGCATGTTGTAGGTGCCCATCATCACTTCCACACCGCGCCCGTAGGTCGAGTAGGTGTGGAAGACTTCGCCCGCGTCATCCTTGTAGAACAGGCTGATGCCGGGTGCTTCCTCGGCCGGAAATTCCACCATGCCGTAGTTGTAGTTGACGGTGCCGTTGACCCGTTCCTCGGGCTTGAAGCTCACGTGGAAGTCGTAGTTGAATTCGCTGCTGTTCGAAGAGACCCACTTGAAATTCCAGCCCATGCGCCGGCGGAAACGCTCGATTTCTGGCAGCGTCGCACGTGAGACGGCCACAAAGCTCACGTCGCGGTGCTCCAGGTGGATCTTCATCCCAGCGGTGTGGTCGGCCATGTAGGAGCAGCTCGGACAGCCCTGCTCCCAATCGGGGCCGAACATGAAGTGCTGCACCAGCAGCTGGCTGCGCCCTTCAAACAGGTCGGCGAGCGAACGTTTGCCTTCTGGTGTGTCGAAGACATAGTTTTTCTCGATACGGACCCAGGGGAGCGCGCGGCGCTCGCCGGCGATCCGGTCGCGCAGGCGTGTCAGTTCTTTCTCCTGAGCCAGCAGCGTCTTGCGCTCGGCCAGCCATTTGTCTCTGGACACGACGGGGTGTTTCATGGTGACTGTTTCGGTCATGGTGGTGTTCATGGTGTTCTCCTGAGTGAGTAGGTGGGTGGGTGAGTGGCAGGCGTTTGCGCTCAGGCGCTTGCCGGTTGTTCACGGCGCATCGCCGCCTGCACGGCAGGCCGGGCAGCGATGCGTGCCTGGAACGCCTGCAGCCTGGGAAAGGCCGACAGGTCAAGCTTGACGATCTCTGCCCAGCGCGTGACCACAAACAGGTAGGCGTCGGTCACCGTGAAACGGTCGCCCAGCAGGAATGGGGTGCGGCCAAGTGTGGCGTCTATCAGCCGGTAGTGTTTGTGCAGATGGGCCGTGCGTGTGCTGCGAACCTCGTCGCTGCAGGCCGGGTTGAACAGGGGCAGGTAAGCCTGGTGCAGCTCTGAATTGATGTACCCCAGCATCTCCTGCAGGCGATAGCGTGCCATGCTGCCGCTGGCGGCTGCCAGCTGCGCATCGGGCTTGAGGTCGGCGAGGTATTGCACGACGGCAGGGCCTTCCGTCAGCAGCGCGCCGTCGTCCAGCTGGAGGACGGGCACCAGGCCCTTGGGGTTGATGGCGAGAAAGTCCTCGCCGTGCTCGGTGCGTTTGGCGACCAGGTCGACCTTCACGAGTTCAATGGACAGGCCAAGCTCATTGGCGACAATGTGCGGCGACAGCGAACAGGCGGATGGGCTGTAGTAAAGCTTCATGGTTTTCTCCTTGGCTCGGTGAGCCGTTTGCATTGGTTTGCGTTGCGTGGGTCAATGCGCTGCCCGACCCGGACTGGTAACGGGTGCGCTCGTTATCGGCCACAAGGCCGAATGGGGTTGTCAGCGCAAGGGCAGTACCAGGCCTTGCGCTGCGTTCTATGCGGCCCTGGGCCGGCGCACGGCGCGGACTTTGCCGCTCTTGCCGCCACCGCAGTAAAAGAGGTCCGCGCCGTCGGACTCCAGGCCGCTGACGCCGACGCCTTGCGGCATTTCCAGCCGCTCGAGCACGGCGCCGTTTTTCGGGTCGATGCGCCGGATCTCGCTGTCGTCGCCCTCCCAGGTGCCGTGCCACAGCTCGCCGTCCACCCAGGTCACGCCGGTGACGAAGCGGTTGGATTCAATCGTGCGCTGGATGGCGCCTGTTTTCGGGTCGACCTGGTGGATCTTCCGGTCGCGGTACTGGCCAACCCACAGGCTGCCTTCTGCCCAGGTCAGGCCCGAGTCGCTTCCGCTGCCGGGCGCCGGGATGGTCGCCACCACCTTGCCGGTGACCGGGTCGATCTTGTCGATGCGCGTCTCGGCGATCTGGTAGAGATGTTTGCCATCGAATGCCGTGCCGGCGTCGCCAGCGCAGTCGAGTGTGCGTGTCTGCTCGCCGCTGGCGGGGTCGAAGGCAATCAGCTTTGCGCCGGTGGCGGCCCAGACGCGCCGGCCGTCGTGGGTGACGCCGGCGACGTCGTTGACGCCGGGGAAGCCGTATTCGCGAACGATCTCGGCGGGGCGCGCCTTGGGCTCGGGTGTTTTCTTGAGGGTCTTGCTCGTCATCGTTGCTCCTTGTCGCGCCGTGAATCAGCGCCATGGAGACAACTCTATCCAATCGGCAGCGAAGCGGGGAGTAACAAGATCGTCGTGAATCCCGCCAGCGGCGGCGCCAGCCAGCGCTGTGCCCGTGCCCGGCCGATGGAGCGTACCCGCCCGCCGGCCTCGAGATCGGCGAGTGCCCGCTGAACGGTGCGCTGGCTTGCTCCCAGGGCCAGCGCCAGGGCGGAAGTGGACCAGGCCGCGCCGTCGGAGAGCAGCGCTACCAGCGAAGCCTGCTCGCCGTCAATCGGCGGCGCCAACACGGCAACGTCGCGACTGCCGAGCGGCCTGAGGATAAAGCCCCGCTCGGTGGCTTCGATGGTTGCGAGCGTCTTGACCAGCGCACGCAGGCGGCCGACCTCCACCCTCAGGCGTGCCCTGTGCGTCTCGTCGGGGCGCCTGGTGCGAAAGGCGGATTCGATCAAGGCTTCGCGGCTCACATCACCAGGCCATGCTTCGGCGAGTGAACGTGCCAGCGAGAACAACACGGGCCGGCGCACCAGCGGCCGCCACTGGTCACCGGCACCCAGCCCGCGGCGGCAGGCATCGACCACCAGCGCATTGGAGACCAGGAGCGCTGAAACCTCGTCGAGGCGCAGCGCCTGCTCGCCATTGGCGGTAAGGCGTCGGGCAGCGGGACGATCAAGTGCAGCGCGCGCTTCAGTGACCTCGGCCGTGAGCGCAGGAACCTGTGCGCGCTCAGCCGCCGCGTGCGCGCGCGCCAGCGCCATCCGCGCCTCGCCGACGCGCAGCGAGCGCAAGGCCAGTTCGGTGGCGGTCAGTTCGGCCACGGCTCTCAGCGACGGCGGCAGGCCGCGCGCATCAAGCTGCGCCAGCGCGGCCGCTGCCTCGCTCAAGCGCCCCAGCAACAACAGCCGGCGTGCCGTGATGAGCCATGCCTGCAGCGCATTGGCATTGTCGGCATGGGCCTCGAGCGTGGCCGCAGCTGTTGCCAGCGCGCGCGGTGAGCCCGCAAAGTCGCGCATGGCCAGCGCGACCTCGGCCTCCGCCACGATGCAGCGCGCACGTGCGAGTTCCTCATGGGCGCCGAAGCCACGGGCAGCGCGCTTCAGCAGTTCGCGCGCGCGCGGATGCTCACCGAGCTGGGCCATGGCGATGCCGCGCAGGGCCAGCGCCGGCGGGTCGTCACGCAGGGCGACCCGTTTGAGGGCGCCGAGCGCGTCACCAGCAGCAAGCGCGCGCGCAGAGGCGGTGATCAACGAGTCCATGGCGCAAGGCTACACCACCCTGCTGACGCAGCGTGGCCTGCAATCTCGTTGGCCTTGGCGCGCGCAGTAAAAAAATCGGTTCAGAGTTGAAGATGTCGTGCGGATGCCGCGTTTCAGCATGCAAGCATCCACATTTTCCGGACCGCCGGACTTAAACGGCAGTGGCGTGGATATATTGCATGCATGACAACTACAAGCCGAAATCAGGGTGGCCTGATCAGCCTCATTCTCCGGCGCAGCCGGGAAGAACGCCTCGTCCAGGCGGCGGGCGGTCTCACGTTCACGATGGTGATGTCCGTGGTGCCGCTGCTGGCGGTGAGCTTCGCCCTGTTTGCGCGAGTCCCGGCCCTGCGTGCGGCCGGGGAGGCGATCCGTGAGCATCTGCTGCGTGGCCTGCTACCGGCCGACATCGCCAGGACGGTGCTCAAGCACCTGTCGCAGTTTGCGGGCAACGCCAGCGGTCTCACACAGGCAGGCTTCGCGGTCCTGCTGGTGTCGGCCCTGATGCTGCTCCTGAGCGTGGAGAACACGCTCAATCGGATATGGCAGGTGAAGAAACCACGCACTGTGCTGCGCCGGCTGGCCCTCTATGTTGCCATGCTGCTCACCGGTCCGGTGATCATCGGCGCCAGCTTGTGGGCGGCGTCCTATCTTCTGGCTGCCTCCAGCGGACTGGTGGGAACGCGGCCCGCCTGGCTGCCGCATGCCTTGAACCTGGGGCCCGTGGTTCTGAGCGTCGCCGGCTTTGCCTGCCTGTTCCGCTTCGTGCCGCACACCGTTGTGCGCTGGCGCAATGCGATCGCAGGCGGCCTGCTCGCCGGCATGGCGTTCGAGCTGGGCAAGCACGGCTTCGCGATTTACCTCGCCAACGTGCCCACATACCGCACGATCTATGGAACCTTCGCGCCCTTGCTGGCTTTCTTGGTGTGGGTGTATTACTCGTGGCTGGTCACGCTGGCCGCAGCGCTGGTCAGCGCCAGCCTGCCGCGTGCCGGGGCGCAGCCGGCACGGCGGCTGTCACGCGCGTAGCCGGGCCCTGGAAAGCCTGCAGATTGCGCCACCGGTAAGCAGGTATCGCTGCGCCGAATACGCAGTCTGTTGCATTTTTTGTCTTCTCCGGGAAAGAGCCATTGGCAGAATGTTCACCAGGCCACATCCATCCCCGCGTGACGTTGATGACCTTAACCACCGAAAATAATGCCTTTGGCCATGAAGGGGCGGCGCGGGCGCACGCCTGGCATTGCGCCCAAGGAAGTGTCTTCTAGCCAGGCCTGGCTTCACCGCGATTGATCAAGGAAACCAGATGCTGGACTTGCTGATGGTGGGCGCCTTTATTGCCTACAGTCTGAACGCCGGCCTGCGGGCGCGGAGCAGGGCCTCGCGGGGCCTGCAGGAATATTTCCTCGCCGGCAAGACCATCAAGGGCTGGCAGGCCGGCACCTCGATGGCGGCGACGCAGTTCGCTGCCGATACGCCGCTGCTGGTCACCGGGCTGGTGGCCACGGCCGGGGTGTTCGCGCTCTGGCGCCTGTGGATTTATGGCCTGGGCTTTCTTCTTCTTGCCTTTGTCTTTGCCGCAGCATGGCGCCGCGCGGGCGTGCTGACGGATGCGGAACTGACCCAGGTGCGTTATAGCGGCCGCGGGGTGACGCCGCTGCGCCTACTCAAGGCGGTTTATTACGGAACCGTGATCAACTGCGTGGTGCTGGCCGTGGTGCTGGTGGCCGCGGTCCGCATCGCCGAGGTGTTCCTGCCCTGGCACGACTGGCTGCCGGCTGCGGTTTACCAGCCGGTGGTGAGCTTCATCGCATCCAGTGGCCTGCGGCTGGGGGAAAGCGTGACCGGTCTTGCGCCGGCGATGGCGAGCGCGAACAACCTGATCTCCATCCTGCTGATTCTCGCTTTCACCGCGACATATTCCATCACCGGTGGCCTGCGCGCGGTGGTGGAAACGGACGTGGTGCAGTTCGCCGTTGCCATGGTTGGCACGACGTTTTATGCCTGGTTCGTGATCGACGCGGCCGGCGGCTTGGGCGGCCTGGCTGGGCGCCTTTCCGATCTGTACGGCGCCGAACAGGCAAGCCGGATGATGTCCTTCAGCCCACCCGATGGACCGGGTGACCTGCTGATGCCGTTTCTGGTGCTCATCGGACTGCAATGGCTGTTTCAAATGAACTCCGACGGCACCGGGTACCTGGCGCAGCGTTTCATGGCTTGCCGGTCGGAGCGCGACGCGCGCATGTCTGCGGTGGTCTTCGCGTGGCTGCAGATATTCTTTCGCAGCCTGCTGTGGGTTGCCATCGCGCTCGGGCTGCTGGTGCTTTATCCCTTCAGTGCCGATGAGCTTGGCACCGAAGGCTTCGCGGCCGCGCGGGAAATACTTTTTGTCAGGGGAATCGACGACCTGCTTCCGCCCGGTGTGCGCGGGTTGATGCTGGTGGGGCTGCTGGCTGCGCTGGCCTCCACCGTTGATACCCACCTCAACTGGGGAGCGTCCTACTGGAGCAACGATGTTTATGGCGTGTTCTGCAGCCATGTCTTGAAGCGCACACCGAAAGGCCGCGAGCAGGTGGCGGTGGCGCGGCTTTCCAACGTGCTCGTCCTGGTGATTGCCATGGCCATCATGGCCAATCTCGGCTCGATCCAGACCGCCTGGTTCATTTCCCTGCTGTTCGGTGCCGGCATGGGCTCGGTGCTGGTGCTGCGCTGGTTGTGGGAGCGGATCAACCTGTATTCCGAGCTGGCCGCGATCGCGGTGTCGCTGGCCACCGCGCCCCTGCTGCTGTATTTCCTTGGTACCGATCCCGACGATGAGTGGATCCGTCTCGGCCTCATGGCCCTGGTGACGACCACCGCGGCGATCCTGGTGACCTTCGTCACCCCGCCTACCGACGACGATACCCTGAAGGCGTTTTACATGCGGGTTCGTCCGTATGGGTTGTGGGGACGAACCGCGCGGCTCTGCGGTCAGGGCAGTCGTTCCCCGCTGCGCGCCTTGCGCCGGCCAGCCTGGGCTGTCGCGGCTGGCGCCGTGTCCCTGTTCAGCCTGCTGGTGGGTACCGGCCGCTTGCTGTTTCCAACGCCGGAAACCGGACCGCTGCTGACCTGGCTGTGTATAGGTATCGGTCTGGCATTGGTGCCGGTCTGGCTGCGCCATGCCCGGGCCGCAGACCCTGGGTGATGGGATTTCGACGCCCCTGGTTCAGAGCTGTCCCCAGACCTGCCATGCCGTGAACGCAGCGCCCAGCATGAGCATCAGGCCCACGGCCCGCGCCGCGATGGTTCCTGCCGCCGGCTGGTCGGCCAGCCACTGGCGCGCTTCTCCCGCGGCCAGCGCCAAAGCCCCGTACACCCCGACTTGCGTGAGCGCAATGATCAGCCCGAGTGCCACCGCCTGAATCCACAGCGCACCGTATTCAAACCGCAGGAACTGCGGAAAAATCGCGAGCATGAACAGGTAGGCCTTGGGGTTCAGCAGACAGGTCAATGCTGCCTGGCGGAAGGTGCGCCAGGAGGAGGGCGTTCCGACAGCCGGCAATGCACCAAAGACAGAAGTGCTGCGTATCAGCGACCAGCCTATCCAGGCGATGTAGGCGCTGCCCGCCAGCAGCATGACGCGGGCCACGCCGGGAACGAGCTGCAGCAGCAAGCCCAGCCCCAGGACGCCGGCCACCACGTGGCAAATGCCGCCGGCCACAACGCCCGCAACCGCAAAGAGGCCCGAGCGACGCCCGCCGCTCAGCGAACTGGCCATGACATAAGCCATGTCCATGCCCGGCAGGATGATGATGCCCAGCACCATCAGGAAGAACAGCCAGAGGTGAGCGAAATGGTCCATGGTTGGCCTTGTGTTGTTGGTGTGGTGCTTCAGTAGCGGGCTGCGGGGTAGACGGGGCGGGTGAGGGCCATCACCCAGTTGGTTTCCCAGTGGCGGCCGCCGTCCTGCGAGAAGGCCTGTTCCCAGCGGGCGCTGCGCAGCGTGATGTCCGACCAGGTCGAGCGCACCCGGATGGGCCGGCCCTCATGGGTGCCGGCGCCTTCAAAGCGGCCGATGCCGTCGGCAAAGACACCGAACACTGGCGGCTGAAGCGCACCGTCGCCGCTGTCCGTCCAGTAAATGCTCCACTGCCGGGTTTCCGGCCTGAAAAAGCGCAGCGCCATGCCGGCCGGCTTCCTGCCGTCCAGCACCAGGTCGTTCATGTTGCCCAGCCCGCCAAGCAGCAGGGCGCCGTCCTGGAAACCTTCAAGACTTTCCCATTCGGTGCAGCCCTGCAGGCACTTGCGCAGGCGCCGGTTGCTGACCAGCCAGCGACCGGTGATGAAGTTGAAATCGTGGCGGCCATCGGTGGGCGGGGTGAAGTCTTGGGTATCTGTCGGGGTCATGTTTTCCAGGGAATCGGGTGACCGGTGCCCATCCCCTGAGCACCGTGAAAACCAAGTCTAGAAAGGTAATAGGTCGATATCGGCCCTAATTACCGGCTAGACTTTTCTTCATGTACTCCCCCACAACACGTGTGCTCACCGTGCTGGAATTGCTGCAGGCCCATGGCCGGCTGACCGGGGCCGAACTGGCCCGGCGGCTGGAGGTGGACGGCCGCACCCTGCGCCGCTACATCGCGAAACTTGAAGACCTGGGCATTCCGGTGGTGGCCGAGCGTGGCCGTTACGGCTGCTACAGCCTGATCGCGGGTTTCAAGCTGCCGCCCATGATGTTCACCGACGACGAAGCGCTGGCCCTGTCCATTGGTCTGGTCGCTGCTCGTGGCCTGGGCCTGGCAGAAGCAGCCCCGGCCGTGCAGAGCGCACAGGCCAAACTGGAACGTGTGATGCCCGGCAATCTCAAAACCCGCATTCGCGCGCTGGCCGAAACCGTGACGCTGGATCTCAGCCGCTCGGTCGCGCCGGGCGACAACACGGCCTTGCTGGCGCTGAGCGCCGCTGCGCACGGCTGGCAGCGTGTTCACCTGAGTTACCGGTCGGCCGACGGTGTGGACACCGAGCGGGAGTTCGACCCCTATGGCCTGGCCTACCGCGGTGGGCGCTGGTATGCGGTCGGCCTGTGCCACCTGCGCAAGGAACTGCGCTCGTTCCGGCTCGACCGCGTACGCCAGGTCCAGCCCGTCAATGCCGTGTTCACGCCGCCGGCCGACTTCAATGCGGTGCAGCACCTGGCGCTGGGCTTGGCCACCATGCCGCGCGCCACCCCCGTGCGTGTGCTGCTGCACACCGACCTGCAGACCGCGCAAAGGGAACTGCCGGAAAGCATGGGCGTGTTCCAGCCTGCCGGGCAGGGTGTGCTGCTGCACAGCCAGACGGACGACGTGGCCTGGTTTGCGCGGCAGCTGGCGCGCTTGCCTTTTGCGTTTGAGATCCAGGAGCCACCGGCGCTGCGCGAAGCGCTGCATGCCTGGGCGCAACAGCTGCTGGAGCAGCATGCTTGAGCTGGGCTGAATTGCTATAAAAACAGGAGCTGTCTCCGCCCGCTGTATATGGTCTGGAGGCCAATCTCATCTAAAATTTCTCCAACACATCCAACACATCCAACACATCCAACACATCCAACACATCCAACACATCCAACACAT
>CAZIYA010000034.1:14099-17032 GCA_964543355.1 uncultured Polaromonas sp.
CCAGCAGCGTGCAGGGCAGTTTCCTGTTCGGCGCTTTTGCACCGAAGGCCGATGCACGGGCCGCCTGCAATTTCCCCCGAGCGGCGCGATCCTTGCATGACAACTGCCTGGCAAGGAAAAAAAGGTGCGCATCATGATGGACGAGTGGCGCGGGGTTTGGCGGTCTGCCTTGAAGCGCGAAGCGTTTTCACGCGGCATGCGTGTGCTGCTGGCGCTGGCCAGTGTGGTGTTTGGAGGCTGGTGGCTGAACCAGATGCAGGCAGTCATTCCCCTGCTGCTGGGCGTGATTGCCGGCGCTCTGGCCGAAAGTGACAACAGCTGGCGCGGCCAGATCCGCGCCCAGTTCACGACGCTGCTGTGTTTTGCCGTGATGGCTCTGGTGGTGCAGGCCAGCCTGCCGTACCCCGGCCTGCTGGCGGTGGTGTTGGGGCTGGCGGCATTCGGGCTCACCCTGCTCGGTGCCCTGGGCGAGCGCTACCGCGCATTGGCCATCGCCACGCTGATCCTGGCGATCTACACCGCACTGGCGGCCGCGTCGCCATCTTCCCCTTTCGGTCAGTCGACGGCGCAGTGGCCAGTGGCCTTGCTGCTGGCCGGTGCGGCCTGGTACGGGCTGGTTTCAGTGTTGTGGGCGGCGGCCCTGCCGATGCTGCTGGTGCGGCAAAACATGGCCGGCCTGTACGAAGTGCTGGGCGCCTACCTGCGCCTGAAAGCCCGGCTGTTCGAACCCGTGCGCGGCATCGACCTGGAGCAGCGCCGCCTGGCGCTGGCGCTGCATAACGGCCGCGTGGTCGAGGCCCTCAACCTCGTCAAGGAAAGCCTGTTCATCCGCACGGAGCCGGGCCGCACGCCGGCATGGCTGGGCGAGGCGCTGCACCTGTACTTCGTGGCCCAGGACGTGCACGAACGGATCACATCCTCGCACGAGCATTACGACGTGCTGGCCCATACCTTTTTCCACAGCGATGTCTTGTACCGCTGCCAGCGCGTGGTGGCGCTGCTGGGCCAGGACTGCCTCATGCTGGCGCAGGCCGTTGAGCCGCAAGGCGGGGTGCCGGGTGGCGGCGCCACGGCGCACGCCATTGAAGACCTGGCAGCAGCCATCCGTCATGTCGAGGTTCAGGAGGCTACGCCGGCGGCCGGGCCGCTGCGTGCATTGCATGCCCTGGCCGCCAACCTGGAGGGGCTGCACCGCGTGCTGGGCAGCGCGCTGGCGCCCCTTCCCGACCGCCTTCCCGCGGATGCCAGCCTGCTGGACCGGCGCCCCCGCAGCGCACGCGATGCCTGGCAGCGCGTGCGTGCGCATTGGAACCTGAGCTCGCCGCTGATGCGCCACGCGCTGCGCATGAGTGTGGCGCTGGTGGCCGGCTACGCCGTCATGCTGGCCACGGGCGACAGTTATGGTTTCTGGATACTGCTGACCATTGTGTTTGTCTGCCAGCCCCAGTACGGCGCCACGCTGACGCGCCTGCTGCAACGCATTTGGGGCACGGTGCTGGGCCTGGTGGTGGGCTGGGCGCTGCTGCGGCTGTTTCCCGACGTGCTGGTGCAGTCGGCTTTCACGGTGGCGGCGGGTGCTCTGTTTTTTGTCACCCGCCACACCCGCTACACGCTGGCCACGGCGGCGGTGACTTCCCTGGTGCTGTTGTCATTCAACCAAGTGGGCGACGGCTTTGGGCTGATCGTGCCGCGCCTGCTGGATACGCTGGCCGGCAGCATCATCTCGGGGCTGGCGGTATGGCTGGTACTGCCCAGCTGGCATTCGCGCCGGCTGCACGGCATGGCAGCGCAAGTCATGCGCACGCAGGCCCTGTATCTGGGCGAGATCATGGCGCAGTACCGTGCCGGCAAGCAGGACCACCTGGCCTACCGGCTGGCACGGCGCAACGCGCACAACGCCGAGGCCGCCTTGTCCAGCGCCATGGACGCGGTGTTCCAGGAGCCGCTTTATGTGCGCCGCCATGCGGGCGCCGGAACGCGTTTCCTGGTGCTGTCGCACACGCTGCTGAATTACCTGTCGGCCCTGGGTGCGCACCGCAAACTGCAGCAGGAGCCGGACGACGACAGCGCGGCAGCTCGCGCGGCGGCCTGCCTGCTGGACGGTCTTGGCATGCTGGCCATCGCCCTGGAAACCGGCCGCGCCCTGCCGGTGCCGGCGACACCTCAAGAGGCGGCCTTGCTCGATGCGCTTTCGCTCCCTGTCGATGCGGCGCAGGCGCAGCACCAGCGGCAGTCGCCGCTGTTGCTGCTGGCCCTGCGCCTGTTGCCGCAGTTGCGCGAGCAGGCGGCCGGGCTGATGCCGACCGCACCGGGCGGCGCTACCGGCGGGGATACCCGGAGGCTTGCACGGGCATGAGAAACTACCCACCTGCTACCCGAATGGAACCATGCCCACCACCAGCCCCGCCTGCCCCCAATGTGCCCAGGAAAACACTTACCCCGATGGCGACAACCATGTGTGCGCCGACTGCGGCCATGAGTGGCCCAGGCGTGAAACTGCGGAAGCAGACGACAGCGCCGGCGACACGGTCCGGGACGCCAACGGCCAGCCGCTGGCCGATGGCGATGCCGTGGTGTTGATCAAGGACCTGAAGGTCAAGGGTTCGTCCATCACCCTCAAGATGGGCACCAAGGTCAAGAGCATCCGCCTGAGCGGCGGCGACCATGAGGTGGACTGCAAGATGGACGGCGGAAGCTTCATGCTGAAAGCCTGCTACCTCAAGAAAGCCTGAGCGACCCGGTGCTTGGGGCTTCGTGCCTGCCGGCGTTCAGTGGTGGTGCCCGTGCTCGCCATGCACGTGGCGATGCGCAATTTCCTCTTCAGTGGCTTTGCGCACGTCGGTGACGGTCAGGCTGAAACGCAGGGCCTTGCCGGCCAGCGGGTGGTTGCCGTCCAGTATCACAGTGTCACCCTTGATTTTGGCAACCGTGAA
>CAZIYA010000035.1:0-16992 GCA_964543355.1 uncultured Polaromonas sp.
AGCAGGGTCGCCTTTTCTTTGGTGACTTGCTTTTGGCGACGCAAAAGAAAGTTACTTGCCGCCGGGCAACCCCCGGCCCGCTGAACAGGCCAACTACAGCCAGTTGCTCACCCCTGTCCGGAAATTCAGAACAAAAAGTGCCCCCAGCCCTTACCAGTCGGGCGCAACCAGCTATTCATTTAGTAGCGCCTCGCGCTCGCAGGCCAGTCGCATCCTGGGGCCAGCCATGATGGAACTGCTGGACATCCTCACCGCCCCCGCCTTCTGGACCGCCGTCCTGCGTATCGCCACACCGCTGATCCTCGGCACCCTGGGTGTGCTGCTGTGCGAGCGCGCCGGGGTGCTGAACCTTGGCATCGAAGGCATCATGGTCGCTGGCGCCTTCAGCGGCTGGCTGGCGGTGTACCTGGGTTTGCCGCTGTGGGCCGGCGTCGGCGTCGCGGCGCTGACGGGCGCGGTGTTCGGCCTGCTGCACGCCTTTCTCACGGTCGGCCTGGCGCTGTCGCAGCATGTCTCTGGCCTGGGCATCACGCTGCTGGCGACTTCGCTCAGTTATTACGGCTACCGCGTGAGTTTTCCGAAAGTGGATACGCCGCCCACCGTCACGCCGTTTGCGCCCATGGCCTGGCTGGAAGGCACCGGGCTCACCGCGCTGGCTGCGCAAACCCCCATGACCCTGCTGGCGCTGCTGCTGGTGCCGGTCATTGGCTGGGTGCTGTACCGTACACCGGCCGGCCTGGCGATTCGCATGGTCGGCGAGAACCCGCAGGCGGCCGAAGGCCAGGGCGTCTCCGTCGCGGCCACGCGCACCGCCGCCATCGTCGCCGGCTCGGCGCTGATGGGCGTGGCTGGTGCCTTCCTCACGCTGTCGGCCTTCAACGCCTTCTTCTTCAACATGGTCAACGGCCGCGGCTGGGTCTGCGTGGCGCTGGTGGTGTTTGCCTCCTGGCGGCCCGGCAAGGCGCTGCTGGGTGCGCTGCTGTTTGCATTCTTCGATGCGCTGCAGCTGCGCCTGCAGACCTCGGGCATCGCCAACGTGCCTTACCAGCTCTATTTGATGCTGCCTTATGTGCTGTCCATCCTGGCGCTGGTGCTGGTGGCGCGCAAGGCGGCGTATCCTCAGGCGCTGATGAAACCTTACCGCAAGGGAGAACGCTGATGCGCAGCCGCCAGGACAAGGCCGCCCCGGCTTTCCTTGATGAAAAAACCGCACGCAAACAGGCGGAACGGCAGGTCTTGCTGGACGCCCTGAGCGGCGGCCTGGATGCCGAAGCCATTGAATGGACAGCCGGCAATGCCATTGCGCCAGAAATGCTGGCCAGCCCACGTCTCCAACTGCGCCCCTGGAAAGACACCGACCGCGCACCGTTTGCTGGCATGGTGGCCGACCCCGACGTCATGCGCCACTTTCCGGCAACACTTGGCCGCGAAGAAAGCGACGCGTGGGTGAGCCGGGCCATGCAAAAGATCAACGAGCGCGGTTGGGGCTTCTGGGCCATGGACTACCAGGCCGAAGGTGCACCGGCGCCAACATTCGCGGGCTTCACCGGCCTCAACATTCCTGACCCTGAACTGCCCTTCGGCCCCTGCGTGGAAGTGGGCTGGCGGCTTGCACCGCAGTTCTGGGGTTTGGGCCTGGCCACCGAGGCAGCGCGCCTGGCCTTGCGGGCCGGCTTCGAGTCTCTGGGCCTGGAAGAGATTGTTGCGATGACAACGCTGCGCAACACCCGCTCGCAAGCCGTCATGCGCCGCCTGGGCATGCAGGAAAGTGGTGCCGAGGAATTCGACCACCCTGCCTTCCCGGCCGACAGCCCCGAAAGGCGCTGCTGTGTGTACCGCCTGTCCCGCGCGCGCTGGTCTGCAAACAGCCTGGCCGATACCCTGCAGAATCAAGGCTGAAAGGCTCAAAAATGCTCGACCTCCTGATTACCAACGCCGCCCTGCCCGATGGCCGCACCGGCATGTCCATCGCCGTGCAGAACGGCAAGATCACCGAGGTCACGCAAGGCCCGATTACCGGCGCACAAGCGCAAGAGACAGTGGACGCCGGTGGCTACCTGCTCAGCCCGCATTTTGTTGACCCGCACTTCCACATGGACGCCACGCTCAGCTACGGCCTGCCGCGCGTGAACGAAAGCGGCACGCTGCTGGAAGGCATAACGCTGTGGGGCGAACTCAAGCCGCTGCTCACCGCCGACGCGCTGATCGAACGCGCCCTGACCTACTGCGACTGGGCCGTGGCCAAGGGCCTGCTGGCCATTCGCAGCCATGTGGACACGAGTGATGCCAGCCTGCTGGCTGTGGACGCGCTGCTGGAAGTGAAGAAACAGGTGGCGCCCTATATTGATCTGCAACTGGTCGCCTTCCCGCAAGACGGCGTGCTGCGCAGCAAAGGCGGCGTGGAGAATCTCAAACGCGCACTCGACAAGGGCGTGGACGTGGTTGGCGGCATTCCGCATTTCGAGCGCACCATGGCCGAGGGCGCCGCCAGCGTGAAGCTGCTCTGCGAAATCGCCGCCGAGCGCGGCAAGCTGGTCGACATGCATTGCGACGAATCCGACGACCCGCTGAGCCGCCACATCGAAACCCTGGCGTTTGAGGCGCAGCGCCTGGGCCTGCAGGGCCGCGTCAACGGCAGCCACTGCACCTCCATGCACAGCATGGACAACTACTACGTGAGCAAACTGCTGCCGCTGATTGCTGAATCAGGCGTCAGCGTCATCGCCAACCCGCTGATCAACATCACCCTGCAGGGCCGCCACGACACCTACCCGAAACGCCGCGGCATGACCCGCGTGCCCGAACTGATGGCTGCCGGCGTCAACGTCGCCTTCGGCCACGACTGCGTGATGGACCCCTGGTACGGCATGGGCAGCGGCGACATGCTCGAAGTGGCTCACATGGGCCTGCATGTGGCGCAGATGACGAGTCAGAAAGGCATTCGCCAGTGTTTTGATGCGGTGACGGTCAATGCGGCGAAGGTGATGCACCTCGAAAACTACGGCATCGCGCCGGGCTGTGATGCGAGTTTTGTGCTGCTGCAGGCGCGGGATGTGGTGGAGGCGATTCGGCTGCGGGCGAATCGATTGAAAGTCTGGAAAAAGGGAACCTTGCTGGCGGAGACGGCGGAGGTGGTGACGAGGGTAAAAACCGGCCGACAAAAGCTCATCGCTTTTCAAGTGGGCGCTTCGGCCAATAAAGTGAGTTAGCTCGCCCAATCCTACTGCTTACCAGCACAAAACAATATGCTGTAAACGAGACGCTCAGACAAAACGTCAATCACTGCGTAAATAGAATTATTGGGGAATCGGCATGACATTCGAGTGGAGCGATTTGGGGGGCTTAGTTTCTAGAATCACCGATTTCTATATATCGATTTCAGCGTCTCCTACATGGCAGCTGGCCGCGCTATTGGCATCTATTGCCCTTGCATCAATTACCGCTATTCGAGCTGTGTACGCATTGAAAAGCTACCGCCTGAAAAAGCTTGTTAGAAAGCTTGACGCTCTCCGTGAATCTGGTTCGCTAATACGGTCCTTCCAGGATGCAGACTTTGAATCGGCTGTAAGAGACTACGTTGAACCATACTGCTCAAACATAGATCCCGCAGGTCTTGACGACTTGCGCAACACGGTGAGCGTCCGACAGAAGGTTTTCGAAACAATGGATGCGGAGCTTTCCAGACCCGAAAGGAACTTTATCTTGGTCCTAGCCGATTCAGGTATGGGAAAGACCACGCTATTTCTGAATATGGTGGCAATGGAACTCAAGAAAAACGAAAAGAATAGAAGACGAATGGCATTAGTCCCGCTTGGGCAGCCTGGCGCTCTTAAGCAGATTTCCGACATAGAGGACCAGAGAAACACCATTCTTCTTCTAGATGCATATGACGAAGATTCACGGGCAATTAGCCATACAACCGAAAGAATGAGTGAGCTGATAGAGGCGGCGGCGAATTACCGTTCGGTTGTCATGACATGCCGAACCCAATTTTTCGAGTCAGACTACGCACTGCCTGGAGATACTGGCCTCAAACGGGTGGCAGGTCGCCGAGCTGGAGAACCAATAATTTATATCTGGCGCACCCTCTATCTTCAACCATTTGATGCAACTCAAATTGACTATCTCATCCGGAGGTCGATACCCATCTATCGACCTCGACAAAGAAAAAAAGCCCGATTGATTACGTCGAAGATCCACGATTTGGCGGCTCGGCCCATGCTAACCGCGCTAATACCTGAACTCAGTCGATCCTCAAAAAGCGCAAATGGTTTATGGGATCTCTACGTGTTTATGGTTGATAGCTGGTTGACTAGAGAAAGCAGCTGGATAAAACCGAGTCAACTTCGACGGCTTTCTCAGAAGTTGGCAGTAAATCTTGTAGTCAATCGCGAGCGACGCGGTGGTGAACGCATCTCCCCCCAAGAGCTGGTACATGATCTTGACCTTACTAGAGAGGCAGTAATGTCATGGAACATGACGGGCAGATCCCTTCTGAATAGAGACGCTGTAGGGTCAATAAAATTTGCGCATCGATCAATCATGGAGTTTCTCTTCGTTTGGTCCTTCATCGAAGGAGAAAACGCGTGCGCTGAGGTCCCCTGGACAAACCTTATGAAAGAGTTTCTTGTGAGTTGGGGGGGGTCCAGTTCGCATGATCATCGTCGCGCCCAAGAGTTCTTTGAAATGGATCTCCGTAAGACTCAACTGTTCCCCTGCTTCGACCGCAAAGACGACGAACTAGTGGTTGATAAATCTACGTCTAAGGTAAATCAGTCGTCACTGGCAACAGGACAGCTCGGTACATGGCCGGAAAATTGGTGGCCGTTGACATCGCGGATTGTAGAAAAAGATGGCGTCTTGCGAATTTACGATTTCGTTCGCGGCGCTGTTTGGCAAGTAGTTGCAACTAGCGGCATTCAAGCCCGTGAAGAAAGAGATGTTCACAGAGAACGCTACGTTCAAGCCGGACAGAATCCTAAAAGCGGGACGAGGTGGGATGCTACAGATCTGCATCATTTTCTGTGCCTCTTAGATATCCTCGGACGCATGGAGAAGCTCTTTACTGTTATGGATTCGCGAGAAATGTATTGGGTATCAAATTCGGGTACTAGCATGCAAGCGCGCGTTCGGAGCGAAAGTGATTCACCTATCCCTTATCCCCATCTAGCGGCACTCACAACGCTATCGTTGGAATTTCCAAGCTCTCAAACGGATGCATTGAGCAAGGTGTCTGTCGACCTTTACAGGTCACCTGAAAGTGTTGTGGGATCAGGCCCCCCTGCATTGAGGGTGTCTCTAGCCTTCACCAATGCGGAGGAATTGTGGTTCGAGGATCGACTATCCAACACGAGTTGGAGTATAGAAACCGCGAAAAAATCAATTCTTTCATCCAGCCCTGCCAACCCCACGATTTCTAGGCACTAATTTCCCGGCTCCTCAACATCTGGAGCGTCGTATAAATTTGGTCTATCTTGTTGACCCTAAATGAGGGTCGTTCGATTTACATCACCTTCCATGGACCCCACGCACCTCCACCAAATCGCCGTCGAAGCCATGCGCTCCCGCGGCCTGCTGCCCGTCTTCTCCCCGCAGGCCCTGCAGGAAGCGGAAGCGGCGCGCCACGCCGGCCCCGAACGCAAGGGAGACATCCGCGATCTGCGGCATCTGACTTGGTTCTCGATTGACAACGACGACACACGTGACCTGGACCAGTTGAGCGTGGCGGAGCCGCTGGCTGGCGGCGCTGTACGGCTGCTGGTGGCAATCGCCGATGTCGATTGCATAGTGCAGCCCGGTGGCGCGGTGGATGGCCATGCGGCTGCAAACACGACCTCGGTGTACACGGCTGCGGGCATTTTCCCCATGCTGCCCGACGTGCTGTCTACCGACCTCACCTCACTGCACGAAAACCAGGAGCGGCTGGCCGTGGTGGTGGACATGCAGGTGGCCGCAGACGGCACGGTTTCCGGCTCGGACATCTACCGCGCCTTGGTGCTGAACCACGCGAAGCTCACTTACGACGCCGTTTCGGCTTGGCTGGACGGTACAGGGCCTGCGCCGTCGCAAATGGCCAGCGTGCCGGGCCTGGAAGAACAGGTACGGCTGCATGACGCATTGGCCGGCAAGCTGCGGCAATGGCGTCAGTCGCGCGGGGCGCTCAATGTCAACACCATCTCCGCGCGGCCGGTATTCAAGGACGGCCAGTTGGTCGACCTGCAGCCTGACGAGAAAAACCGGGCCAAGGATTTGATTGCCGACCTGATGATTGCCACCAACGGCGCGACGGCGCGTTTTCTGGTGGACAAGGGTTTCCCGTCGATACGCCGGTTTCTGCAGGAGCCACGCCGCTGGGACCGCATCGTTGCGCTAGCCTCAAGCCATGGCGTGGCCTTGCCGGCCTTGCCCGATGCATTGGCGCTGGACCGCTTCCTGAGTGCGCGGCGCGCCGCCGACCCTGCGGGCTTTGCCGACCTGTCGCTGGCGGTGGTGAAAATGCTGGGCTCGGGCGAATACGCTGCCGCACCATCGGGTGGAAATGGAGCGAACGGACTGGGCCACTTCGGGCTGGCCGTCAACGACTACGCCCACTCGACCGCACCCAATCGCCGCTTTCCCGACCTGATCACGCAGCGCCTGTTGAAGGCGGCCCTGGCGGGTGAGGCTTCGCCGTATTCCGCCGAAGAGCTGACGGAGATTGCCAAACATTGCACGCTGCAGGAAGACAACGCCAGCAAGGTCGAGCGCCAGGTACTCAAGGCCGCAGGCGCCTTGTTGCTGCACGGGCGCATCGGCGATGTGTTCGACGCCATCGTGACGGGCGCGGCGGCCAAGGGCACGTTTGTGCGCATCAGCAGCCCTTTGCTGGAAGGCCGCGTCGTCCGGGGTTTTGAAGGGCTGGACGTGGGCGACACGGCACGCGTCAGGCTGCTGGCGGTGGATGCCGAAAAGAGCTTCATCGACTTTGAGCGCGCCTGAAAGGCCGCACACCCTTAACGGGGGCGAATGTAACGCCCTGTGAAAGCTCTTGCGCCGGGGCCAAGCGGCGCCATGTTGGTCGAAGCGGTCCGCCGGGCCTGCCCCCTCATCAAGGAGATTCCATGTTCAAACGCCTGACCTTGCTTTGGGTCCTGTTGCGCGGCGATGCGCGGCGGCTGTGGATTGCCTTGCGCCACCCCAACGCGCCCGGCTGGCTGAAATGGGGCACCGCGCTGATTGCGCTTTACCTGATCTCACCGATCGACCTCATTCCCGATGTGCTGCCATTTATCGGCGTGATGGACGACCTGGTGCTGGTGCCGCTGGCCATTCACTGGCTGCTCAAGCGCCTGCCACCCGGGATCGCCGAGCCCGCGGCAAAACGCCAAGCCGGTTGAGCGCCGGGGCGCTGTTGTAATGGGGGTTGCCTCCAGAGGCTCACCCCCCCCCGATCAATCGCCAGGCTTCCGTTGATGTCCGCCCGTCCCTCCTCCCTGACCATTCCCCTCCCCTCAGGCGGCACAAGCTCCGGCCTGCTTCAGGTACCGGCTAACGCCGAGGCCTGTTATGTGTTCGCCCACGGTGCCGGCGCGGGCATGAACCACGCCTTCATGGCAGCGATCGCGCAAGGGTTGGCGGAGCGCGGCATCGCGACGCTGCGCTTCAACTTTCCGTACATGGAACAGGGCTCGAAACGCCCGGACTCGCCGGCCGTGGCGCATGCGGCAGTTCGGGCCGCGGTAGCGGAAGCGTCGCGGCAGTTGCCCGGCGTGCCGTTGTTTGCCGGCGGCAAATCCTTCGGCGGTCGCATGACGACACAGGCGCAGGCGGCCGAACCGCTCCCCGGTGTGTTGGGAATTGTGCTGGTGGGCTTTCCGCTTCACCCGGCCGGCAAACCCTCGACCGAACGCGCTGCGCACCTGGCCGGCGTCAAGCTGCCCATGTTGTTTTTGCAGGGCACGCGCGATGGTCTGGCTGACCTGGAACTCATCAAGCAGACCACGGCAAGCCTGGCAAAACGCGCCACCCTGTATATCGTCGAAGGCGCGGACCACGCCTTCCATGTGCTGGTGCGCTCGGGCCGCAACGACGGGCAGGTTCGCGAAGAGCTGCTGGACGCCATGGCCGGCTGGATGAAAAAGCGCTAGCCCTGCGCGGGAGGTGACCACAGTGCCCGGCCGATAAACTGGCAGCACGTTTGTTGCGTCAACCACAAGGATTCCCTCATGCCCCATCTCGACCCCATCCCCCTCGCTGAAGTCAAGGAAGACGACATCCGCGAGCGCTTCGAGCATTACAAAAAAACGCGCGGCTTTACACCCAACAGCATCATGACCATGGTGCGCCGGCCCAACATCGTGCGGGCCTTCATGGCGCTGAACCAGGCCGTGCTGTACGAAGGCACGGTGCCGGAAGAAACCAAGATGCTGGTCAGCCTGGCCAGCAGTTATGCGGCCGGCTGCCTGTACTGCCAGTCGCACATGACCAACCTGTCGAGCATCTACAAGGCCTCGGACGCCAAGATCGCCGCGCTGTGGGACTTCGAGAAAAGCGATTTATTCAACCCCGCAGAACGCGCCGCCATCAGTCTGGCGCTCAAGGCCGGTGCCGTGCCCAACGAGGTCTCGCAGGCCGACTTTGACGAGCTGAAGAAGCACTACAACGACGAGCAGATCGTCGAGATCGTGGCGTCGATTGCGCTGTTCGGCTACCTCAACCGCTGGAACGACACCATGGCGACGGCGCTGGAACCGCTGGCCGTTGAGGTGGCAGAACGGGCCATTGGCGGTGTGGGCTGGGAAGTGGGAAAACACCGCTGACGCCCTGCTGATTCATCGCCCGGCTGACCGGCCAGGTGCGGTGCCTGGCGTTCTGAAAAACAGGCAAACTCCTGCCGGAGACACGCCCGGTCGTACTGGCCCGCTGCGTTGTCTGAAAATAACAGGAGTCCCGCATGCTGAAGGCCGAAGAACGAAACATCGACTGCGTTGAATCCGGCGAAGGACCGGCCGTTCTTTTCCTGCCCGGCTCCTACAGCACCACGGCGGCCTGGCGCCAGGTGCAGCGCCACCTCAGCCCGGGCTACCGGCTGGTGACCAGCAGCCTGAGCGGCTACGGCGGCACCACCGATACACGCACCAGGCAGGACTTTGGCATCGCACATGAAGTGCAGGTGGTGCAGGCGCTGGCCCGCCACATCGGCCAGCCCGTCCACCTGGTCGGGCATTCCTTTGGCGGTACCGTGGCGCTGGCGGCAGCCCTTTCACACAGCGTTGACGTTGCCAGCCTGAGCCTGTTCGAGGCCAACCCCCTGCCGCTGATCCGCGAACTCGAGGGCGGCAAGCTGCATGACGAAGCGCTTCGCATGAGCCAGGCTTTTGAGGCCGCCGTCCACAGCGGTGAGCCCGACGCGCCCGCGCGCGTCATCGACTTCTGGGGCGGTCCCGGTGTTTTTGCCGCCATGCCTGAAGCCGTCAAAACCTATTGCCGCGAAACGGCTGCCGTGAACGTGCTGGACTGGCGCACAGACTTCGGCTTCGAGGTGAGCGCGCAGGACTGCGCTGCGCTGGCCATGCCTGTTTTGCTGGTTCGCGGCGGCGAAGCGAATGCGGCCATGGTCGCCATCACGGACACCTTGCAGGGCAGCCTGCCCGACGTGCGCCACTTTGCCGTCGATGGTGCCGGCCATTTCCTCATCACCAGCCATGCGGCCCGATGTGCTGAATTGCTGTCGGCGTTTCTGGCTGAGGTGGCTTGAGCTGCTCGACTTCGAAGTTCTGGCTTCTGGTCGAATAGGCCCAAATGGCCGCCAATGCCTTCCGTTATTGGGGTAAACGCGCATGACAGCGCAAACATCGAGGTTGCAAAATCGCTCGCAGTTGTACGATGTCTGACCAATTAACCAGAAATGGCCATGAAAACTGCTTCTTCCCGCCTCCTCTTCTCCACTCTCCTGATTAGCCTGATCACTCTTATGCAAGGTTGCGCCACCCGAAACTCCGTTGCCTATGTCTCCAACGCCGACAGCCGTGACATCAGCGTTGTCAAGCTCGACCATGACAAGGGCACGCTGCAAGTCACCCAGACGCTGGCCGTCGGCGGCGTCGTGATGCCCATGGCGCTCAGCCCCGACAAGCGCACGCTTTACGCCGCGCTGCGTTCCGAACCGTTCACCGTCGCGAGTTTCGCGATTGACGGCAGCACCGGCAACCTCAAGCCTATTGGCACGGCGCCGCTGCCTGACAGCATGGCCTACGTGATGACGGACAGGACGGGCCGCTGGCTCTTCGCCGCCTCTTACGGCGGCAACAAGGTGAGCGTCAGTCCCATAGGCGCCAACGGCGTGGCGGGAGCAGCTACCGCCGTGGTGCCCACCGGCAAGAACGCACACGCGGCCGTCATTGATGCAGCCAACAAGAACCTCTTCGTCACCAATCTGGGCAGCGACCAGGTCCTGCAATACGGCTTTGACGCAGCAACCGGCAAGCTCACGCCGAACAATCCGCCCGCCTTCGGCACACGCCCTGGCGCCGGCCCGCGCCACCTGGTGTTTCACCCCAATGGCCGCCATGCCTACCTGCTGCACGAACTGGACGCCACCGTCGACGTGCTGGCCTACGACGCGCAGCGCGGCACGCTGAGCCTGCTGAAAACCCTGCCGACCCTGCCCGCCGGCTTCAGCGGCAAGCCGTGGGCTGCGGACCTGCACATGACGCCGAACGGCCGCGTCCTCTACACCAGCGAGCGCAATTCCCACACGCTGGCCATGTGGTCGGTGGATGCAATGAGCGGCGATCTGAAGCTGATTGGCCACCAGGCCACCGAGAAGCAGCCGCGCGGCTTCCAGATCGATCCTTCGGGCACCTGGCTGCTAGCTGTGGGGCAGCTGTCCCACGCCATGACCGCCTACCGCATCGACCCTGCGAGCGGGCGCCTGACGCAGCAGGCAACATTGCCGCTGGGCAAGAACCCGAACTGGGTCGAAATCATCAGCCTGCCCTAGGCTGATCCGCATCTGGCGGCGGGCCTTAGCGCGCCGCCAGATGCGGCAAATACTGCTCGACCAGGGCCTGCACCATGTCCGCCTGCGCCATGTCCTTGGCTTTCTTCAGCGGGTCGCGGTTCACATCTTTGGAGAGCTGGCGCTTGATCCGGGCAAAGTCCAGCGGATGCACCGTGCGCATGCGTGCCATGCCGCCATTCACGCCGACAACAACCTGATCGAAGCGGGGTACTGACAGCAGTTTTTGCCCCATCGAGGCTCGAACCGGCCACAAGTCCCCGTCCTCGGGAGTCAACTGCAGCGGGTGCTCGGAAGTGTCTTCCGGGTCCGGCGGAAAGCGGCGGATCAGGTCAATCTCGTAACCTGAGGCGTTGCGCGCAGTGGAGTTGTCCAGTTCATCACGCTCGAAGGTTTTATCGACCTTCTTCAGGATGCCCAGGAAAGACATCTTGCGGTCTTTCATCACCTCCATGAAGGCCGCCTTCCTGGCCGTGTCGAAAAGCAGATCGGCATCCTGGGTAGCCATCACGTCGTTCGGGAAGCGCACACCGGCAGCGGTCTCGTAGGCAAACAATGCGTGGGTTCCCACCACCAGGAAATGCTCAGACACCCCATAACGCATCATCGCGTTCAGCACCTCGATCAGGATGTCCGGCGTTCGGCCCACCCGCAGTGCCTTGTTCATGCGTTTGTATTCCACCGCCTTTTCCCGCAGGGATTTCAACCTGGCTTCGACCTCTGTTTTTCTTTGGGTGAACTTCTCATACTTCAGTTCGTTCTCGGGTGAAGCCGGGCCATGCGACCGCTGCCTGGAATGGGCCGAGAGCGAGATAAGGTAACGGCCACCATCCTGCTCCCGCCAGAACATCGAGCCCCGGTGGCGAATGGCCTCCGCTTCTGCCTGCTCCAGGGCAGAGAAAAGCATCTCGGCATCGATGAGCTGGCGTTTTTGCTGCTCATTAAGCTCAAAAAAGTCGTTCAAGGGCGTCTTCAATGTAAATATGTAGTTTTTTAATTTTACATTGAAGAGCGACTTTCAAGCTAAATTTGAATAAATTCACTTTTACATTGAAGATCTCACCCAGCGCCCAACAATCACGCCGGCCGGATATGCGTGGCGAAATGGTCGTACACCGCCGCTATCCGCCGCAGGTGCCTCGACTCCGGATGCGCCAGCAGCCATAACTCCGAGACGCAGCCCTCCAGCGGCTCGCTGATCTGCACGAGCTGCGGCTCATGCGGCAGCATGAAAACAGGCACCGCACCCACGCCCAGGCCCGAGCGCACCGCGTCAACCACGCTGGTGATGCAGTCGACCAGGTGGCGTGGTACGACCCTGGGCAGGGCCTTGCGGCGCCAGACCACCGACGGATGCTGGGGCATGGCTTCATCGGGGGCAATCCAGTCCTGCTGCGCGAGCGGGCGTTTTCGCAGGGCCGCAGGCATGGCCTTGCCGGCGCACACCACAAAGTCCATGCGGCCCAGCAGGCGCCCGATCAGGTGGTCGGGCGGTTTGCCGGTCGTGGCGCGCAGCGCCAGGTCGGCATCGCGCCGTGAGAGGCTCATGAGTTCATTGGTGGCGTGCAGTTCCAGCTGCAGCAAGGGGTGGCGTGCCGCCAGTTCCGGCAGGCATGGCAGCACCAGGCCGCGCAGCACGGCGTCGACTGTGGTCAGCCGCACCCGGCCCGACACCTCTTCGCCGGCCCGCAAGGTGGTCGCGCGCGCTGCTTCCAGCTCGGCCTCGATGCGCTCGGCATGCAGGGCGATGGCATGCATGGCATCCGTCGGCAGGTAGCCCTGGCGCGAGCGTTCGAACAGGCGCTGGCCCAGGCCTTTCTCGATGCGCTGGACTGCCCGGAACACGGTGGAGGCGTCTGCACCCAGCCGCGTGCCTGCCTGTGCCAGTGTGCCGCCGCGCACCAGCGCCAGCAGCAGCTCCATGTCGGTGGCGCTCAGTTTGTATTGCAGTTTCGCAATCATAGATTTCCTTTCCGCGTATTTTCTTTGCGCTGGCGCAATCATAAAGTCACGCCACCTCCCACTTGACCGAAAGGATTTTCATGAAGCTTTACTACACCCCTGGCGCCTGTTCCCTGGCTGTGCACATTGCCTGCCGCGAAGCCGGGCTGGCACCCCAGCTGGTCCGCGTGGACCTGGCTAAGCGCCGCACCGAAAGCGGCGACGACTTCGACCAGCTCAATCCGCGCGGCTATGTTCCCGTGCTGGAACTCGACGATGGCAGCCGGCACACCGAGGCCGCCGCCCTGCTGCAATGGATAGGCGAAAGCCACAGCCTCCTGCCGGCCCATGGCACACCCGCCCGCATGGAAGCCCTGGAATGGATGACCTTTGTTGCCACCGAGCTGCACAAGGGTTTTGGGCCGCTGTTCAACCCGGCGATTGACGCAGCCACACGTGACACAACGATCGCAAAACTTTTGCGGCGCTTCGGTACCGTTGAGCGCCACCTGGCCACCCGCGACTGGCTGGCCGGCGACAGCTTCACCGTGGTCGATGTCTACGCCTTCACCATCCTGGGCTGGGGCCAGTTCTTCAAGATGGACCTGTCGCCGTTTCCGCGCGTGCTGGCTTACCTCCAGCGCATCAGCCAGCGGCCGGCAGTGTTCGCCGCGCTCAAGGCAGAAGGCCTGGTGCCGGCATGAACGCGCAGGCCCCTGCCCTGACGCTGGTGAGCCACGCGTTATGCCCCTATGTGCAGCGCGCGGCCATCGTGCTGCTGGAAAAAGGCGTGCCCTTCACGCGGCGCGACGTGGACCTGGCGGCCAAGCCCGACTGGTTCCTCGCGGTGTCGCCGCTTGGCAAGACGCCAGTGCTGCTCACGCAGAACACGGCGGTCTTCGAATCTGCCGTGATCTGCGAATACCTGGAAGACACCAATGGCCCGCCGCTGCACCCGGCCCAACCGCTGGAGCGTGCGCGCCACCGCGCGTGGATGGAGTTCGGCTCGGCGACGCTTGCGACGGTGTGGGGCTTCTACACGGCGCCCGATGCTGCCGGCTTGCAGGCGCGGCTAACCGAGCTGCAGCAGCGCTTCGCACAGCTGGAAGCCGAACTCGACGCGGCCGGGCCGTATTTCTCCGGCACACGCTTCAGCATGGTGGACGCGGTTTTTGCGCCTGTGTTCCGCTACCTCGACGCCTTCGAGGTTTGCGGCGAAACCGGCTGGCTGGACACTTTGCCGCGCATGCAACGATGGCGCACAGCGCTGGCTGCGCGGCCTTCTGTCCAGCAGGCAGCGCCGGCCGATTACCCGCAGCGTCTGCTGGACTTCCTGCGCACCCGCAACGGCGAGCTGGCGCGGCGCATGGCACACGCCGAGGTGTGATCAATCTGCTACAAGAACAATAGCTGGCTGCGCAGGCAGCTATTGGGCTGGAGGCCGTTTTGATGCATGAACCGGGGGCGGCCAGCCCGGCCGGCTTATCTCAGAAAGTTGGATCCGAGAACACCTGCAATTCAAACCGCTTGCGGCTGGCCGGGTCGTAAAACGACTTGCTCCAGGTGTCATTGGGGACCAGCCAGCTCTTTTTGGCATTCTTGTTGCCCACCCGCCGGATCACGTCGCGAAAGTAGTAGTGCCGCCAGAGGCGGACAAACTCGCCAAGGTAGATGTCCGCCACCCGGGTGTCACCGCGAATGACGAGCATGTTTTCGTCGTTGCCCGTGGTCGAGTTCAGGGAGAAATTGGCCGAACCGGTGATCACCACCGGGGCTTTGGACAGCGGGTCCACGATCATGAACTTGTTGTGGACGTAGTGGACGTTCCTCGTATACCCGGTGCGGCTCAACTCATGAAGCCAGCGCATGTAGCCGTTGTTGAGGTCCGACGGCAACCCGCCGCCAATGGCGATCTGGTTGCTCCTGAACTTCAGCAGTTCGTCGGTCCGGGCGCGCGAAGTCTCGTTGTTGCCCTTGCTTTCCATCAGGATGTACGAGGGCACGTCGCGCTCGGCATTGAAGGCGTCTCCCATCTCCGCACCAATGCCGAAGGCAGAGGTAAAAAACACGGCTTCCTGCGCACCCAGGGCGACGTCCCGGTAGCCCAGCAAGGCTTCCTTGCCGGGCCGTGGCGAGAAAATGCACTCGGTGCCGGCCTTGACGGTGTCGGTCGGCACCGGCGACATCTCTTCGACCTTGGGCCGCAGGGTTTTGTTGGCCTCGTCCAGCGCCAGCAGCTCCCAATAGTCCAGGTAGGCCTGTGCCGTCCTTGCGTTTTTCACCATGTGGCCGACATTGCTCTGGCCGAACACGCCGCTGGGGGTGATGTTGGTCGAGCCCGTCCACACGGCCATAGGCTTGTCGTTCTTCATGAGAATGAGGAACTTGTTGTGCGCAATGGAGCTTGCGCTCGCCGTGCGCGGTATGACGACCTTGGTCAAGCCTGCGGCAAGAACGTTCTTCTTGTTGTCTTTTGCCGGGCCGTTCGCCTTGACCCGCATGTCGATGACCAGCTGCACATCCTTGCAGCGCTTCTGGGCCTCGACCAGCGCATCAATCACGGGCTGGTACTTGAACTCGTACAGCGCCCCGCGCAAGCCATAGGATTTGTCCTTGGCCATGGCAATGAACGCAAGCAGCGCTTCTTCCAGCCCCCGCGAAAGCCATCTCTGCGCCTTGCTACCCACGCTTTGCGGCGTGGCGCTGCCGAACTCCCTGGCGTAGGCCTGCGAACCTGCAATACCGCGGTTGAACCAGACGGAATGCGTTGGTCCGTATTCCGGTTCTGTCCTGATGCTGCACTCCACCTGCAATTGCGAATGTTCCTTAAGCTTTCCTGGTTTGCCGGTGAGCGCCACCACGCGGTAGGTGTAGTCGATGCCCGGGCTGGCGGTGAAGTCCTGCCAGAGGAAGCCCTGGATGGGATACTCCCGCGAAGAAACCTTTTGCCCCACCTCGACGCTGGAGCTTTCGAAAACCTTCATGCCTTCCAGCCACTTGCCTTCATCTTCCCGGGAATGGTCGGTGCGATAAATCGCGAATCCCAGCACGCCCCTGGCATCGGCCTTCTTCAGCCCGATGCCAAAAAGCACCACATAGGTACCGGCAACGACATTGACCTTGAGCTTGCGATTGGTGGATTTGACCGTCTTGCGCATGGAAGTCTCTCCCGTGATGTCCTGTCCGGACCTGGCACATGTTGACCTTGAGCTTGTAGATCAGCCCTTCGGTGAAGTAAACCTCTATTTGTAGGAGACAGCTGCCTGCCTGCCTCACGAATAAGGCTACGGGCTGATGGCGGGTGTTGCGCGAAGGCCACCGGCCAGCCCTCATACACGAAAGTACGCAGCACTGCAGGTAATTATTTTTAGCTAAACAGGCTTGCAGTCCTTATGAAGCGGTATTTAACAGCTATCTATTTTGTAGCAAAACCAAAGTTATCCAGGCCTTCCCCATCGGCAAATGCCAGGCAGGCGCAGAACAGCCGAAACCCTGCCCTGTCAAAAATGACAGCCTCATGGGGATGCCGCGCCTGGCGTGTTACCGCAACGCGCAGGCAAGGCTGATGCCGGCTGCCTACCCGCGCCCATGGCGCCCACCCCTGTCAGAGTTGACAGGTTGACGCTTGCATGGACGGTTCAACACAATCACCGCATGGCGCGAAACCTGGGCGGCATCACCATGATGCGGGACATCAGGGCCAGCAGTTGATTGTTGAGTTGCTACCTCGTTTGGCCGCCCCCTGAGGGCGGCTTTTTTTTGCCTCTGTCTGCTTCGGCTGCGCCCGCAACGACCGGTTCAGCTGCGTCGCGACCCCGGCGCCGGCTTTTCTTCGCCCGGCTCGTCCGCTAAGCTTCACTCCTTCCAGAAATGACGCGACGAGGCAAGCCCATGACCAGTTACTGGCTGATGAAATCCGAACCTGAGGAATGCTCGGTAGACGACGCGCTGGCTGCACCCAAAGCCACGGTGCCCTGGGTCGGCGTGCGCAACTACCAGGCGCGCAACTTCATGCGCGACGGCATGCAGGTCGGCGACGGCGTGTTGTTCTA
>CAZIYA010000036.1:0-16934 GCA_964543355.1 uncultured Polaromonas sp.
CAAGGTTGATGCCCTGGTCCGGGAACAGCTCGGCCAGGCTGGTCACGATGGCGCTGCCGACGGCGGTGCCGATCTGCATCTGGAACCCGTCGATCGCTTTCACCAACGTGGAGCGGTCCAGCGTGGCGGCCTGCGCCACCTGGCTGCTGGCTGCAAAGGTGACCAGCCCGACTTCGATGTTTTTGGGCAGCTCGCGCAGGAACAGCTTCGCCGCATCCTGCGCGGCCTCCATGCGGGTGGGCTTGACGTCGCTGACCTGCATGCTCAGAGATACGTCCATCGCCAGGATGATGGTGGAGCGTGCCCAGGGCAGCGGCACCCGCGCCATGGGACGCGCCGCAGCCAGTAACAATCCGGCGAAGGCAAGCAACAGCAGGGCGGGTGGCACGTGCTGCCGCCACTGGCGTCCGGCGGACGCGGCGCGAACATGGGCCATGCTGCTGTAGCGCACCGCCACCTTGCCCTTGCGCCGCAGCAGCCAGAGGTACACCACCGGCAGCAGGGGCAGTGCCAGCATCAGCCAGAGGTAGTGGGGCCAGAGGAAAAGCATGGAGCCGTTATCTTGCTCCGGAAGCGGCCGGCGAGCAACCGCTCCAGGGCCGGGCTGCAGGACGGTGAAGACCAATGAAGGCCGGTCGTCACCCGGGCCGTCGAGCAGAATCGAAGTCAATGCATTGCGTTACCCTGGGGCCGCATTCATCTTGCCGATCAGACCGTAAATATTTGTTCCTGTTTTCCTTGAGGCATAAGAGGAACTGACGGCACCAATAGCAGCAGCTCCCGTGGTTGCTGCAAGGCCTCGACGGGTGCGAGGGCGTGCTCGCATTACATTCAGGCGGGCCAGGCGTTCATCGCGATTTCCACCACGCGTTCGAGTTCCGCTCGGCTCAGCCCGCTGCGCGCCTGAACCGCGATTCCCGATGCCACGGTCATCACGTAAGCCGCAAGAGATTCCGGATCCTGACCGTCTGGAAGGTCGCCTTCTTCTCTCGCCCGGCGGAAGCGATCCGCGACTTCGGCCTCTGCCACGCGGCGCAGCTCCGCCATCGCTGACCTGACCGTCTCCGATCCGGGCCCTGTGGCGAGGGCTCCGTGCACCATCAGGCAGCCGTCAGGCGTTCCGTTGCCAAGAACGAGCTGCACCTCCCCCTCCAGAATGCATCGTGCGACTTCGCGCGCCGACTTCTGCTGAAACGCCTTCTCGTACAGCTTGCCGTTGTACTGCCCGTACCGCTCGACGGCGCTCATGAAAAGGCTCTCCTTGTTTCCGAAAGCCAGGTAGAGGCTCGGCACGGTCACTTGCAGGGTCTCAGCCAAGACGGCGATCGAAGTTCCCTCATAGCCGTGCTGCCAGAAGAGGCGTAAAGCGGCGTCCAGCGCCGCCTCTTTGTCGAACATTCGGGGTCGTCCTCGGCTCATTTGTATCGATCGCTATAAAAAGATTGACGAAAGGGTTTTTGTTTATTATAACGGTCGCTATATTAATGACGAAAGGGCAAAAATGCCACCGATTCTAGAACGAGCTACACCACGCGAATGGATAGGACTTGCCGTCCTTGCTCTCCCGACCCTGCTGGTCTCGATGGACATGACCATTCTCTACCTGGCCCTGCCGAGTCTCAGTATGGAGCTTCATCCCAGCGGCGCGCAAGTGCTGTGGATTTCTGACGTTTACGCATTCGTTCTCGCTGCTGTGCTGATCCCGATGGGCGCCCTCGGCGACCGGATCGGACGTCGCAAGCTGCTCCTTTGGGGGGCGGTAGGTTTTTGCGCGTCCTCGATCTTTGCCGGATTGGCCTCTTCAGCCGAGCAACTGATCCTGGCAAGGGCACTCCTGGGCGTTTGTGGTGCAACCCTCCTTCCTTCGACGCTTGCAATGATTCGCCACATGTTCCTTCAGCCCCAGGAACGGACCTTGGCCATAGGGATTTGGGCGACATGCTTCACGCTGGGGGGCGTACTGGGGCCGCTGCTGGGCGGCGTATTGCTTTCGTACTTCCATTGGGGATCGGTCTTCTTCGTGGCCGTCCCCATCATGCTCGTGCTTTTGCTTGCAGGTCCAGCCCTGCTTCCGGAGATCCGCGAGCCCTCGTCTCGCAAAGTCGATGCGACAAGCGTGGTTCAGCTGATGCTTGCCGTATTGGCGGGTACATACGCCATGAAAGATGCCGCAAGCCACGGGGTCGGCTGGATACCGGCGATGCTGCTGGTCGTCGCGGTGACGCTTGGCGCGGCATTCCTGCGCAGGCAGAAATCCATCGCAAGCCCTCTTGTGCAACTTGCACTCTTTCGCAGCACTGCCTTCAGCACGGCCATGACTGCAAATGCACTGGCGCTGTTCGCATGGGTTGGCGCCTCGCTGCTGGTGGCCCAGCATATCCAGCTGGTTTTGGGGCTGCGCGCCATGCCTGCCGCTCTGTGGATGCTTCCGAGCGCTTTGGCGTGCATGGCCGGTTGCCTGGCGGCACCTGGCTTGGCGCGCAGCTGGTGGAGCGGGCGGATCATCACCGTCGGCCTTTTTCTTGCAACGCTAGGGCTAGGAGTTCTGGCCGCGTTGGCTCACCGGGCCGGTCTGGCTGCAATCGTGCCAGCCATGATGATGCTGGGCTTTGGCGTGTCACTCATCGTGACGCTCTCCACAGACATCATCCTCAGCGAGGCCCCTCCAGAAATGGCCGGCTCCGCATCATCGCTTTCCGAAACGGCAGCGGACCTCGGCGGCGCACTTGGAGTGGCCGTGCTTGGCAGCGTGGGGCTGGCGGTCTACAGACTCCGCATGACGCTGCCTTCCGGCATGGACAGTGGGCAAACAGCGTCCGCAATGGACGGCCTCTCCGGGGCCGTGCACAGTGCCGCATCCATGCCAGCCGGCACGGGGGCCTGGCTTCTGGAGGCTGCCCGCTCGGCACATGGCCAAGGGCTCGGGATTGCCACTGGGGTTGGCGCCATGCTGCTCCTCGTCATGGCATTCCTGAGTTGGTCAACGATTGGCTGTAGCTTGCAACAGCACGCAAAATTCAAAGGTGGCAACAATGCATGACGCCGTTGACAACGAGAATCAGGTTCGCAACTTGATCGAGCGCTGGGTGGATGCTGTGTGTCGGGGCGACATGGAAGGCGTGCTTGCCGGCCACTCGCCAGACATCGTCATGTACGACGTGCCAGAACCCATCCAGTGCAAAGGACTGCTCGCCTACCGACAGACTTGGGAATTGTTCTTTACGGAGAACCGGGCCGGGCCTGATCGTTACCGGTTGTATGAGTTGGAGATTCACGCTGGCGAAGATGTCGCCGTCGCGTATGGCTTGCTTGCAATCGCTGGGGCGCCCGCGCGATGCAGGCTCACGGTGGGACTACGGCGAATTGGGCGCACCTGGACTGTCATTCATGAACACCACTCAATGCCCATCGATCTTCTGCAGTAATACGCTGGTGCCTACCCCTCGGTCTCAAACTTCTCCATCGCAACAGAGGCCTTGCATTGTCCCGGGGCGCGCTTCATCGAATTGCGTTCTGCTTGTCGGCCCCAGAATGCAGTGCCTAACTCCGCGCCCTGCGATCACTGGTTAATTTCCGCCTCCACCAGCTGCGCCAGCAACACCAGCGACTGCTGCCAGCCCACGTAGCACTGGTCCGCAGGAATGACGGCGGGAATGCCTTCCTGCACGATGTTGATGTCGACCCCGGCGGACACTTTCGCCAGCGTGATGGTGGTCTTCATCTCCCCCGGCAGGTTCGGGTCTTCGAACCTGGCCGTGTAGCTGATGCGCTCGTTGGGCTTGAGCTCCAGGTAGGTCCCGCCGAAGGAGTGGCTGTGGCCGTTGGTGAAGTTGGTGAACGACATCCTGTAGCGGCCGCCCACCTTGGCGTCCATCTCGTGGACAGTGCCGGTGAAGCCGTGGGGCGGCAGCCACTTGTTCCAGGCGGCGGCATCGAGGAAGGCGCGGTACACCCGATCGGGGGTGGAGCTCAGTACGCGGTGAAGTTTGACTGTTCCTGTGGACATGATCGATTCCCTTTATGAAGAGCAGAGGAAAGACCCTCTAACAGTACGACGGTTCAGCGTGCCCGGAATCGACACCGAACGGAAGAAAAGGCCATTAAAACCGCAACAAAAAGCAACAAGGGCTGCGCGGCCAGGCGCCACCTGGCGTCAGTCGCTATTGAATGTATAGCTGCTCGTGCCCGTGAATAAAGGGCTGGAGGCCTATTTTGCTAAGAAGTTGGCTCTTTGACCCGGTCGCCAGTTCACAACCATCCGCACGCCTGAAGTGAGCCTGCCGACCGCCGATCGCCGACAGGCGAGGGCGCCTTCACCCTGTCAGCCCACCCTTCATCGCCCCGTCTCAAAACTCACCCGATGTCCAGCAGCAGATGCTCAGGACACATCGCCTCCAGAAAATCCCGCGCGTCGAAAGCCTCGCCGGCGGTGAAGACGCCGGCTGTTTTCACTTCGCCGCGCAGCACCCGGCCCAAGGCCTCCACGACCAGTGGTGCGGTGAAGGCATAGATGTCGCGCCCGCTGGCCGCGGCCCGGCGCTCTTCGCTGCCGCGGCGCACCACCACTTCAACCACGAAAGTCTGCGACGACCGGCCGCTGTCGTCGCTGGGCTTGGGCGCCAGCGGGTCGGGCGCGGTCAGGTCCTTGACGGCGGCGACGGTCATGTACGAGCGGATCTCGGGCGCCTTCAGGTGGCGCGCAATGGTCACGGTGTCGGCCATGGTGAATTCGGCGATGACCGGCTGCTGGCCCAGGGGCGCGGGAAACGACCATTGCGTCACCGGCGCGGCGCCCGTGGCATACACCAGCTTGCCGTTCGCAAACACCAGCCGGCGGCCGTCGCGGCGCTGCCTGGAGACCTGCCCGGCCACCAGGGTGCCGGGCGTTGGTTGCCAGCTGTTCAGTCCGTAGGCGATGGAAATCTCGTCGGCCGACGGCCAGTCGCCCATGGCTGCGGTGGCCAGCAGGTCACCGAGCCCGCCGTAAAACGCCATGGCGTGCACCAGCACCAGGCCTTCGTCGCGGGCGCGGGTGGCGAAGCGTTCGAAGGAGTCGATATTGGCTTCTATTTCCGCCGCCACGTCCAGGTAGGGAATGCGCGCGCGCAAGGCGGCTTCAATCAGCGGGCCGGCGGTGCTGGCAAAGGGGCCGGCGCAGTTGATGACGGCCACGGCGCCGGTCAGCGCACGGTTGAGCGAGGCGGGTTCCTCCACCGATGCGGGCCGCAGCTCAAGCCCGGGGTGTGCCGCGCCGAAAGCGCTGAGTTTGCCGGCATCGCGCCCGCAGAGAATGGGCGCCCAGCCGCGCCGGCGCAACTCTGCCACCACGAAGCGCCCGGTATGCCCGTAGGCGCCGTAAACCGCCACAGCCTGCGTTGTTGATGTCATGACCAATCCTTTCGATGAAGAGCCGTCTGCCGCAAAACGCTACAGATCTGTACTCTTTGAATCAGTGTAGAGTACAGATCTGTAGCGTGTCAAGAAAATATCGGCCAGGCTCTGCATGTGCCGTGCCTTTTGGGTGCTTCAAACTTCATGACATGCAGAACGCGCAATCCCTCACCCCGGCCCTCTCCCGGTGGGCGAGGGTGAGACCAGTCCAATTCACTGTCGTGTATGTTGGAAAAGATCGACAAGGCCAGGGGAAATGCAATGAAAAAAAGTACTGCGGCGACTGCCGCTGTGGGTGATGAGCGTGGCGCACTGAGCGTGCGAGACCGCGTTCTGGAGACGGCGGCAACGCTGTTCTACCAGGAGGGCGTGCGGGCCGTCGGGGTCGATCTGGTGGTGGAACGTTCAGGCGTCGCCAAGACCAGCCTGTACCGGCACTTCGCCACCAAGGACGATCTGGTGGTGGCCTTTCTCGAGCGGGAAGACGCCGAGTACTGGCGCGACTGGGACAGCGTGGCGGCGCAGGCCCAGGACGATGCCGGCGCGGAGCTGGAGGCGCACCTGCGCTGGATCGCACGCCACATCGCCGGGCCCACCTACCGCGGCTGCGCGTTCCTGAATGTGGCGACCGAGTTTCCGGCGCCCACGCACCCGGCCCGTGCCGTTGCCGCGCGCAACAAGACCGAGCTGCACCGGCGCCTGACCGCCCTGGCCAAAAAGATCGGGGTGCGCCACCCGGGCCAGCTGGCCGATCACCTGGTGCTGCTCATCGACGGCGCCTATGTGAATGGCCAGCTCCTTGGCAAGAAGGGCCCGGTTCACTCGCTGGTGGCGGCGGGAACGGCGGTGATTCTTGCGGCTGAACGTCGCTGAGGTTCGGGGTGGGCGGAAGCGGGTGGTAAATATGCTATGAAAGTAGCAGCTGCTTGCGCCCGTGGATAAAGGGCTAGAGGCCGATTTGTATCTGAAAAAAGATGAATCCCGGTTCCATGGCCGGGATGACGGAGTCCCAGCGTATGTTCCCGCCCCGATCACTCAGCGGGAATAAACCCGGCCTTGCTCAGCTCCGAGAGAATTCGGTCGGTGAGGATGGCCGAGAGTTTTTCGCCGCTCAGGTCGCCGGGCACCGAGGATTCAGAAATCTCTGCGCTCCATTGCGGTTTGGTGCGATCGCTGGTTTTGACCGAAATTTCCAGCTTGAGGATGAGGTCATGGCGGTTGGGACTTCCCAGGGCCGACACCGGTTTGATGAAAACCGTTTCTTCTAAGCCACCTTTCACGCCTCGTTTCCTGAATGCCGCAATGAGTTGTTTGGGAACACTGTTCCCAAGCTGTCTCGTCAACTGCTGGGTGTCTTCATTCACCTGTTGCAGAAGGGCCGCTTTGTCTTTCTCTGCCGAATTCCTGAAGGTGAACACGCCAACACTCGGCGGACGACCCAGATAGTAGGTAATCTGGGCGGCCTGCAATTTTTCGTTGCTGGCTGAATTGGTTGCTGCATATTTTGTTGGCGTGACGCAGCCCGCGAGAATTGCGGCGCAGCCCAATAAAAACGCAAGCCTGAGTTTCAAGATCATCCGGGTCTCCCTTTTTTTATTTTTGTGCTGCCACCGGACATCCCGCGGAGCAACCCGCTTAATGTACTTTGGGCAAAGCCGGTGCAGCCCCGGGCTGCCGCCGCCTGCTTGAGCGCCGGTTTACGACGAGCTGGCGCGCCCGCAAACCATCAGCAGCGCCATGCCGTCCGGTGTCTGCACTTCCCCCACCGCGCGAAACCCGACTTTTTCATAACAGCGGATGGCGCGCGTATTGCGCGGGTCGGGGTCGGTCTGGATGTGGGTGACGCCCGGGTCGGCAAACAGCCTGGCGACGAAGGCTTTTACCATCGCCGTGCCCAGGCCGCGGTTCAGTTGCGTGGCGTCGGCGATGGACTGGTCGATGCCGCGCACGCCGGGGTCGGTTTCGTCTTCCCACCAGCCCTCGCCGGAACCCATGGCCACATAAGACTGGATGTAGGCGAAGGGCTGGCCGTCGAGCAGGGCGATGCGCGGTTGTACTTGTGTGGGGTCGGTGATCCAGGCGCCGTATTCAGCTTCAACCTCGGCCAGTGTCGGGGCCGGGCCCCACCACTCCGTCCAGTGCGGGCGTGCGAGCCAGCCATGCAGCATGGGCAGGTTGGCCATTTCGAGCGGACGGAAGCTGAAGCGTACGGACAGATCGGCTGCGCTGGTGTGTGCTGTGTCCATTTTGGACGAAGGCGTGAGGACTTCTAGCGTTTCAAGAGATCCGAATACATCCGGAGTACAGCCTCATATTTTTCACAGGGTACCCCCTTCCTTGAGATATTTTCTTGAGAGAGTGTTTTTGCAGCCCTGATACTCTCAGTCAGGACCAGATCCTGTTCCGCTTTCGGCAAACCTCGTTTCGCTGCTTCGTCCCGTATGGCATTTACCGTTTCGCGATAGGTGTGTTCGTTTTTTTTGCGCCAAGCCGAATAATCCGCCCGTCTTGAAAATCCCCGACGTTCGCAGTGTTCAACGCTTAGCTTTGCATGTTCAAAGTAGGTCATGTTTTCCCCGGCACCTGCAAACGTCATTGCAAAGAGACCTGGAGTAAGCGCGAAAGAAAGAGCGATTGATAGCAAGTTCTTTTTCATGTGATTTCAAGCAGCTTGAGTTTCCGGATTGTGCAATGTAGCAGGGCGATGTTTCCGTTCAGGCCCGCAACGACAGCGTTCTGCTATGGAAGTAGTAGCTGGTGGCGCTTGTGGGTAAAGGGCTGGAGGCCGGTTTGACCAGTAATTCAGTGGCTAGACCAGACCGCCAGCTCGTAGCCGTCGGCATCCTTGAAGTGAAAGCGCCGCCCGCCCGGGAAAGTGAAAATGTCCTGGCAGATGGTGCCGCCGGCCGCCAGCACGCTATCGCGCGCGGCTTCGAGTTTGTCGGCGTAGAGGATGACCAGCGGGCCGCCGGCGGGCGAGGGCGGTGCCGTCGTGGTCAGCCCGCCTTTCATGGCACCGTCTGAAAACTCGGCGTACTGCGGGCCGTAGTCGGTGAAGGTCCAGCCGAAGGCCTTGCCGTAGAAGGCCTTGGCTTTGTCGATGTTGCGAACGTTCAGTTCGATGTAGTTGATGCGGCAGTTTTCGGGGGTGGTGGTCACGGTAAGTCCCTGGTGGTTGTGATTCCCATCTTAATCACAGATCCCCGGCCGGCCAGTCACTGAAGGGGAAGGGCGTGGCCTCGGTGGCAAAGGAAACGAAGGCCGCAATCTGTGCCAGGTAACGGCCCACGCTGCGGCCAAAAGTTTGCAGGCGCGGGTTGGGTTCGTCGGTGAAGATGGCGAACACCAGCTGCAGCAGCGCGACGGCGACCAGCACCCAGGTGGCGAGCTGGAAGGCCACACACATCAAGAGCATGAGCAGGGCGCGTAGCCAGAGCTTGCGCGGTGGAATGGTGGTGAGGGCGTTGTCTGTCATGGTGGGGCTCCTTCAGGTTGGATCGAAATACTGCCTGTGAACAGGGGGCAACGGCTTGACGTGTATCAAGCACTGTAGCGCGCTGCTGCGGGAGGGGGGAAACCAGCTGTTCCTTCATTTCCCGGTGCAGTGTTGCATGCTTGCTGGAACAGATAAAAATGATGGATTTTGGGTCAGGGCAAGGCGCAAACCACAGCGATACTCGAGGTATCGCGCGGATTTGCAACGCCGCCCTGGCGAAAAAGACGCGTTTTTATGTTCCAGATAGCGTGCAACACTGCACCAAGCATCAGAATAGCGCCCATGTTCGATTCCGCCATGGCTTTCCTGCAGTCCCTGCAGGGCTTTCCCGCTTATGCGCTGCTGCTCGCGCTTCTGTTCAGCTGCGGCATAGGCGCACCCATCAATGAAGACATCCTGCTGCTGGCTGCGGCGGCGCTCACGCTCAAGGGGGTGATGGAGCCGGTGCCGCTGATGGTGGTGGCGTGGTTCGGGCTGGTGCTGGGTGATGCGCTGGTATTTCACTGGGGCCACCGCTTCGGCGCGCGCCTGCTGCGGCACCGCTACTTTGCGCGCGTGGTGCCTGAGGCGCGGCTGGCTTCGATGCAGGACACCATGCGCCGCTACGGGCCGGCCTATATCTTTGTGGTGCGTTTCATGCCGGGTGTGCGCACGCCGCTGTTTTTTGCGGCGGGCTCGCTCAAGATGCCATATCGCCACCTGTTCATTTTCGACGGCGTGGCGGCACTGGTGGAGCTGCCCCTGCTGGTTTACGGCGTGCGTTATGTGGGCGGCCGCTGGGAAGAAATCCTGGCGCTGGTGCAGCGCTTTCAGGGCTGGCTGGTGCCGGTGTTTCTGCTGCTGATGCTGGGCATCTGGCTGCTCAGCCGCCGGCGCGCCAGGCGCAAGCAGGAACCGATGCCATGAGCGCTTCTTCAACCGCCTCCCTGCCGGAGCAAGGCCGCCCCCAGGCCGAGGTGCTGGCTGAGCTCAAGAGCTATGGCGCACTGGACCCGGACTACAAGGCGGGCCGGCTGTGGAGCCTGGTGTATTACCTGGGCGAGGAACACGACGCTTTCATGGGCGAGGCTTACCAGGCTTTCTCATCGGCCAACGGGCTCAACCCCACAGCCTTCAAAAGCCTCAAGCGGTTTGAGACGGAAATCATTGCGGCGGTGGCCGAGCTGTTCCATGGCACGCCCGAGGTGTGCGGCGTGGTCACTTCCGGCGGCACTGAAAGCTGCCTGCTGGCCGTCAAGACCTACCGCGACATGGCGCGCAGCCAGCGCGGCATCCAACGGCCCGAGATGGTGCTGCCCGTCACGGCGCATGTGGCCTGGTTCAAGGCGGCGGAATACTTCAATGTGAAGGTGCGCCTGCTGCCGCTGGACGAGCAGCTGCATGCCGACGTGCGCAAGCTGCCGGGCCTTTTGAACCGCCGCACGGTGATGATTCTCGGCTCGGCGCCCGAGTACCCGCACGGCAGCATCGACCCGATAGCGGCCATGGGCGCGATGGCGCTGGAGCGCGGCATTCCCCTGCATGTGGATGCCTGCGTGGGCGGCTTCATCCTGCCCTTCATGGCCATGAACGGGCGGGAGCTGCCGCTGTGGGACTACCGCGTGCCTGGCGTCACCTCGATCTCGGCCGACATCCACAAATACGGCTTTGCGGCCAAGGGCGCCTCCACCATCACCTACCGCAACCTGGACTACCTGCGCCACCAGATGTTTGTGTACGAAGACTGGCCCGGCGGCGTGTTTGCCTCACCGGCCCTGCTGGGCACACGGCCCGGCGGCGCCTATGCGGCGGCCTGGGCGGCCATGCAGCATTTCGGCGAGTCGGGCTACCGCGCGCTGGCCGCGCAGACCCTGCAGGCTTTTGACACCATGCGTGAAGGCATCAGCGCCATGCCTGAGCTGTATGTGATGGGCGAACCCACTGGCCCGCTGCTGGCCTATGGCTCGCGCGATGTGGCGGTCAACATCTTTGCCGTGGGCGACCAGATGGATGCGAAGGGCTGGACGGTCAACCGCCTGCAAAAGCCCGACGGCCTGCACGCGATGATCACCGCCGGCCACCTGGCCGTGGTGGATGCCTACCTGCGTGACCTGAAGGACGCCGTGGCCACCGTCAAGGCCAACCCGGCGCTGGCGCAGGAGGGCAGCGCCGCCACCTACGGCATGATGAGCCACATTCCCCTGCGCGGCATGGTGCGCCAGAAGGTACTCGACATGTTTGTGCAGATGTACAAGGCGGGCGGCCAGCAGATCGACCTGCACGCCGCGCCGCCGGTGGCGCCCGGGCTCAAGGGCAGGGTGGATGCTCTGGTGGAGCGTCTGGCGCGCTGGTATGTGGCGCGCAAGCAGCGCAAACAGGGCAAGTAGCGCGAGGGTTGGGCGCCGCGCGCCGGGTTGACGCACAGATTTTCGAAACACGGAGGAACCTCGGAATGTTGATGCAGCGCTTCATGGAAAACTACAAAAAGGCCTGGGAAACCCGGGACGAATTTTTGCTGGCCTCGCTGTTCACCGACGACGGCCAGTACCACAACACGCCGTTTGCGGTGCAGACCGGGCACGCGCAGATCAAACAGTACTGGCAGCGCGTCAAGCTGCAGACCGACATCGTGCTCACCTTCGACATCCTGCACGCCGAAGCGCTGGGCGGCATTGCGCACTGGCACACCACTTACCAGGTCACCTCGGAAGAGATGTTTGCCATGTGGGCCGCCTCCACCGGCACCAGCCAGCTTGCACGCCAGCCGGGCGACCCTTTGCCGCGCCTGGCGCTCGACGGTGTGGCGGTGGCCGAATTCGAAGCCGGCGGGCTGTGCCGCGACTTCAGGATATGGTGGCATTCGGTGGTGGAGCCCCAGGCTTCCTGACTTGCCGTGCCGCGCAGGCAACCCTGCGCCTCAGCAGCTGATCCCGTGGTGCGTCCACCAGGCGACGTGCGTGTATTCAGTGGTCATGTAGTCCACACACATGTCGACAAACCTGTCGGCGCCGTGGTGCCGGTCTGACCACAGGCGCATGGCTTCCAGGTCACGGTTCAGCGCCGCCAGGGCGTGCGCGTAACACAGCGCCGTCCAGATGATCAGCTGCACCTGTGCATCACTCAGGCCCAGCGTGTTGCCGGCGCGGGTGCGCAGTTTGACAATCAGCGCCACGGCAACGTTGGCCGCAAAGGGCCGTAAATCGGTGGTGCTTGCGAGAAACGCGGCCAGCTGGGTCCGGTTGCTGGTGTTGTAGTTGATGTCCCACACAAAGGCGAGGTCATGAAAGGCCAGGCCCTGGCCGTAGGGCTTCCGGTAAACGCCGACCAGCCCCCCGGTGGACCTGACAGGCATGAACTCGTTCAGGGCTTCAATGCCGGCCATGATCATGCCTATGCCTTCCGGCGGGCGCGCTGCCGGCGGCAGCGAGTTGCTGATGTCGGTGTAGCGGCCCAGCGTGGCCAGTGTTTTGCTCGGGTCGCCCTGAAGCGTCATGTCATTGCCGAAGCCGGCTACGCTGCACATGGCCGAACCCACAATCATCAGCGAGCCGTCGGCTGTGCCCACGGCCAGCAGCGAAGGCCGGGCGCTGATGGCGAGGTTGCGGTCGTAGTAGGCCACCAGCTGGGCCTGTATGTCGCGGTCCAGCATCGCGCGGATGCCGGTGTCCCTGGTGTGCGCGGCCCCAAGTGCGTACACCAGCAAATCCACCGGAAGCCGGACAACCTGGTCGTGCTGGTCAAGAAACCTGAGACCCAGAAACGGCACGTCGTTGTGCGGCCGGATCATCTTGATGTCGGTCAGCTTCAGCACGGCGCGCTGGGCCCGGGTGCCCTCCTGGACTTCGGTGTTTCGTGAGCCCGCGGGAAAGGCGGCCTCGAAGCGGACATCGACGTTCCAGGCGCCGTCGCCGCCGCCCGGGCGCGTGAACCAGCGCACCACGTTCATCCCGCGCATCTGTGCCAGCTCCACCACCCATGCCGCGGTGGCAGAGCCGCCATACACCGCAATGGTTTTGCCGCGCATGGTTTCCCCCCGCGGCATCTGCCAGGTGGGCGACATGAATTCGGTGCCACCGACAACGTAGCCCTCGAGCCCCCGCACGTCCACACCAATGTCGCCGTTTTCACCCACCATCAGCGGGCGCGAAGGCCCGGGCCCGACGGCGATGATCACGTTGTCGCAAACAAGGGTCAGGCGCTCGCCCCACACCCGTCCGCGCACCTCGTATTGCCCGTCCGGCCGGCGCCGGATGTTGTCCACCAGGGAGCCCGGGAACTGGAAGTGGGTCTTGCTTGTGAAGTGATGATCCACCAGGCCCGCAAAATCACCCGCCAGCATGAAAGGCGTCCTGCCCGGTTGCGGCCGTGCGATGAAACCCCGCGTTGCGCCCAGCAGGTTGCCCGTCAGCAGGGGGGCGGGCTGGCCCATCTTGTGGGTGGGCGCGATCTGCTTCCACAGGTCCGGCCCGCCGGTGCCAACCACGGTGCCCAGGTTGCGGTTGGCAGACAGCAGATAGGCCGCTGCCGAAATTCCGGTGCCGATGACGACGGTACGAGGCATATGTGTTCAGTTGGAAGGCTGTCGAATTTCCAGCTTGCATGCCGGAAGGCCCGCTGGGCTGCCAACAGTATCCCAAGGCCTGCGCTGGCTGTCACCCTCAATTCGGGGGAGAGCGTGCACCGTGCCCGGCTCCGGTGGGGTTCCGCGCCGCTGACAGCGCGTCAGGCCTGCTTCTTTTTGCCTTGCGGATAAACGGTTTCGCCGCGCGCCAGCATCTGCGCCAACTGGGCAATCCGCCGGGCGCGTGTTTCGGGCTTCTTGGCGCCCTGAACCCGAAACAGCACGGAGTACCGGTTCTGCGCGCTGACTGTGGCGAAGAAGGCGGACGCGCCCGGATGCGCGTCGAGGGCGGCCTGCAGATCAGCGGGCACCTTGGCGCGGCTTGCGGGGTCGTAGGCTGCGTCCCAGCGGCCGTCCTTGCGGGCGCGTTCAATCTCGGCCAGGCCGGAGGGCTGCATGTGCCCGGACTGGATGTAAGCCAGCGCCTTCTCGCGATTGACCTGGGACCAGATACTGCGCGCGCCGCGCGGGCTCCAGCGCTGCAGGTAGTAGTGTTCGTTCTCGGCATTTCTCTGGCTGTCGATCCAGCCGAAACAGAGAGCGACTTCCAGCGCTTCCGGATTGGTCACGGTGGTCGTTGGTGCGCCTTTTTTTGCGTGACGCAGCCAGACACCGCCGGAGTCGCCGTGGTGTTTGTCCAGCCACTGTGCCCATTCGGCCTGCAGTGAAAACTGGAGTATTGCTTCTTTTTTTGTGTCGGTTGGCATGGTGGGTTCGGGCCTTCACTGGCCGGGTTGTCATCAATCGCGCCATTGTGCTGCATGGATGAGGCGCTAGCCGGCGCCAGGGTGGTCTGCCATGCACAATTGCCATATGCTATCAAAACAGAAGCTGGTGGCGCCCGTGCAATAAGGGCTGTTGGCACTTTTGACTATCAACTTCTGAGCGGAGGTCGTTTTACAGCACTTCATTGAACACATAGAACATGTTGTCCTTGAACTTGTGCCACAGCCCACGCTGTTGCCAGGCCTTGAGGTTGATCTCCTCGCAGCGTTGCATGTATTTTTCGAACACGGCGTCCAGCTGTTGCGCCAGGGCGGCATCCCTGATGCCCAGGGTGATCTCGTCGTTGGTGTCGAAAGAGCGGTCGTCGAAGTTGCTGGAACCGATGGCGCTCCACACGCCGTCCACCGTCATCACCTTCTGGTGCAGCAGGGTGTGCGGGTACTCGAACAGGCGCACGCCGCATTTGAGCAGTTTTTCAAAATTGCGGTGGCCGGCATGCTGCACCATGGGGTTGTCCGAGCCGCTGGTCGAAGGCATCATCACGCGCACATCGACGCCGCGCCTGACGGCTTCACCAAATGCGTCAATCGCCTCGGGCTCGGGGATGAAGTAGGGGTTCTGGATCCAGATGCGCTTTTGCGCCAGGCAGATCACGGTGTGGTGAAGGATTTTCACCGCCGGGGCCGAGCCTTCGGGTTTGGCATAGGCCGCGTGAATGGTCACGTCACCTGCGGGCGCCAGCGCCGGAAACACGTCGTCGCCGAGAAACAGCTCACCCGTCTGCCCGCCCCAGTTTTCGCTGAAGGCGGCCTGCACGCTGTGCACGATGGGGCCGTGCAGGTGCACGCTGAGGTCAGCATAGTGTTTGCCGTCCTCGGCATTTCCCAGCCACTCGTCCACCACGCAGTGGCCGCCCACAAAGGCTTCGCGGCCATCAATCACCACCAGCTTGCGGTGGTCGCGGTCGTTCATCACGCCGATGTTGTGAAGGGCTCTTTCATGAAAAAAAACCAGCTTGCAGCCGGCGTCTTTCATTTGACTGCGCGTTGCCTTGCCGACTCCCTTGGAGCCCGTGGCGTCCAGCAGCACGCGCACTTTCACGCCAGCCCTGGCCCGCTCCGACAGGGCGTCGGCCAAGCGTTTGCCCAGCACGCCGTCTTTCCAGAGAAAGGTTTCGAAGTGCACGGTTTTCTGCGCGGCGCCTATCCGTTCAATCAACACGTCAAAGAAGGCGCCGTTTTCAAGCAGCTTCACCGAGTTGCCGGCCACGGCCGCACTGAGGGTGAGGCCCGCCAGTGAGGGAATCAACTCGTCGATGGAGTCGCAGGACTCAATCTTCAGTTTGGGGCTGTTGTGCCGTTTGATGGACCAGATGACCAGGCCCAGCAAGGTAGCCACCCCCAGAAAGACCGCCGCTGCGCCGTGCAACGCGCTGCCGAGAAAAGACTCCATCAGGTCAGCCTGATGTTGGCGTCAGAAAGCCTGGCCGGGGCAGGGCATTTACGCGTCACGGAGATCGCGCATACGGTCGTCGTTGGTGGTGCTGCGCGCACCCTTGAGATGCATTTCAACGTCTGTGGCCTTGTCGCCCACGGCCTGAATGGCTTCGCGCAGCTGTTCGTCGCTCACGTTGAGTTTTTTGGCCCACTGCGCACAGTTGGCCAGGTTGTTGATGTTGATGCGTTCGGGATCGACTCCAGGCTGGGTCATGACTAACTCCTCTAACTAGGAGTGTGTAGCGTAGTTCCGGCAGAACACCCGGTGGTGTAGGCCAGAGTCGCGGCCGCCTGACCGTGGCGGGCCTTTGTGCGTGACCGGGCAAGGCGTACTTCGGAAGACTTACGCTATGAAAAGCGTAGCTGCTTGCGCCCGCAGAATAAGGGCAGGAGCATGATTTGACTCACAATTTCTGTCTTGCAAGCCCTTGCAGGCCTTTGCGCGCGTTTTCGGCGCCCTGGCGTTGCCTGCACCAGCCGATGGCCGCATTGCCTGCCGTCCTACAGCCCGGTCTGGTGGCGCCCCTCAAGCTCGTCGCAGATGAATACGCCTCCCGCTTTTTCCCGTCTCCGGCAGTTCGGCGCCTCCGTGGCTTCCGGCCTGCGCAACCCCACCCTGCGCGGTGTGGCGTGGGGGCTGGCAGCGGTGCCGGTGGTGCTGGTGTTGTATGTGCTGGCGCTGATTCCTTTCACCCCCAGCATTGACGACCTGCACAAGATCAAGGCGGCCAAGCCCTCGGTGATCCTGTCGGCCGATGGCCAGCAGTTGAGTGTCTTCGAGCGTGCCAACCGCGACTGGGTCAAGCTCGCTGATATTTCCCCGCATGTGGTGGCCGCGCTGGTCTCCACCGAAGACGCGCGCTTTTACGGGCACCACGGCATGGACGTGCGGCGCACCCTGTCTGCAATGGCGAACACGCTCAGGGGCAGGGTGCAGGGCGGCTCGACCATCACGCAGCAGCTAGCGCGCAACCTCTACCCCGAAGACATCGGCCGCGCGCGCACCATGACGCGCAAGATCAAGGAGGCCATCACGGCGCTGAAGATCGAGGCGGTTTACTCCAAGGACGAAATCCTGGAGACCTACCTCAACACCGTGCCGTTTCTGTACAACGCCTACGGCATTGAAATGGCGGCGCGCACCTACTTCGACAAAACTGCCGACACGCTGGACGTGCTGGAAAGCGCCACGCTGATCGGCATGCTCAAGGGCACCAGTTATTAC
>CAZIYA010000037.1:0-16792 GCA_964543355.1 uncultured Polaromonas sp.
GACCAACGCGGTGATCCACCTGATCGCCATGGCCGGTCGCATCGGCGTCAAGCTCACGGTGGACGACTTCGACCGTCTGGCCAGCGAGCTGCCCTGCCTGGTCAACCTCCAGCCTTCGGGCAAGTTCCTGATGGAAGACTTCTGTTACGCCGGCGGCCTGCCGGTGGTGATGAAGGAAATCGCACAGCACCTGCACACGGGCGCCATCACGGCCAACGGAAAAACCATCGGGGACAACATCACCGATGCACAGAACTACAACACCGAAGTCATCCAGCCGCTGAGTGCGCCCTTCAAGGACAAGGCCGGCATTGCCGTGTTACGCGGCAACCTGTCGCCGCGCGGAGCCGTCATCAAGCCGAGCGCCGCCACGCCGGCGCTCATGGTGCACACCGGCCGTGCGGTGGTGTTTGAAAACATCGAGGACTTCCACGCACGCATCGACGACGAGAACCTCGACATCGACGAGACCTGCGTCATGGTGCTGAAAAACTGCGGCCCCAAAGGCTATCCCGGCATGGCCGAGGTGGGCAACATGCCGCTGCCGCCCAAGGTGCTGAGGAAAGGCATCACCGACATGGTGCGCATCAGCGATGCGCGCATGAGCGGCACGGCCTACGGCACCGTGGTGCTGCACACCGCGCCCGAAGCGGCCGCCGGCGGCCCCCTGGCCATCGTCCAGAATGGCGACATGATCGAACTCAATGTCCCCGAGCGCAAGCTGCAGCTGCACATCAGCGACGAAGAACTGGCACGCCGCCTGGCTGGCTGGAAAGCACCAGCACCACCCCTGTCCTCGGGCTACTGGAAGCTGTATGTCGACCATGTGCTGCAGGCCGACGAAGGCGTGGACCTGGACTTCCTGGTCGGCAAACGCGGCGCCTTTGTGCCCCGCGACAACCACTGACCTCAGGCAGCCGGAAGTTTCATGGCACCCCTGCTCGCCGTTGATTGGGGCACCTCGTCGCTGCGCGGCGCGCTGGTCGCGCCTGACGGCCGGGTGCTGGAAGAACGCGCTTTTCCGCGCGGCATCCTCAGTGTGGCGGTGGGCGAATTTCCGTCGGTTTTTGAAAGCTGTTTTGGCGACTGGATGGCCGCCGGTACCATGTGCCTGATTTCAGGCATGGCCGGCAGCCAGCAAGGCTGGCGTGAAGCACCCTACTGCACCTGCCCCGCAAACCTCCAGGACATCGCTGCCCGGCTTCAATGGCTGGAGCCCGGCCGCATCGCGATCGTGCCTGGCCTCAGCCTGGAGCGTGACGGCATTCCCGATGTCATGCGCGGCGAAGAAACCCAGGTTTTTGGTGCCCTGCTGCTGCTGGAACTCATCGACGCGCGCCTGGTGCTGCCCGGCACGCACAGCAAATGGGTCACTGCCGCGGGGGGCCGCGTCACCGGTTTTTCGACCTGGATGACCGGCGAGTTTTACGCCCTGCTGCGCCGCCACTCCATTCTTGCGCGCACACTGCCCGAGGAGGACGGCCCTCTCGATCTCCCTGCTTTTGACAAAGGGGTGAACCAGGCGCTGCACGGCCCCGGCCTGCTGCACACGGCTTTCAGCACGCGCACCCTGGCCCTGTTCAAACGCATGGACGCCAGTGTCCTGCCGGCTTATCTGTCGGGCCTGGTCATTGGTGAAGAACTCAAATCACAAAACCTGCGTGCCGGCGAGCCCGTGGTGCTCATGGGTGCCGAAACGCTGACGGCACGTTATGAGCGGGCGCTGGCGCAGCTGGACGTTCCAGTCCGGCGCGTGGGTTCCAGCGCCAGCTGGCGCGGCTTGCGCGCCATTGCCGATACCCTGTCCACCCATCCCCATCCATGAACCCCCATCAAAAATTCAGCACTGCCCTGCAAACCCTGCCGCTGGTCGCCATCCTGCGTGGCCTGCAGCCTGCCGCGGCCCTGCCCGTCGGGCAGGCACTGGTATCCACCGGCTGGACACTCATCGAAGTTCCGCTCAATTCACCGCAGCCGCTGGACAGCATTGCCGCGCTGGCTTCTGCTTTCCCGCAGGCCCTGGTCGGTGCCGGAACGGTGCTGACCGTGGAAGACGTGCGCAACGTGCAGGCAGCGGGTGGCCAGCTCATCGTTTCACCCAACTTCAACCCGGCTGTGGTGCGAGAAGCCGTTCGCCTGGGTCTGGTCTGCCTGCCCGGCGTGATGACGGCCAGCGAAGCGTTTGCAGCGCTTGAAGCCGGTGCAACCGGCCTGAAGATATTCCCCGCGGAAATGATCACGCCCGCGGTGCTCAAGGCGCTGCGCGCAGTGCTGCCAGCCGGCGCCGCAGTGCTGCCCGTCGGAGGCATCACGCCAGAGAACATGCAGCCCTACTTCGCGGCAGGTGCCAGCGGCTTCGGCATCGGTTCGGCACTGTACCAGCCCGGCATGCCGGCCCCGGCGGTGGCTGAAAATGCTATGAAATTCATAGCTTCCTGCGCTGGTACCATAAGGGCATGAGCACTCTTTCATCCTCCAATTCTTCCTCCATTTCTTTCGGCCTGGCCGGCCGCGTCTGCATCGTCACCGGCGGCGCCCAGGGCATTGGCGAAGCCTGCATACGCCGCTTTGCGCGTGAAAACGCCAAGGTTGTGATTGCCGACATCGACGACAGCCGCGGCGCGGCACTGGCCACTGAACTCGGCGGCCTCTACGTGCGCTGCGACGTCGGCGACAAGGCCCAGGTCGATGCACTGGTCGCGCAAACCATGGCCGCCCACGGCCGCATTGATGTGCTGGTCAACAATGCCGGCATTTTCAGGGCTGCCGATTTCCTGGAAGTCACCGAGGCCGATTTCGACGCCGTGTTGCGTATCAACCTCAAGGGCTCCTTCCTCGTCGGTCAGGCCGTGGCCCGCGAAATGGCCAAAGCGGGCAAGGGCAGCATCGTGAACATGAGTTCGGTCAACGGCGTGCTGACGATCCCGACCATTTCCAGCTACAACGTGAGCAAAGGCGGCATCAACCAGCTCACGCGCGTGATGGCGCTGGCCCTGGCCGACAAGGGTGTGCGCGTGAACGCCGTCGCGCCGGGCACGATCGCCACCGAGCTCGCGTCCAAAGCCGTGCTGACCAGCGATGAAGCCAAGGCCCGAATCATGAGCCGCACACCCATGAAGCGGCTTGGCGAACCTTCGGAAATTGCCGACGCCGTGGCCTACCTGGCCAGCGATGCCGCCAGCTACATCACCGGCGAGATCGTGGTGGTCGATGGCGGGCGCATGACGCTGAACTACACCGTGCCGGTCTAGGACGAACCAAAGCAGCGGCAGATGGCCCTGCGCAGTTGACATGGATCATGCGGGCCGCAAAACGTGGCCCCAAAAAGGCGCCGTTTCAATAGACTGGGCGTCTAGCTTCTGGAGTTCACCATGTCGATTCGCCTTGTTTCCATCCTCGCTGCCACAGCAGCCCTCGGCCTGGCCGGTTGCGCCCAGGTCCCTCCCCGCCACGCGGCGTACCATGCCGGCGCGTCGGCACCCGCCCCCGGGCAGGGCATGCCGATGGCGCGCATGGACGAGCACATGAAAACCATGCGCACCATGCACGACCGCATGGTGCGCGCAAAAACCCCCGAAGAACGCAACGCCCTGATGGCTGAGCACCACAAACTCATGCAGGAAGGCATGGGCATGATGGGTGGCATGGGGCCTGGCGGCATGGGCGGCATGATGGGCAACATGCAGGGTCCCGGCGGCGACCCGGCCGCGCACCAGCAGATGATGGAAAAACGCATGGAGATGATGCAGTCCATGATGCAGATGATGATGGACCGCCTGCCCCCTGCACCCGCCAAACCCTGAACATCATGACCGCCAACACCACGTCCTCCGCCGGCGCAGCCTACGGTTTTTACTGCAAGCCGGACGACAACAGCTTTGCCCATGTGGTGAGCCGTGTCACCGACGCCCTCAAGGCCGAAGGCTTCGGCGTGCTGACCGACATCGACGTGCAGGCGACCATGAAAACCAAGCTGGGAGTCGATATGCGGCCCTACCGCATCCTGGGCGCCTGCAATCCGCCGCTGGCGCATCGCGCCCTGACCGCCCAGCCCGATATCGGACTGCTGCTTCCCTGCAACGTCATCGTGCGTGAAGATGACGACGGCAGCTTCACGGTGGGTTTCATGGACCCGGTGGCGGTGATGCAGATGACCGACGACCCCGAGGTGGCCCGCGTGGCCGACGAGGTGCGTAGCCGCCTCGAGCGGGTTCGGTCCGCATTGACGGCAGTACCCGGCGGCGGCGCGAAAACCTGAGAGGGTCAGTGCTTTCCAGGCTTGATCGCGGCAGTGGCCGGCCCGCCTGAAGCGCGATCCGCAGCGCCGCCCCTCCTGCGGGCAGGGTTAAGGTCCCCGGGCGGTTTGACCTTTCCACCATGGGAAGGTTTATCCTTTTCACGAAGCTGTTCAGGCCTTCAGAATGAAAAGGATGCTTTCCATGAAACACACACCTCCTCCTCACCCCGATGGCGTGGCTGCCGATCCCGCGCATGGCGCCGGACATGATCACAGTCAAACCCACTCTGACGACCCAGCCGGTCTCAGGGACCCCGTCTGCGGCATGACCGTCACCACAGCGTCAGAGCACCAGCTCGAGCACGAAGGCAGGTCCTGGTATTTCTGCAGCGCCGGTTGCCTCGGAAAATTCGCCACCAATCCGTCGGCTTACCTCGCCAAACCGACAACCGCACCCACCCCTGAAACAAAAAACTCAGCTGCCGATGACCAGGCCGGGACCACCGTCTACACCTGCCCCATGCATCCGCAGATCCGGCAGGACCACCCCGGCAATTGCCCGATCTGCGGCATGACGCTGGAGCCGGTCATGCCCAGCCTGGAGGAGGACGAGAACCCGGAACTCAAGTCCTTCACCCGCCGCTTCTGGTGGACGCTGCCGCTCACTGCGGTGGTCACCGTGCTGGCGATGTTCGGCCATCAGTTCGGCTGGTTCGACATGGCCACCCAGAGCTGGATCGAGCTGGTGCTGACCCTGCCCGTGGTGCTGTGGGCGGGCTGGCCATTTTTCGTGCGGGGTGCGCAGTCGGTCATCCACCGCAGCCCGAACATGTGGACCCTCATCAGCCTCGGCACCGGCGCCGCCTTTGCCTACAGTGTGGTGGCCACCGTGGCGCCAGGCGTTTTCCCGGACTCGTTTATTTCCATGGGCCGCGTCGCGGTCTATTTTGAGGCGGCGGCCGTCATCATTTCTCTGACGCTGCTCGGCCAGATGCTGGAGCTGAAAGCGCGTTCGCAGACCTCGGCGGCGATCAAATCTTTGCTGGGCCTGGCGCCCAAGACCGCCCGCCGCATCCGGGCCGACGGCACGGAAGAAGACGTGCCGCTGGCCCACGTGCACGTGGGCGACAGCCTGCGCGTACGCCCCGGCGAGAAGGTGCCTGTCGATGGTGTGGTCACCGAAGGCAGCAGCGCCGTCGACGAATCGATGCTGACCGGGGAACCCCTGCCCGTGAGCAAGCGCTCCGGCGACAAACTCATAGGCGCCACACTCAACACCAGCGGCGCCCTTGTCATGCGCTCCGAGCGCGTCGGCGCGCAAACCATGCTGTCGCAGATCGTGCAGATGGTTGCGCAGGCCCAGCGCTCCAAAGCGCCGATGCAGCGCATGGCCGACCAGGTCGCCGGCTGGTTCGTGATGGCCGTCGTCAGCATCGCCGTGCTGACCTTCTTCGGCTGGGGAATGTTCGGGCCACAGCCAAGCTGGGTGTACGGCCTGATCAACGCCGTGGCGGTGCTCATCATCGCCTGCCCCTGCGCATTGGGCCTGGCCACACCGATGTCCATCATGGTCGCCACCGGCAAGGCTGCAGGCCAGGGCATTCTTTTCCGCGATGCCGCCGCCATCGAACACATGCGCAAAGTCGATGTGCTGATCGTCGACAAAACCGGCACGCTGACGGCCGGCAAGCCTGCGTTTGACCGCGCCGTCCCCGCGCCAGGCTTCAGCGCTGATGAGGTCTTGCGGCTGGCCGCCAGCCTGGACCAGGGCAGTGAACACCCGCTGGCCGAGGCCATCGTGAACGCTGCACGCGAGCGAGGCCTTTCACTGGACAAGCCCGAAAGTTTCGAATCAGCCAGCGGCATCGGTGTCAGCGGAAAAGTTGCCGGCCGGGCGCTCGCGCTCGGCAACACGGCGCTGATGGCGCAGGCCGGTGTCGCGGTGGACACACTGCTGGCTCAGGCTGAAGCGCTGCGCGCCGAAGGTGCCAGCGTGATGCACCTCGCCGTGGACGGCCAGCTCGCCGGCCTGCTCGCCGTGGCCGATCCGGTCAAAGCCAGCACGCCCGAGGCGCTGGCAGCGCTGAAGGCCGCGGGCCTGCGCGTGATCATGGCCACCGGTGATGGCCAGACCACCGCCAGGGCAGTAGCCGCGCGCCTGGGCATCGACGAGGTGCACGGCGAGGTCAAACCCGCTGACAAGCTGGTGCTTGTCAAGCAGCTGCAGAGCGAAGGCCATGTGGTCGCGATGGCGGGCGACGGCATCAACGATGCCCCGGCCCTGGCCCAGGCCAATGTCGGTGTCGCCATGGGCACCGGCACCGACGTGGCCATGAACAGCGCGCAGATCACGCTGGTCAAAGGTGACCTGCGCGGCATTGCGCAGGCCCGCATCATCTCGGAGGCCACCATCGCCAACATGAAGCAGAACCTCGGCTTCGCCTTCATCTACAACGCGCTGGGTGTGCCGCTTGCGGCAGGGCTGCTCTATCCCTTCACGGGCTGGTTGCTGTCGCCCATGATTGCGGCCCTGGCGATGAGCCTGAGTTCGGTCTCGGTGATCAGCAACGCGCTGCGGCTGCGCGCAGCACACCCGCGCCCCAACGCCTGATCACCTGAGCACCGTGTTTTAGGAACTGCCGCCGTGCCGAGCCAGCTTGACTCTTCCACGCTGCTGGGCCTGAGCGTGGCGCTCGGCATCGGCCTGCTGATTGGCGCGGAGCGCGAAAGGCGCAAAGGCAGCGGTCCCACACGCGGCGCGGCCGGCATACGGACCTTCGCCATCGTCGCCCTGCTCGGCGGCGTCGCGGTACTGCTGGGCGGCACGGCGGTGCTGGTGGCCGTGACCCTGGTGGTGGGTGCACTGGTCCTGGCCTCCTACCTCCGCACGCGCGAGAACGATCCCGGAATGACCACCGAGGTCGCCCTGCTGCTCACCTGCCTGCTCGGCGGGCTGGCCATGCGCCATGCGGTTCTGGCGGCCGGCGTGGGCGCGGCACTGGCCGCACTGCTGGCGGCAAAAACCCGTCTTCATCATTTTGTGTCCCGCGTACTCACCGAGAGCGAATTGCACGACGCCTTGTTGTTCTCGGCAGCGGCACTGATCGTGCTGCCGCTGGCTCCGGACCGCTTCATGGGTCCCTTCGATGCCGTCAACCCCTATGCCATCACGCGTCTGGTGGTGCTGGTGATGGCCATCAGCGCACTGGGGTATGTGGCGACGCGCGCCCTGGGGCCTCGTTACGGCCTGCCGCTGGCCGGGTTTGCGGCCGGCTTCATCTCGAGCACCGCCACTATTCATGCCATGGGCACGCGTGCATCCGGGTCAAAGGCGCAGGCTGATGGCGCAATCGCCGGTGCAGTGCTCTCCAGCGTGGCCACCATCGTCCAGCTGGCCGTCGTTGTGGCAGCGGTGCAACCGGCACTGCTTGATGCGCTGCTGTGGCCGCTGTTGCTCGGTGGTGTCGCGGCCTGCACCTACAGCCTGCTGTTCTTTCCACGCGGAACTGCAGCGACAGACAAACCGCATGGCCCGCCGGAAAACCAGGACATTGGCCGCGCTTTTGACCTGAAAACCGCGGTGTCCTTTGCAGCCGTGGTCAGCGTCGTGCTGGTGGTGTCGGCAGGACTCAGCGCCTGGCTGGGTGCACGCGGCACCCTGCTGGCAGCTGGCGTGACCGGCCTGGTCGACGCCCATGCGACCGCCGCCTCGGTGGCCTCGCTGGTGCAGGCCGGCAAGCTGCCGCTGGACGCGGCACTCGGGCCCATCGTCGCAGGCCTGAGCACCAACTCGCTGATGAAAGCTGCCGTGGCGTTCCACGCGGGCGGCAATGCCTACGCGGCGCGCATTGTTCCGGGGTTGGTGCTGGTCATCGCCGCGGTCTGGCTCGGCGTGTGGATGGGATGAAAACTAGAATCTGGCATGCCTGCTGATGCCACACCCTCCGGCCTTTTTACCGACGAACCCGGCAGCACACGCTGCGCCTGGTGCCAGGCCACACCGCTGTACCGCCACTACCACGACACCGAATGGGGCATTCCGGTGGCCGACGAGCGCCGGCTGTTCGAGAAAATCTGCCTGGAAGGTTTTCAGGCCGGCCTGAGCTGGCTGACCATCCTGAACAAACGCGAAGCCTTTCGCAGCGCGTTCGCCGGCTTCGATGCCGAACAGGTGGCGCGTTTTGATGCCGCTGATGTCCAGCGCCTGCTCGGCGATGCAGGCATCGTCCGCCACGCCGGCAAGATCACCTCGACCATCAACAATGCCAATCGCGTGCTGGAGCTGCGCCGTGAATTCGGCTCACTGGGCGCCTATGTCTGGCGGCTTGAACCGGACGCCGCGAGCCGGCCGGAACAAGTCACGCTGGAAGCCGTGCGCGCCCTGCCCCATTCGCCCGCCTCGGCGGTGCTGTCCAAAGACCTGAAGAAACGCGGCTGGACTTTTGTCGGGCCGACCACGATGTACGCCTTCATTCAGGCCATGGGCCTGGTCAACGACCACCTGGAGGGTTGCGCCAGCCGGGAGCTGGCGCTGGCGGCACGTGCGGCCTTCACACCGCCGGCTTGAATTCGCAGCCATCTGCTACTGAATACATAGCTGCTTTCGCCGGTCGCTACTGGGCTAGAGGCCTTTTTTACTTCAATTTCCAGCAGATGGCATTCTTTTCAGCAAGCCCGCCGTGCTGCGCGGCCAGCCGACGCTGCCAAACCACGCGCCGCCCGCGATCGCCCAGGCATTGAGCACGCCGTAAATCACCAACGCCACGGCCTGCGCCAGGAAAACGCCGGCCAGGCCGCCGCCCCAGCGCAGGGCAAGCCAGCCCCCCGCGATGGCCACCGCCAGCCGCGCCAGGTTGCCGAGCACTGGCCAGAGCAGCCGCCCCGCCCCCTGCGACGCAAAGTACAGCGCCAGGCCGAGGCCGAAGAATCCATACACCGGCCCCACCGCCCGCAGGTAAGCGCTGCCGGCTTCGATCATGGCCGGGTCGCTGTTGAACAGCGAGAGCCAGGCCCCCGGAAAAAACGCCGCCCACAGGCCGATGGCTTCGGCCATCGCAAAAGCCATGGCGGCGCCTATCCAGGTAGCACGCAGCGCGCGCTCGTGCTGGCCGGCGCCCATGCAGGTGCCGACCATGGCCACCAGCGGCGCGCCAAAACCAAACACCAGCGGCACCAGCAGATACTCCAGCCGCGAGGCCGTGCCGTAACCGGCGATGGCCGGTGTGCCAAACCCGCCGACCAGCGCGGTGGTGATGCCTATGGCCAGGTTGGTGGCCACCGTAGACACCGTGCCGACCAGGCCGACACGCAGGATGTCCTTGAACAGCACCCAGCGGTAACGGATGTTCGCCAGCGAGGGACGCAGCAGGCTTTTCGGTGACCACAGGTAGGCCGCCAGCACCAGGCTGCCCACCAGGTAATAGGCCAGCAGCGCGATGGCGCCGCCGGCGATGCCCAGGCCCGGCAAGGGGCCCCAGCCGAAAATCAGCAGGGGCGACAGCGGCACCAACACCAGTGCGCCCAGCACCGTGACATTGGCCGGCACCGCCATGTTACCGGTGCCGCGGATCACGGCCGACAGCGTGTTGAAAATCCAGATCAGCGCCGCACCGGCGAACACCCAGTTGGAATACACCATGGCGGCGTCCAGCGCCCCGCCGGTGCCGCCCATGCGGCCATAGAGCCAGCGGCCACCGCCCAGCACCGCGACCATGAACACCACCGAAAACACGGCGGCGATGACGATGGCATGCAGCACCAATGCATCTGCATCGTCCCTGCGACGCGCACCCAGCGCGCGCGCAATGGCCGAGGCAATGCCGCCGCCCATGGCGCCGGCCGAGGTCATCTGCATCAGCATCACCACCGGAAACACCAGCGCCATGCCGGCCAGCGCGTCGGTACCCAGCTTGCCGACGAAATAGGTTTCTATCAAACCGACACCGGCCTGCGCCAGCATCACAAGCACGTTGGGCGCAGCCAGGCGCAGCAGAGTAGAAGCAATGGGTGCTTCCAGCAGCAAGCGCGTGCGCGGATCGATGGTGCTCATGCGCCTGCCGCCGGCCGGCTGGTGTCTTGTCCGGTCAATAAGGTGATGGAATGGAATTGCCCAGCCAGTCGCCAGGCAAGGCGTGAGGAGGCGACATAGCCGTAGCTATGGCAACGACGAGCAACGCCGCATGGTGGCTGGATGGGTGATTTCATATCGCCTTATTGACCGGACAGGACACTAGGCACCACCACCCGCATGGTGGACACCTGCAGGACTTCGCCCTGCTGATTGCGGGTTTCGCTGCGCACCGTCGCCATGCCGCGGTCAGGCCTGGAGCGTGAAGGCTGGACGCTGGTGACCTCGCTCACGACATGCAGCACATCCACCGGACGCGTCGGCTGTGGCCAGCTGAGCTCGCCGCCCGCGCCTATGATGCCGCCCGCAACCGGCAGCCCGCCGGTGACCAGCAGGCGCATGGTGACGGCGGCGGTGTGCCAGCCACTCGCGGCCAGACCACCGAACAGGGTGTCCCTGGCGGCGGCATCGTCAAGGTGAAAAGGCTGCGGATCAAACTGCATGGCAAAGGCCTTGATCTGCGCCTCGTCCATGGCGTGTTCCGCGCTGACGAAACGATCGCCCACATGGAGATCCTCGAGATAAAGAAGCGGCTTGTTTGCAGTCATGGGTGTTTCCAGAAAGCGTTGATGTTCAGGCTGCTGCCGGTCGGGTCAGGCGAGCTTCCCGGATCGGCAGATTCACCAGTGCGGCGCCCGCCGCCAGCACGATATCGATGTACCAGACCCAGTCATAACTGCCGGTCGCCTGGAACACATAACCGCCGAGGAAGGCGCCGAAGAAACCGCCCACCTGGTGCGCCAGCATCACGATGCCGAACAGCATGGCCATGTTGGCCGTGCCGAACATCTTGGCCACCAGGCCCACCGTGGGCGGAACGGTCGACAGGAAAGTCACACCCATGACCGCTGCAAAAATCAGCATCACCGCCGGTGTCTTGGGAGCCAGCAGGAACACCAGCACCGCCAGGCCGCGCGTGGCATACAGCAGCGCAAGCAGCGACTTCATGCGCCAGCGGCCCACCGCCCAGCCCATGGCCAGGCTGCCGACAATGTTGAACAGGCCGATCATGGCGAGCGACCAGCCACCTACTTCAGGCGGCAGGCCGCACGCGGCCACCACGCCCGGCAAGTGCGTGGCCAGAAAGGCAACGTGAAACCCGCACACCAGGAAACCCAGGCTCAGGTAACGGTAACTGGGCGTGGCCAGCGCCTGGCTGATGGCCTCGCGGGCACTCAGGGCCTTCTTGCCGGAGGCGGCCGCAGCCTGCGCGGCCAGGGCGTTTGAATTGCCCTTGAGCACCCAGACCGCCGGCAGCGCCAGCAACAGCATGACGCCGAGCCACTGCATCGCGTTGGCCCAGCCAACGGCGGCGGTCAGGCCCACCGCAATCGGCGCCATCGCAAATTGTCCGAAGGAGCCGCCTGCGTTGACAATGCCGCTGGCAAAGCCGCGTTTTTCCAGCGGCACCAAGCGTGCGGTCGCGGCCATCAGCACCGAAGGGCCGGCCATACCTGCGCCGCCGGCGGCGAGGACACCGATGGCGAAGATCAGCCCTGCGGTGCTGGTCATCAGCGGTGTGATGATGGTGCCCACGGCGACCAGGAGCACCCCCAGGAAAATGACGCGCCCCGTACCTATGCGGTCGGCCACGGCGCCGGCGAAGGGCTGTGTCAGCCCCCACCAGAGCTGGCCAAAGGCAAAAGCCAGGCTGATGCTGCCGATGCCCAGCGCGGTCGAGGTGTTGAGTGCCGACAGGAACAGGCCCATGGTCTGGCGCACGCCCATGGTCAGGGCGAAAGTCCCGGCCGCAGCCAGCAGCACCAGCCAGAGTACGGTGTTTTTGGGAGCGACAGGAGCCGCGACGTTTTTCGGTTTATTCATCTTCGGCTCCATACAAAGGGGACAGGCGCTCCAGCGATTCATCGATCAGTGCGTGCAGGGCCAGCACACGTTCGACACCCAGCAATTGGTTGATGCCCTCCTGGGCGACACGCCAGCGGCGCTGCGCCTCGGTGCGTTTTTCACGGCCAACATCGGTGACGCTGACCAGCCGGCTACGGCCATCGCTGCCGGGCGCCAGTTCCAGCCAGCCGTTGGCGACCATGGGCTTGAGGTTGCGCGTCAGCGTGGAGGCATCGATCTTCATTTCACGCGCCAGATCGCCGGGACGCAGGGGGCCGAACTTCACGACATAGGACAGCAGCGAATACTGCGTTCCCTTGAGCCCGCTCTTGCCGACCTCGGCGTCATAGTGCTGCGCGACGCGGCGCATCAGCTGGCGTAATTTGAGGTTGGTACACCCCTGCGGACGCAGGTGAACGGGTGCTGGTGCAGCGGTGGCAGAATTCATGATTCAATTGTAGCTACAATTATTGCATATGCAATTAAAAGGACGAGCAATGACCCCTGAAGAAACACTGGCACAGTGGAACGAACAGCGCAACACGGTCGTCGAGCGCATGCTGGCCGGCGGCGGAAAGGCGGGCCTGGCGCGTCCGGAAATGGTGGCCGGCAAAACCGGCCTGGAGACGATGCAGGCCATGCTGGCCGGCGAACTGCCATTCCCCCACATTGCCGACACCCTGGATTTTTCGCTCGTGGAAGTCAACCCCGGCAAGGCCGTTTTCCAGGGTACCCCGCAGCTCAAGCACTACAACCCGCTCGGCACCGTGCATGGCGGCTGGTACGCCACCCTGCTGGACTCGGCGCTCGGTTGTGCCGTGCACACCCTGATGCCGGCAGGCCGTGCCTACACGACGGCCGAACTCAGCGTGAACATCGTGCGTGCCGCCTCACATAGCACCGGGCCACTGCGCGCCATTGGCACCGTCATCCATTGCGGCCGGCAACTGGCCACTGCCGAAGCACGCATTGTGGGACCAGACGGCAAGCTTTATGCCCATGCCACCACTACTTGCCTGGTGTTCGAGGTGGCGCAGAAGTAGTCCTGGGTAAGTGCGCCCCCCCCCCCGGGGGGGGCTGTGCGGCGGCAGTTCAATGGTCCACCTGCTTTGGTGAAAAAACCGGCTTGCGGAGGGCGAGGCATCCATTGACTGTCTGCATGCAGTCATTTGTATTCTTTTTTCTGAAGCTAGCCCTTATTCAAGCGAAATAGCAGGGCCCCCCTGTCATATCTGCCAGGGTAAAAGATTGATTCAACCTGGCCTGGCGCATAGACTGCGCGACATAAAGGAAAAATACCGCTTGCGGGACGCGAAAGCACCTATGACACTTCAGAGAAGCCGGGCGCCCGCTGACTTGGAAGAAGCGCGCGATGAATACATTTGGCGGAGACATGTTTAACCTGGAGATGCAATGCTGACGTATCCGAACGACCCTGCATCGAGCACCTTTCAAGCTCTGCGCCAGTCCCTGGGTGCTCCGGGAGCAATTTTCCCCAATGGAACACCCTTCATCTCGCCCTCTCAAGAAAACCTCATCGAAGAAATCACGCTTTCCCATCTCAATACCCCTTCAGAAATAGAGAAGGTCCAGAGCTTGCGCGACCACATCAAGCTGCCGCCGGGATGCCGTAATGCCCATTTTTTCGAACAAGAAAAAAAAGAGACGAATTGGGTTTTGTGTTTGCGTTCGAATTTCACGGCGTCGTCATTGGCACCTTGAGGCTGGTTCCCATGCATAGGGGACTGACATCCCTGGAGAAGCTGTTGGCGCAAAAGCAACTGATCGAACCGGAAATCTGCCAGGGCAGTTGGGAAATCGGACGGCTTGCATTGAATCCTGAATGCAGAAGCGGCCCCGATCTCGTGAAGAGATGCGTATTTCTTGGCGTCTCGTATTTCGCCCAGCATACCGATGGACAAGACCTCTTTGCTTCCTGCTCGCCCGTGCTGAGCCGCCTGTACAGGCGCTTTGGGCTTTCCACCATCGTCAACAATTTAAGCCTGGACGGAACGCAAGAGTCGTATGTCTTGATGCGGGGGCGGGTCACAGACGTTCTGAAAGCATCTGCATGCTGACCAGCCATGCCTCCAGGTTCTTTGCTATCGTGGTCAGCCCTCTTTCGCGCGATATCGAAAAAAACTAGCATCGACCATCTTTTTGCACCAACAGAGTTGAAACAAATATGGGTCGGTTAAAAAAACTCTTTGGTTATTACGAGGCCTACCATGCGCATGGCAGGCCCCTGCTCAGATACATCGGCATCATCGGTGCGCTGACCTATGTGCTGTTTTACCTGATACGGTTCACGAAACCCAATCCCCGCCCCTATGACGACCTGGCGCTGCGGGTGCTGGTTGTTGTTCTCTTTACCGTGCTGGCGATGGGAAGCCACTGGCCTCAGAAGCTCAAAAAATACTACTTCGTCTACTCGTATTGGGCACTGATTTTCTGCCTGCCCTTTGTCAATGTTTATCTATCGCTGACAAGGCACGGAGGCATCCCGTCCATTTCCAATTGCTTTATCGCACTGAGTTTCCTGGTCATGCTGACCGACTGGCGCAATACCATCGTCATGCTTTTGATCGGCGGGGGTTCGGCAATACTGCTTTACATGGCCGTCACTCCTCATCCTTCAATACCCATGGATATGGTGGCCCAGATTCCGGCCTACCTGTTGATTCTTATCGGCGGTGCTGCGTTCAAGCTCTCGGAAAAGCAAATCGATGCCGAGAAATTGCGAATCGCAAACTCTCTTGCCGGCTCTATCGCCCATGAAATGCGCAACCCGCTGGGGCAGGCCAAGATGAGCCTGGAGAGCATCGGCGAGATGCTGCCCGCCAACGGCAACGCCATCCCGGCCGAACATATTTCCCGCATGCGCCAGTTTGTCAACGTGGGACAGATTGCGGTGCACCGGGGCCACCAGGTGATTGACCTGATTCTGGGTTCTCTCAAATCCGGGACAGTGGACCGCAGCCGGTTTGGCTACCTGTCTGCCGCGAAGGCTACACAGAAGGCGGTGGACGAATACAGTTTTATCGAGAGGAACGTCCGCGACGACCACGGCAATTTCCGGGATCGCGTCACAGTGCGTGTCGTGAAAGACTTCACTTTTTTCGGCGATGAGACCCCCTACGTTTTTGTGCTCTTTAACTTGATCAAGAACGCGCTCTATTACCTCGGTCAGAAGCCCGATGCGACCATCGTGTTGACAGTAGACGATCACAAGGTGACCGTCCGGGACACGGGGCCTGGTATCGACAAGGAAGTTCTGGCGCACCTGTTTGAATCCTTCATGACCTCAGGGAAAACTGAAGGGACAGGCCTTGGGCTGTCCTACTGCAAACGGACCATGCAAAGCTTTGGCGGCGACATTTTTTGCGACTCCGTGGTGGGTGAATTTACGCAGTTCACGTTGACTTTCCCCTTGTTGCCGCAAGCCAGGATGAGCGAGGCCGCAACGGCTTTGCAAGCCCCGATGGAAACGGCCAAGCCAGTCATCTCCAGCGATGTATTGGAAGGCAAAACTGTCATATTGGCCGAAGACGACGAACTGAACCGATTGATGGTGGGCGACTGCCTGAAAAGCTGGGGCTTGACAGTGCTGGAGGCCGATGGGGGACGCCAGGTTTTGGCCCATTTGAACAACACGCCGCGTGTCGATTTGATCCTGATGGACATGAACATGCCCGACCTGAACGGTGTGCAAACGACTCAAGCCATCCGTTCGCGGGAGTGGGGGCATCAGGATATTCTTATCCTTGCGTTTACCGGAAACTCCGAGGAGCTGGACGTCACAACCGCCTTGGGGGCAGGCATGAATGGTCACATCCTGAAGTCCGGCGACATGAAATTGCTGCAAGGCAAAATGCTCGAGGTTCTGACGTCATCAGCCTAGAGCGGCAAAGTAATCGACGCCGTAAAACCCCTCCTCGGCAATGGGCCGCGGCCGTTGGGCCCTGTACCTGGGGCGCCCTGCACAGGAAACAAAGATTGGCGACAATCAGCCATCCACGACTCCCACCCCATACATCCATGCGACTCCTCCACACCATGCTTCGCGTCGTCAATCTCCAGCGCGCAATCGATTTTTACACCCAGGTCCTGGGCATGAAACTGCTGCGCACCTCGGAGAACCCCGAATACAAATACAGCCTCGCGTTTGTCGGCTACGGCAACAACCCGGAGCATGCCGAGATCGAGCTGACTTACAACTGGGGCACCGAAAGCTACGACATGGGCACGGCCTTTGGCCACATTGCACTCGGTGTGCCTGACGCCTACGCCGCCTGCGAAAAGATCAAGGCGGCCGGCGGCAATGTGACGCGTGAGGCTGGGCCGGTCAAGGGCGGCACGACCGTGATTGCGTTTGTCACCGACCCGGACGGATACAAGATTGAATTGATTGAGCGCAAGGAAGATGCTGGGGGCGCTGGCCTGCGTTGACTCCGGGATGATGGCTACTTGAGACCGACATGACGTGCAAAGCGCGTCCTGTCTCCCCGCATCCGCATTCGTTCTCCCACCCGTTGGGCTGGGCCGAGGAGCGCAAGCAAAAGCGGATCAGGGCTCGCGATTGT
>CAZIYA010000038.1:0-16604 GCA_964543355.1 uncultured Polaromonas sp.
GCAGCTGGTGCTGGGCGTGGACCGCGACTCGGACATCGTGGCCTTCGACTTCGACGAGCGCGACCCCGGCGTCATGGAGATGATCCGCCAGACCATCACCGGCGCGCACCGCAACCAGCGCCACGTGGGCATCTGCGGCCAGGCACCTTCGGACTACCCCGACTTCGCCGCCTGGCTGGTGGAGCTAGGCATCGACTCGATGAGCGTGACACCCGACACCCTGCTGAAAACCACACGCGACGTGCTGGCCGTGGAAGCACGGCTGGGACGCGCACCCCGCAGCGCCGCGCCGGCGCACTTAACAACACCGCCAGCGGCGGACAGGAGCCCGTCATGAGCCGGACCATTGCATCATTGATGAACCGGGAGGTGCACACCGCCGGTCCCGACGACACGCTGCAGGCCGTGGAAACCCAGCTGGTGACCCACGGCCTCAGCTGGGTGCCCGTGGTGGATCACGGCAATGTGCTGGGCGTCATCAGCAGCGCCGACCTGCTGCGCCAGCATGCCGGCGGGTCCGCGCCGCCGAAAATCAGCGCCTGGCAGTTATGCACCTACAAGCCGGTCACCGTGCGGCCGGACGCCACCCTGGGCGAGGTTGCCCGGCTGATGATCGAATCGAACATCCACCATGTGGTCGTGGCCGAAGGCAACGACATCCAGGGCGTGGTGTCCTCGCTCGACTTCGTGCGCACGTTCATGGACTGAGGCCGTGCAGCGCAGCCGGCAGGTCAGGCGCTCTGTTTTTAATAGCTGCTGGCGCTAGTATCCATTGGGTTGGATCCGGATTTGTTACTCCCTCATTAGCCCGGATCTGGCCCCGGGGATTCGCATGAATTGCGGTTCAGGTCCGCAACGACAGGTGCTCAGAAAGCCACCACCGCCTGCACCCACAACGTAGGCGACTTCACCACAGCCGCCGGAATCGAAGTCGGCTGCCCGCCCTGGGTACGCCAGGCCAGGCTGGCCTTGAGCTGCACCGCCCTCACATTCGCATTGAGCCCCAGCCCCGCCCCCGCCAGGGCCCGCTTGTTGGCGTTGCCCGGCGCACCAAAGGCCCGCTTGTTGATCTTGACTTCCCCCATGTCGTAGAACAGCGTGCCCTGCCAGCTGGGGGTAAAGCTGTACCGCAGCTCCAGCGTGGCTTTGTAGCCTTCGTCCCCGCCGGCTTCAGCCGTCGGGTAGGCCCGCACCCCGTTCGGCCCGCCCAGGCTGAACTTCTCGGAGGAGTCCAGATTCTTGCTGGCCTGCTGGCCGCTGATGCCGGCGTACACCAGGGTCGCATTGGTGATGCGCTGCAGCCGGGAGGCGCTGTACGCGACTTTGGTGTAGCCGCCGCTGGTCTGGGCCGAGGCCGCATCAATGGCCAGGGCACTGGGGGAGTTGATTTGCAGGGTGCCCATCGCTACCGTCAGCTCGGCGCCGTTGATGCCGCCGCCGCCCAGTGCATCCTGCAATTTGCCTGACAGGCCCAGGCTGCTCACGCCGACGTGTTTGGTGGTTCGGGTCAGGGTGGCTTCGACCTGGTCGTCCAGGCGTTTGTCTTCATGCGACAGGGTGCCGTAGAGGCTGGCGAGCTGGCTGCGGATGAAGGGGTAGCTGGCAAACACGCTGGCGCTGCTGGCCGTGCCGTGGGCCTGCAGGGTTTCAAACTCTTTGGCAAGTTGGTAACGCACGTCGAAGTAGGCAGCGCCCAGGCGCAGGCCATCGCTGCCGACGGGAAGCTGGTAGGCCACGCGACCGAAGCTCAGGCCGGCGCCGCTGCTCAGGGCGCTGAAGGACAGCTGGTCGCCGATGTTGAGCGGGCTGGCCAAGTTGAGGTTGGCCCCTGTCCGGTACTCGCCGGTGTAGCGGCTGCCGTGGTTGTCGAGCGTCACGTTGCCGTTGTACGCGGGGGCGCCTTGCAGGTCGATCAGCAGTTCGGAGGTGCCGACGCTGGCGCCGGGCTGCAGGGTGGCGCGGGAGGAGGCCACGCCGGGGGTGTCTTGCAGGATCAGCAGGCCCCGGTCGATCTGGTCGGCCTTGATGACGTCGCCGTCTTTGACGCCGCCGAAGTAGGCGCTGGCGCGCTCGTTGCTCAGGCGGGCCTGGTTGTTGAGCCTGTGGCTGGCGATGCGCCCTTCGATGATGGCGAAGGTGATGACACCGTCGGTGATGTCCTGGGCGGGAAGATAAGCGCGGGCGACGGCAAAGCCTTGGGCCCGGTAATAGGCGGTGATGCGCCGGGCGGCGGCGCTCAGTTGGGCCAGGCTGCGTTCGGTACCGACCAGGCTGGCCACCAGGGGCTGGAGCTGGGCGGTGGGGATTTCCTGGTTGCCGGTGATGTTGATAGCTTTGACGAGGACTTTGCCTTGGGGGCCCTGGCTGGGGTCTGTGCTTTCATCAATGCGTTGCAGGGGAGCCACCTGTGCGGGGGCCAGGCCGGGTGCTTGCTGCAGGTTACGCAGTACCTGGCCGGCGTCTGGGGCTGAAGGAGTTTGCGCCCAGGCGCTGCCAGCTCCGGACAGGGCAAGGGCTGCAGCGAGGGTAGTGAGGGAAAGGTTTTCAACATTCATCGGGGATGCCGTTTGCAGCTATTCGTCTTCGTCGGTTTCGGCAACCGCTGCGGCCAAGGCGCTGGCATCACCGGCTGCAGTGCCTGCAGCGCCAATACCACTACCGCCCCCACCGCCCTGCGAACCGCCAACGCCGACCACCACTTTCAGCGCGCTGTCGTAGGCTGTTGTCAGCGCAGTGCCCCCCAAGGCTGCCGCTGCAGCGCTCGGTTGCCGGATGGTCAGCACACCATTCACATAGCTCAGTGTGTAGTTGGTGGCGCTGTAGCCGCCGGGCGTGATGGCGTAGCTGCCTGCGGCGCTGGCCCCTTGCGAACTGCCGCCGTAGCTGAGCGCGCCGCCCAGCACGGCGGCTGTTTCACCTGCCACAAAGCCGCTATAGCTCACACCGTTGCCGCCGGCGTAAGCCGTGCCACCAGGGCTTCTGCTGTCGTTATTGGCCATGACGCTCAGGTTGGCTTTGGCGATGTCGGCCGTTGTCGTGACGGGCGCCGCCGCCAGTTGGTAGTTGCTGGCCAAGCCGCCTGCGCCGTTGGCGAGGCTGTAAATGGCCGTCACGGTTTTGCCGGTGCCGGCATTTGCGTCGGCGAAACTGGCGCTGGCGTTCAACACCAGGGCCTCGCCGCCCACCACGCCCGTCAGGGTACCGATGTGGCTCAAGGTCGCCGCGGTGTTGCCGTCGTAGGTCTTGTTGTCGGCAGCCACCAGACCCGTCACCGTCAGCGTGGCCTTGTCCACAGTCAGCGTGCCGTTGTTGTAGGCAATGCCGTAGTCCAGGGCCGCGTTCAGCGAACCCTGCGTAATGGCGTGCGTGCCCGCGGATGCCGCCGAGCCTGTGGGCCCGGCAACGGCACCGGCCAGCACGCTGGCCAGCGTGTCGCCCGCCACCAGCCCGGAGTTCACGGTGTAGGTCAAGCCAGGGTCGGCCGCGCCATAGACCTTGGCCTGGTTGTCGCCCGTGATGTTGATCATCGGCGTGACGCTGTAAACCATGCGGTTGCCGCTGAGCGAAGTCATGGAGGCGTCGGTGGGCGCATTGGCCGCGTAAGTGCGGCTGAAGGCATTGCCGGTAGAGGCAAAACCGCCGAAGGTGTTGGCCGTCGGGTCTGTGGAATACACCAGGAAGCGGCCCGCTCCGGGGTTCAGCGGCGTGGTTCCGGCGTTGTTGATGAAGTTGCGCCCGGCGGCCAGCACCAGCGAATCGTTGGCTGCGCTGCCGGAGGTCACGGTGTTGTTCAACGTGATGTCGCCCGCGCCGCCGGTGGCGCGCACCAGCACCTTGCCGCTGGTGGCCAGGCCTGCGGTGTTGACGGTGCCTATGGCCAGCGCGCCGGCCTGCGAATAGTCGACGTTGCCGGTGTTGCCGGCCAGCGTGGCCACCGCATTCGAGGCGTGGTTCAGGGTGTGCGTGCCGCTGCCCAGCAGCTCCAGGCCGGTGGCGGTGATGGCCGCCGTTTGCGACGAGGTCCCGACAGTGCTCAGCGTAAGTTCGCTGGCCGTCAGCGCGCCATTGATGGCGATGTTGCCGCCGGTGGCGATCAGCTTGAGCTTGTCCTGGCTGTTGCCGAAGGCGCCGCCCACCGTGATACCGGCGCCCGAGCTCAGGCTGACGGTTTGCACCGACGCGGCATCGGTCGTGATGCTGAAGCTGTTGGTGTCCAGGGCATTGGCGGTGGTGATGCTGATGTCACCCGTAGCACCTGTTGTGGCCAGCGTCTGGGCACCGCTGACGTTGGTGTTCAGTGCAATGCTGTCCCGGGCAGAGGCATTCAGGCTGCCGGCCGTGACAGTCTGTGTATGCGCAATGGCGCCGTTCAGGCTGGCAAGCACCGTGGCATTGACGCCGGAGTTGATGCCGGCCGTGCCATCTACCGTGCCGACGGTGAGCGGCGCCGCCTTGCTGCTGGTCACCTGGAAAGCGCCGGGCGAGGTACGGCCGCTGATCTCGTTGATCTGGTTACCAGCGTGGGTCAGCGTGACAGAAGAACCAACGGCGTTGAGACTATTGACAGTCAAGCCGGCTGTCTGGGTAATGCTGCCGGTAGTGACCAGGCTCAGCGCCGGCGTGGACGTCATTGTGGTGGTGGTGAAACCATTGCCGATGGAAATGTCGCCCCTGTAAGCACCGCCGCCCAGCTGCAGCACCGAGGCCGTAATCAGGTTGAGTTCGCTATGCGACAGGTTGAGCCCCCACATTTCATTGCCCCCGCCGGTGTTAAGCGCGTTAAGGGTGATCTCCCGCCCCGTCGTTACAGGCGTAATCACCGTCCGGCCGCTGCCTGAATTGATGGCGCTCTCAATCTTTATCCGGTCGCCGATCAGGTTGATCTGCCCGCCGGCCGTGCTGACCGTGGTGCCTTGCACGAGGATGTCAGAAGACGACGCGGGTGCAGGGGCGGGAACGCCAGAACCCTTGAGGGTGATGGTGGCCGCACCCAAGCCAGTCAAAGTGCCCTGCAGCGCCAGTGCCCTGACCCCCGAAGCAGACGGAGCACTGGAAATGCCAGTGACCACAATATTGCCTGTAGAACTGGCAGTGCCGGCGAGTGAGACGCCGCTCAGGTTGGTAGACGTGCTTGAAGAGCGCACCTCGCCCGTGATATCCAGTCCGGCCGTCCCGGCAACGATTTCGGACGAAGCCCCGGTAAAGAGACCTGTGCCGCCGCCGCTGAAGTTCGAACCGCCCTGAACGACGCCCACGGTGGCCAATGCGCTGAGCGTGACCTTGCCGGCCGCACCGGACTGCACTTTCCCCCCGACCACCAAGCCGGTGGGATCGTAGTAATGCCAGCCGTTGTTGAAGGTGCCCGAGAGCATCACGTTCCCGCCGGTGCTGGACACGATGCCGCCGCCGGCCAACTCGCCGGCCGCGCTGCTGAGGATGCCCATGGGTGGATTCAGGGCCTGGGTGCCGCTGACCACACCCGTCAGGCTGATGTTGCCGGCGCTCGTGACGAGGGCCCCGGAATCGAGGCGGAAGCCGCGCTCCAGCAGGGTGCCGGTCGAAGGCCCGCTAACGGTACCCGTGATGCTGATGGCCCCGGTATCGCTGGTGATGCTGGAATTCGTCACGACCAGGCCGCCCGCCGACCCGCCGGTGGCGCTGGCGCCGCCGCCGGTCAGGTGGCCGCTGAGGCTGATGGTGCCGGCACCGGTGGTGGTGACGTTGGAGCGCGTGGCGCCGTCGTTGGTGATTTCAAGCGAGTGAGAGGCGCTGGTGCCGGCTGCCGTCATGGCAATGTTGCCGCCCGCCGCCGCCACACCGGCGCCTGCCAGCTTGATGGCGCCTGCCTTGAAGGTGACGTCGCCTCCCGTTGTGGCAATCGACGAACCGCTACCCATATTGATGGCGCCTCCTGCAGGGGTGCCCACCACCGAACCGCCAAACACCACGGGCAATGCGCCCGCGCCGGTGGAGGTAATAGCGACGTTGGCGCCAACGTTGATGTCGCGCACTGCCTGCACGGTCACTCCGGCGGTGCCGCTGCCCGAATAAGTGAGGTTGGCGTTCACATTGACATCACGCTCGCCGATCAGCGTGAGCGTGTTGGCGGCGGACCATGTCACGGCATCATTAATGCTCAGGTCACCGTTGGTGCCTGCGTTGCCTGCGGTGGTGGTCAGGGTGACGTTGTTGTTGTCCAGCTGGCTGCCAAGTGCCGTACCGGTCATATTGCCGCCGGTGGATGCGACCACAAAGTCGAACGGATCAATCAGCCATTGGCCCGTCTTGCCGGTTTCTGCTCTGGTAGTGATACGCGCATCCTCTGCGACGTTGACATGCGCGGCGCTGGTTTCGATGAAGCCGCCATCGCCGCCGGTGGGTGCAGAGGCATCCAGCGTGCCGCCTACATTGACGGTACCCGTCTCCATGTCGCCCATCAACAGGATGCGGCCTGCCTTGTTCTGCATCGTCTTCGCCTCGATGACACCGGTGTTGTTCACTGTGGCCGTCGTCAGGCTGTCCATCGCCCTGGCTGAGAGCAAGACCTGACCACCATTGGCCTGGATCAACTGCTTGTTCCCAGCCAGCGCATTGATGGCACCCTGGTCGATGCTGTAGCCCAGCAGGCTGCCGTTGTCCAGGTTCAGCGTGACCTTGTTGCCGGCGGCCAGAAGTGCCGTGCCCAGGCTGGCAGTCATCACACCTTCGTTGCGCACCTCGGGTGCGAGCAGGGCCAGGTAGCCACCGGGTGCGGCATTCAAGGTACCCTGATTGACAACGGAGCCACTCGCGCCGCTGTTGCTGAACACATGGTTGCCGGCCATGAAGTCGGCATTGCTCATGCTCAAGGTGGAGGCAACGAGGCCACCCACGTTGACCTGGGAGTCGGCGCCAAATAACACGCCGTTCGGGTTCAGGATAAACACCTGGCCGTTGGCCGTCAGACTGCCCAGCAACTCGCTCGGGCTGCTGCCGATGATGCGGTTCAGCGCAATGGCCTGCGCGTTGGGCTGGCTGAATACCAGCGCCTCATTGGCCCGCGTGGACAAGCCGGTCCAGTCAATCGCCAGGCGCTGGCTGGCCTGGTTGATGGTGGTGGTGTTGCCCACTGTGGAAACATGGCCGCTGCCGGCCGACACCGTTGCATCCGCAGCACTGGCGGCATGGGCCGATGGCATCCCCCAAGAGACGCCTGCCAGCGCCAGGACGGCGGCTACCAGCCGGGGGCCTGCCGTCGACTTGCCGCGTCCGAGCGCATTTTCAGCGACGGCCACCCAGGTGTCGCTGACCTGGCTCCAGACAATGCGGTAAATGCAATTCATGTTTGCTCCTCGTTGTTTTTCTCATAGCCCTGGCTGTGTGCGGCGGGGCTTGGCATCGCTTCGGCGGCTCGGGGGTTTCTCCACGCCCGCTCGCGGAACCATTGGGTGGCGATCCACTTTTCCCCTGCCAGAACGGCTTCGCCGCCATGCATGGTTCCGCTGTTGCTTGCCGGGTCGGGATAGGTGAAAAAGAGCGCGCTTCCTTTTCGCGGTGCGATCCTCATGCCGAGGTTCGCAAAGTAAGTGGCGCCGCCCGCTTCGGGCTCCTTCAGGTAAAGAATCAGCGTCGCAAGGCGCTGGCCGCTCCGGGCCGTGGCCGTGTCATAGCCCGCGGAGTCCTTGTCGAAAAAATCGTAGTGCGGCCGGTAATCCTGGCCCTTGGCATAGCGCTGTACTTGAAGCGTTTCACAACAGGCGCTGGACCAGCGGGTCAGCTGTTCTATCCGCGCTTCTATGCGCCTGACGAGCGCCGACTGCGCGGCCGGTAACTGCGCGCTGTCGTTGCTGCGGAAATGGGCGGCACGAACCGCGTGTTCACGCTCATCAACGACCTTTGCAGGCGCAAAAACCGGCAGGGCTTCTTCGCACAGGCCGTCGCATTCCTGGGAGGAAAGGAAACTGTCCAGCACCACGATTCGCGGCGCGAGTTGCTCGAAGGCGATCGTCACGTCTGCGTCGGGTAAATGCAAAACGGATTGCCTTGACGAGGTGTCGATGGCGGGCAGGCGGCGCGTCGTGTGCGGCGGGTCGTAGCTCAGCGTCCCTTCCTGGCCGTCGTTGCGCAAGACGGTATCGACGATTCTCAACGCCATCGGCACGGAGTAGCCTTCCTCCACCGCCAGCTTCAATACCAGGCCGGTATAGCTGGTGCCGGCAGCCTGAAGCTCACGCACATAGTTGTTCAAGCGTCCGTCATATTCCACACCGGTTTTCCTTCTTTCTGGTCCGAAATAAAGTGTAAGAAGAAGGTTCTCGTGTGTATGTCCCCAGTTCTAGCGACAAGCATCAGCGCCGATCGGCGCAAAATGCTCCCTGAGCATGTGCCCTGCCTTCCCTGCTTTTTCCCGTCTTTCTCCCCGTACCATGTCCACAACCGCACCCACTCCACCAGCCGATTCCGGCAAGCCGCTGATTCACGTCGCCCTCGTGGAAGACGACGTGCACTTCCAGACGGCCATCGCCAACGCCATCCACGCGGCCGCCGACATGAAGCTCGTGAGCGTGTCCGGCACCCGTGCTGAAGGCCTGCTCGCGCTCCAGTCCATACCCGCCGATGTGTTGCTGGTGGACCTTGGGCTGCCGGACGGCTCGGGGATCGACGTGATCCAGGCCGCGCACACACACGCGCCCACCTGCGCGGTGATGGTCTGCACCACCTTCGGCGACGAGGCGCATGTGCTGCAGTCGATTGAAGCCGGCGCCTCCGGCTACCTGCTCAAGGACAGCGCGCCCGACAACATGCTGGCCGAAATCCGCAGCCTGCACGGCGGCGGCAGCCCGATCAGCCCGCTGATTGCGCGGCAGATCCTGACGCGCTTCCGCCAGGCTCCGCCCGCGGTGCCTGACGCACCCGTTTCGCCGCCCGCGGAGGGCCAGCCCCTGCTGTCCAGCCGTGAAAAACAAGTGCTGGAGCTGATCACCAAGGGTTTCACCGCCGAAGAAATTGCCAGGCTGATGCAGGTGTCGGTGCACACCGTGCAAACCTATGTGCGCCGCGTCTACGGCAAGCTCAAGGTCAACTCGAAAGCCGAAGCGATTTATGAGGCAAGGCAGCAGGGCATCCTGGCGGCCTAGGAGGCTGCTGGCCGCAGGCAGGGCTGCTGTATAACCGCCGCATGCCTTTCCGCCCCGCCCCTCCTGCCGCCGGACGCCTGTTGACGACAGGCTTTGCCCTGGCGCTGCTGCTTGCCCTGAGCGCCTGCACGAACGAAGCCGGCCGTGTGCCTGCGGCATCCGCCCTGCATATCACCGAAGTGCAATGGCAGCGGACGGACGCGCAGGGCTTCACGCCGCCACCGCCCGTGCTGGACGGCAAGAGCTTGCCGGACAGCTGGCAACAGGCTGCACTGCCCCACGCCTTGCCGATTTCCCTGCTGCGCCAGGCCGCCTCGGTCAACGCCCCGCCGGGCACGACCCGCATCAGCTGGTTCAGGTTGGCCGTGCCGGATCTGCCTGTCCTGGCCGGGGCCACCGGGCCCATGGCGCTCTATGGCATACGCGTCAAGACGGACGGCACGATCGCGGTGTATGCCGACGGCCGGCTGGTGCATCGTGCCCAGTCCCAAGGTCCGCTGTGGGACAGCACCCGCACCCCGCTGTGGGTGCTGCTGGAAAAAGAGGCCGGCAACACGCCGCCGCGCGAGATCGTGATCCGCCTGGAGCATTCGCGCGCCAGCCAGGTCGCGCTGTCCTCGCTCTGGCTGGGGCCGGCCGAGGCGCTGAGCTGGCGCCATCGCCTGCGCCAATGGCTCCAGCAGGACCTGCCGGCAATGTTCAACGCGGCCTTCATGGCGGTCGGGGTGTTTGCGCTGTTTGTCTGGCTCAAACGCCGGCACGAAACGGGTTACCTGCTTTTCTTTGTTCTGGCGGTTACTTCCTTTTCGCGTGGCCTGCATTTTTATGTCGATTTCCCGGTAGCCAATGACTGGTTTGCCTGGCTGACAGTCAATTCCCTGTTCTGGCTGATCACGGTGGTTCACTTTTCCATGAGCCTGCTGCACGGCCGGCCACTCACCTGGCTGACCCGGTCCCTTGTCGGCCTGACGGTCGCCATCGGTGTGCTGACGCTCCCCATGCTAGCCGCATTGCCCAATACACCCAAGGTGACGCCGCTGATCTATGCACTTGCGGCGCTGATGGGTGCAAGCGTTGGCATCGCGGGCGGGATAAGGAGCTGGCGCAGGTCTGCCGAGGGGCAATTGGTGGCGATCGGTACCATTTTCTGCACGGTGTTCGGCGTGTTTGACTGGCTGCTGCAGAACAACTTCGTCAGCCCCGAGGGCTGGTACCTGGGGGCCTACACCAACGCCGTCACCTTCATCATCTTCGGCTACGTCATGAACCGCCGCTATGTGGGCGCCATTGCCGACGTGGAGCAGAGCAATACCCAGCTGGAGCAACGCTTGCAAATCCGTGAGGCAGAGCTGGCCAGCAGCTACGAGCGCCTGCGCGAAGCGGAGCATCGGCAAACCCTGAGCCAGGAGCGGCAGCGCCTGACGCAGGACATGCACGACGGCCTGGGCTCTTCGCTGGTCAGCGCGCTGCGCGTGGTGGAAGGCGGCCGCGTCAGCGAGGCGGAAGTCGCCGAGGTTCTCAAGGGCTGCATCGACGACCTGAAGCTGACCATTGACTCGATGGAACCGGTCGAGGCCGACCTGCTGCTGCTGCTCGCCACGCTGCGCTTTCGCCTGGGGCCGCGGCTGGCTGCTGCGGGCATCACGCTACGCTGGGAAGTCGTGGACGTTCCGGCGCTGGACTGGCTGGATCCGCGCAATGCCCTGCATATCCTGCGTATCCTGCAGGAGGCTTTTGCCAACATCCTCAAACACACGCGTGCCCATGAAATCCGCGTCAGCACAGGTGCCGGCGACGGCGACGGCGGTGTGACCGTGACCATCACCGACAACGGGCCGGGCTTCTCGCTGGAAAACGCGTTGAAAAGTGGCGGCAAGGGTTTGCAGAACCAGTTGCGCCGGGCGCAGTCGATTGGCGGCGAGGTGCGCTGGGACTCCGACGGCACAGGCACCCGCATGACCCTGTGGTTGCCGGAAAACCGCAAGCCCGCCTGAGGCTAGCGCAGTGTTGCACGCTATCTGGAACGTAAAACCGCGTCTTTTGCGCCATGGCTGCGTTGCAAATCCGCGCGATACCTCGGGTATCGCTGTGGTTTGCGCCTTGCCCTGACCCAAAATCCATCGCTTTTATTTGTTCCATCAAGCATGCAACACTGCACTAGCGCTATTTTTTTTCGCTGTCTGTCACTATTTCTTGTGACAGCATTTCCCGCCAGAAAGCGGTTCGGCGCTTGCTGCAGGGGCTGCACAGCGGTCTAATTCAGGCATGAATTCCCTGCAACACCTGCCTGTTGAAAACCATGCCCAGTTTCGCCCGGGCATGCATGGCGTCTGCGCACCATCTCCGTCCCCTGCGATCGGCGGCGAACTTACCAAGCCTTCCCTGACCGCCCGCCAGTGCGAGGTGCTCACCTTGCTGTGCGAAGGCATGTCCGACAAGCTGATCGCGCGCCGGCTGGATCTGTCTCCGCATACCGTGCGCGGGCATATCCAGATCGTGTTCACGCGCCTGCAGGTGTCCACCCGCATGCAGGCGATGTTTGCGGCGCGCCGGCTGGGCTTGTTCGGCTGACAGCCGCTATATATATTTCATAGCTGGTTACGCCCGCCCTTGCTGGACTGGTGGCCGATTTTCCTTGAAATTTCCGGCGCGGCCGGCTCAGGCGGCGTGTCGCCGCTGCGCCCGGGCCTGCTGGTACTCCACCTTCCACCAGCCCGGGAACAGTTCACGCACCTGCGCCTGCGCGTAGCGGTCATCGATCAGGTAGACCACGCCCTGGTCAGACTCGGTGCGTATCACGCGGCCGGCCGCCTGCACCACTTTCTGCAGGCCGGGGTACAGGTAGGTGTAGTCGTAGCCCTTGCCGAAGCTGGTCTCCATGCGCTGCCTGATCTGCTCGGTCACGGGATTGATCTGCGGCAGCCCCAGTGTGGCGATGAACGCGCCGATCAGGCGTTTGCCCGGCAAATCTATGCCCTCGGCAAACGCGCCGCCCAGCACGGCAAAACCGATGCCGTGTGTCTCGGGCGTGAAACGCCCGAGGAAACCGCGCTTGGCACTTTCTTCCATGCCGCGCGACTGCTCCCACACGGGAATGGCCGGGTAACGCGCCTTGAACAGGTCGGCCAGCTGCTGCAGGTAGTCGAAGCTGCTGACAAAACTCAGGTAGTTGCCGGGCGCCGCGGCGTACTGCCGCGCCATCAGCTCGACCATGGGTGACAGCGAATGCCCGCGGTGCTGGAAGCGCGTGGACACATCGTCCACCACCTGCACCGACAGCTGCTCGGCCCTGAAGGGCGAGGCCACATCGACCCAGGCGGTGTTGTCGGGCAGGCCCAGCATGTCGCTGTAATAATGCGACGGGCTCAGTGTGGCGGAAAACAGCGCCGCCGACCGCGCGGCCGCAAAACGCTGGGACAGGAAAGCGGCAGGCACGATGTTTCGCAGACACAGCACGGCGCCGCCGCTTTCGCCGGTGTCCGTGATGTCGAACAGCGAATGTTCGTCCAGCAGCTCGGCCATGCGCGAGAAATGCAGCACCTCGAAGAAAAAATCCTGCAGCCTGCCGTCAATGCCCGCCGGATGGTCGGCCAGGTGGTCCAGGATGGCGCTGGCCGTCTGCTGCAGTGCGCCGCGGAAAGCCTGCGGCACCTCGTCATACACCTGGTAGGCCTCGGCCTGCTCCTGGTGCAGCTCGTACCAGCTGCGTTTGAGGCGGTCCAGCACCTGCTTGATGGCCGTGGGCGCGCCCTGCCGCGCCAGCGCCAGGCGCGAGGGGTCGAGCTCGGCCGAGTACATCTTGCGCGCACGCTCGACCAGGTTGTGCGCTTCGTCGACCAGCACACTGACGCGCCACTGGTTGGCCAGCGTCTGCGCGTAAAGCATGGCGTTGATGTCGAAGTAGTAGTTGTAGTCGCCGATGACCACGTCGCTCCAGTGCAGCAGGTCCTGGCCCAGGTAATACGGGCAGACCTCGTGCGCCAGCGCCACCTCGCGCAGCGCATGTTTGTCGAGAGGCCCGGCGATGGCCACGGCGGCACGGCGCGCGGCCGGCAACCGGTCGTAAAACCCTTTGGCCAGCGGGCAGGCGCCGCCGTGGCAGGCCTTGTCCGGGTGTTCGCAGGCCTTGCCCTTGGCCACCAGCTCCAGCACGCGCAGCGGCAAGGCCGGCGCGCTGCGCTGGATGCGCGCCACGGCGTCCAGCGCAAGCTGCCGGCCCGGCGTCTTGGCGGCAAGGAAAAACACCTTGTCGAGCTGCTGCGTCGGGCAGGCCTTGAGCAGCGGGAACAGCGTGCCCACGGTTTTGCCGATGCCGGTGGGCGCCTGCGCCATCAGGCAGCGGCCGCTGCTGGCCGACCTGTAGACGGCTTCGGCCAGATCGCGCTGGCCGGGGCGGAAATTGTCGTGCGGGAAATCCAGGGTCTGCAGCGCCTCGTTGCGCGCACGGCGGTGCGCCAGTTCCTGCCCGGCCCAGTCGAGAAAACGCTCGCACTGTTCTTCAAAGAAAACTTCCAGCTCGGCAGCGCTGCATTCTTCTGTCAACAGGGTCTCGTCCTGCGTGGCGACATTGAAGTACACCAGCGCAAGCCGCAAGCCGGAGCGCCCTTCCTTCTGGCAGAGCAGGTGGCCGTAGACCTTGAGCTGCGCCCAGTGCAGGTGACGGTGGTTGTCGCGCATGGCCTCCAGCTCACCGCGAAAGGTCTTGATTTCCTCGAGCTGGCCCTGCTCGGCGTCGTAGCCGTCGGCACGGCCGCGCACGCGCAGGTTTTTATAGTCGCCGCTCAGGCTGACTTCAGTCTGGTAGTGCGCAGGCCGGCGCATGGCCACCATGCGGTGCCCGGCCATGCCTTCCAGCGCAGAAGGCGAAGGCGTGAAACGCAAGTCCAGGTCACCCAGCTTGGCCGTGAACTCGCACAGCGCACGCACGGCCACGACATAAGGCTTGTCCGTGGGGGGGGCGGCGGTCATGGGCGGGCTTGCTGGCGATGGACTGTATGGATAGCCAGTATTGTAGCCAGCCCCCGGCCGGCAGCCCGGTAACGTTAATACTTGTACTTGGAGCCGCAGCCGATGACATGGTTGCGGTTGTTGGACATGCACTGGTAAAAGAGCTTTTTATTGCCTGTGGCGGACTGGCAATCGGCCAGCGTTGTTCCGGCCTGGGCTTGACGAAGCTTGCCAGCCACCCCTTCGTAATCCGCCGCCTTGACATAACCCTGCTGGACGTTGCGCTGGCCCGTCTCCAGCATGGTGGCCGCTTGCGAGCGGACGTTGTCCACGGCAGTGCTGCAGGACAAGGGCACGGTTTTGGGGTCCACCTTCTTGAGCGCAATCTCCATGCCCTGCATGAGTTCCTGCGTGTCCTTGGGAATTTTTTTGGTACCACCCGCATTGCCTGCACTGGATGCACTTGATGCGTTTTTGCCCTGCAGCTTCATCGCCTCGGCGTCCTGGCTACCGGCCGGACGTTGCGATCCATAGTGGGTCTTCCCATCCGCATCGACCCACTTGTAGACGGGCTGGGCCTGGCCGCTGTGCCAGGCCAGCAGCAAGGTGCCGGCGACCAGGATGTTTTTCAGGTTTTTTCTCACAATGATGGTCTCCGGTTTTATTGAAGGCCGGCACAGGGCCGGTGAAAACTGAAACGGCGCATGTCCTATTTTGAATCCCAGAACTTCTGCATCTCCACAAACAGAAAGGATGCGGTCCAGGTAATCAGCACCAGGCCGGTCAGGGATTCGATGCCCGTCAGGAAGCGCAAGTCCCCCATGGGCTGGATATCGCCAAAGCCCAGGGTGGTGAATGTGGTGAAAGAAAAATAAACGCAGTCCATGAAGCTGCCGTTGAAGTTGCCTGTCAGCTGGCCCCAGCCGCTGGCGTGGTGCATCAGGTAATAGGCGGCGGCAAACAGCCAGACCTCAACCGCGTGAGCCACCAGGGCGCCACCGACACCCAGCAGCACCTTGAACCGATGCCTGATCCGGACCTTCGGCAACCACCGGGTCAGCCAGAACAGGAATTCGTAGTGAATGACCACGGCAACCAGGACGACAGCAGTATTTACCAGGACGATGGTGATCACGTTGGACCGGTGCAAAGGGTTGTTGAAGACAGACGAACTATAGGCGCTCGGCGCTCGGACCTCAGGCAATCAGCGCATCCAGCACCCCGGGCTGGAAATGCTGTGTGATGTAGTCGGCCAGGCCATCGAACACCGAATCAAGCGTTGGGACATTCGCGCCGAACAGGGCATGCAGCACCGCGGGGTCTTCAAACAGGCCGTGCAGGTAAATGCCCAGCACATTGCCGCCACCGTTTTGCCAGGCCAGTCCGTCAGGCAACACCGCATGCGCAACATCGCCGGCCGCGACCATGGCGCTGTGCGGCGCGGTCTGGCCGTGGTGAATTTCGTAGCCCTCTACCCGCACACCCGACAGTGCGGCCCATGCCCCAGTCACCGACGAAAAGCCGGCCTGCCGGTGCCGCACGGTTTTGCCTGCTTCAAACAGCGTGACGACCGGCAGCAGGCCCAGGCCCGGGCCGTTGCCGTCGATGCCGTGCGGGTCGATCAACGCCTCCCCCAGCATCTGCAGCCCGCCGCAGATGCCGAGTACCGCCCTGCCGCGCCCGGCGTGCGCGGCAATGGCCTGGTCCAGGCCCCGCGTACGCAGCCACGCCAGGTCCCCGCTGGTGTGTTTGGAACCGGGCAGGATGATCCAGTCGTCTGGCCCCAGGCCGGCAAGTTCGGCCGGGCTGCGCACCCACTTCAGGTGAATACCGGGTACGTTCTTGAGGGGCTGGAATTCGTCGAGGTTGCTGATGCGTGGATAGGCGATCACGGCCACCGTTCTGGTCACCGTGCCCGATGCCTTGCTGCGGTCGTCGAACACTCCGTCTTCTTCCGGCAAACCGTGTTGCCACCACATGGGCAAGGTTGCAACGGTAGGCACACCCGTCAACTCCTGCAGCATCTGCGGGCCGGGCGCCAGCAGGCTCGCATCGCCGCGAAACTTGTTGAGCACAAAACCCTTGATGAGGTTGCGCTCCGCCTCGTCGAGCATGGCCCAGGTGCCGTACAGGTGCGCAAAAGCACCGCCACGGTCGATGTCAGTGACCAGCAGGCAGGCCGCATTGGCGTGTTGCGCCACCCGCATATTGACGATGTCGCTGTCCTTGAGGTTGATCTCGGCCGGCGACCCTGCGCCTTCGATCACGACCACATCGTTTTCTTCGAGCAACTCGTCGAGCGCCTGCGCGACCACGGGCCACACCGAGGCGCTGCGGCCGCGCCAGGCCATGCGCGACAGCTTGGTATTGACCTGGCCCATCAGGATGACCTGGCTTTGCGTGTCTTTCTCGGGCTTGAGCAGCAGCGGATTCATGCGCACTTCTGGAACGGCGCGCGCCGCGAGCGCCTGGAAGTACTGCGCACTGCCGATCTCGCCATGAGCAACAACGCGGGCGTTGTTGCTCATGTTCTGCGCCTTG
>CAZIYA010000039.1:0-16369 GCA_964543355.1 uncultured Polaromonas sp.
GGTGATCATGCTGCTGCAGTTTGCCGAAAAAAACCCCGGCATGACCCGGGTGATGGCCGGCGACGCGCTGGTGTTCGAAAACGAGCGCCTCCAGGAGCGCATGAACCAGTTTTTCGACAAGCTGGAGTCCAGCCTCAAGCAGAACCTGCGCGAAGGCGCGAATTCCGACGGGGCTGCCGCACCAACCGTACAGGCACAAGTCCAAGCGTCGGTTATTGTGGCTTTCATGATGGGCCGCCTGCAGCGCTTCTCGCGCTCAGGCTTCAAGCGCCTTCCGTCCGAACACCTGGACGCCAGCCTGGCAATACTGTTGGGTTAACCCCTATCGGACGCGCACTTCGTGTCGCGCCTTTTCCCCTTCCAGGGGACGGCGCCTGCGGCCGGGCAAAGCCCGTTCCGCGGCCCCCGCTTGAATAACTTCGCTAAGTGCTGGGCGGCTCGATCGCCAGTAAAGCAATGCCAGCAGGGGCCGGGGTCCGGCTCTGCCGGCCCCAAGGCGCCTGTCCCCTGGAAGGGGAGGTGACGCTACACGCAGTGAGCGTCGGCAGGGGTGAACCTACTCACCAGTTGAACAGCGTGCCATCGTGCGCCAGCCGGTTGACCGGCAGGTAGGCGCGCTGATACGGGTATTTGGCGGCCAGCTTTTCATCGATTTCCACGCCGTGGCCGGCGGCTTCGCCGCAATGCATGAAACCCTGGCTGAAGCTGTAAGCGTGCGGAAACACCTCATCGGTCGCTTCGGTGTGGCGCATGTATTCCTGCACGCCGAAGTTGGGCACCCAGGTGTCGAAATGCAGCGCGGCGCCCATGCACACCGGTGACAAATCGGTTGCGCCGTGGCAACCGGTGCGCACCTGGTACATGGCTGCGAAGTCGGCAATGCGCCGCAGGTGGGTGATGCCGCCGGCATGCACCACGGTGGCGCGGATGTAATCGATCAGCTGGTTCTGGATCAAATCCTTGCAGTCCCACAGCGTATTGAAAATCTCACCCACCGCCAGCGGCGTGGTGGTGTGCTGGCGGATCAGCTTGAAAGCTTCCTGGTTTTCCGCTGGCGTGGCGTCCTCCATCCAGAACAGGTGGTAGGGCTCCAGCGACTTGCCCAGCCGCGCGGCTTCGATGGGCGTGAGGCGGTGATGCACGTCGTGCAGCAGGTGGATGTCCGGCCCGACGGCGGTACGCACGGCCTCGAACAGTTTTGGGGTGTGCAGCAGGTATTTTTCCGAGCTCCAGTCGTGTTCGCTGGGCAGGTCGGCATCGGCCGGTTCGTAAAAAAGCGTGCCCTTGCCGACGCCATATACCTTGTCCAGGCCCGGCACGCCGCTCTGCGCGCGTATGGCCTGGTAGCCCATTTCCTTGTAGCGCAGCACTTCGTCGACTGTTTGCGCGATGTCCTTGCCGTTGGCATGTCCGTAGACCATCACGCCGGTACGGCTGCGCCCGCCCAGCAGCTGGTACAGCGGCAAGTTCGCGGCCTTGGCCTTGATGTCCCACAGTGCCGTGTCCACCGCCGCAATGGCGCTCATGGTCACCGGCCCGCGCCGCCAGTAGGCGCCCTTGTAGAGGTATTGCCAGATGTCCTCGATCTGGTGCGCATCACGGCCTATCAGGCAGGGAATGACGTGGTCGGTCAGATAACTCGCCACCGACAGCTCGCGGCCGTTGAGCGTGGCGTCGCCGATGCCGGTCAGGCCCTCATCGGTTTCTATTTTCAGCGTGACGAAGTTGCGGCCGGGGCTGCAGACGATGACGCGGGCATTGGTGATTTTCATGGCGTTCAGGTGAGGTGGGAGTGGAGTTGGTCCAAAGCGGCCAGCACGCCGCGCTGGTTGATGTGCGCCAGCCAGTGACTCACGCGGGCCAGCCACTGCGCTTGCTGCGGCAGGGTCTCGGCCCAGATGGCCGGTAGCGTGCCCAGGGCCTGCACCGTGGCTGCGGCGTCACCGGCATGGCTCAGCGCCAGCGCCTTCAGCATCTCGGCCATCGGGTCGCTCATGGCGTATGGGCGGCCCTGTTCGTCGCTGCCACGCAGGTAACGCATCCAGGCCGCGGTGGCAAAAGCCAGCCGTTCCACGGGCTGGCCCGCACGCAGAGCCGCGGTCACCGAAGGCACCCAGCGCTGCGGAATTTTCTGCGAGCTGTCGGTGGCGATCTGGTGCACCTTGTGCTGCAGCTCTGGGTTGGCAAAACGAGCCAGCAGCGCGTCGCGGTAGGCGGCCCAGTCCGGGCGGCCGAGCTGCGGGCTCACCTCCTGCGTCATCAGGCCGTGGACGAAGCGGTGCACCGCCGGCTGGGCGATGCAGTCGCTGATGACCGGCCAGCCCGCCACTGCGCCAAGGCAGGCCATGGCCGTGTGGCTGCCGTTGAGCATGCGCAATTTGGCTTCCTCAAAGGGGGCCACGTCGTCCACCACCGTGACACCGGCGGCGGCCAGCACCTCGCCGTCCGCGGGGTCGGCAAAGCGGCGTTCAATCACCCATTCCCAGAAAGCTTCGGTGCCCAGTGCGCCCTGATCAGCCACGCCGAGTGCCTGCCCGGCGGCGGCCAGGCGCTGGCCGGTTGCGGCCGGCACAATGCGGTCCACCATGCTGTTCGGGAAGGCGCAGGCGCTGCTGATCCACTGCGCCAGTGCCGGGTTCTCTTTTTGCGCTGCGTCGACACACAGGGCCTGCAGTTTGCGGCCGTTGTGCGCCAGGTTGTCGCAGGAGGCCAGCGTCACGCCCGGCAGCCCCGCTGCATGGCGCGCGGCCAGGCCTTGCACCAGCAGCTGGGCAAGGGCCGGGCCGTAGCCTTTTTCGGTAACCGTCAGCGTGACCCAGCGGGTAGACGGTGCGGCCATTGCCTGCACCACCTGCGCCGGCTCGCGCGCGGCCACGCAGGTGTGCCAGATGGCGCCACCAAGCTGCCATTGCACGCCCGCGCTGCTGGCAACCTGCACGGCGTACAGGCCGTCTTGCGCGGCCATCGCGTCGGCCAGCGCAGTACTGTGCATGGCCACGCCCAGCACACCCCAGCGCGCATCGCCGCGCTGCAGCAGGGTATCGAACACCAGCGCCTGGTGCGCGCGGTGGAAGGCGCCCAGCCCCAGGTGCACCACACCGGCAGTGCCGCTGCGCGGGTAGCCGGGGACGGCGATGCCGCGCGCGGCGATGGCTGGCAAGGAAGCGGTGTTCAACATGACACGCTCAATCAAACTGCAGGCCGCCATTGAGGTCCAGCACCTCGCCGGTGATGAAGCCGCTCATCGGGTGCGCCAGGAACAACACGCAGTGGGCGAACTCTTCGAGCTCGCAGAAACGGCCTACCGGTATTTTCTGGCGGAGCTCGGCCTGTCGTTCGGCGCTGACCTGTTCGGTCAGCATCTGGGTTTTCACAAAGGTGGGGGCCAGCGCGTTGCAGGTCACGCCAAACGGGGCATATTCGCGTGCAAAGCTGAAGGTCAGCGAGATCACGCCGCCCTTGCTGGCGGCATAGGCCGGCAGCGGCGACAGTCCCCCGGTTTTGGCGCCATAGGACGACACATTCACGATGCGGCCAAAACCCCGCGCCTTCATGCCCGGTGCCACCCGCTGGCTGACGTAGAAGACCCCGTCCAGGTTGATGCGCAGGGTCTTGTGCCAGAGCTCCGGCGTGGTCTGTTCGCAGTTGGCGTACTGCAGGAAGCCGGCGTTGTTGACGCAGACGTCGATGCGGCCAAAACGCGCTTCGATGGCGTCGCAGGCGGCGTGCACCTGGGCCTGCTCGCTCACATCCATGGTGAAGCAGGCCAGGCGGTCGCCGTACGCGGCGAGTTCGGCGGCCACGCGTTCGGTGCCGAGGTCGGTGGCCGCCACGCGGTAACCGGTGGCCAGCAGGGCACGCGCCGTGGCCAGGCCCATGCCGGCATTGGCGCCGGTGACAAGCGCGACCTGGTCTTGAATCGGTGGGGTCATGTTTTCAGAAGAAATTGATGATGATTTTGGCCTCTGGCCCTTATTCCACGGGCGCAGGCAGCTACTGATTTGGTAGCGTCCGCCGTTCAGTCCGGCACACGCACGCCGACCTTCTGGCCCGCCGCGACGATCTCGCGCCAGGTTTCGCCGTCCATCTCGATGCCGCCCTGTTCGCGCTCCAGCCGTGCGCGGCGTTCCGGTTCGCCGGCAATCTGCACCGCGTCCACGCCGCCCGCTGGCGGGCTTTTGCGCAGCCATTCGACGAAAGCCAGCGCCTCGGTTTCCATGACCGACTGGGTGCCCAGCTTGCCCGGGTCGATCAGGATGGTGAGCATGCTGTTGTAGACCGCACGCACACTCACGGTGGGGTGGTGCCAGGTGCCGCCGCCGGTGAGCGCGCCGCCCAGCAGCTCGCAGGCCACCGCCAGGCCGTAGCCCTTGTGTTCGCCAAACGGCATGAGTGCGCCAAAAAAACCGTTCGCCTGCGGCACCACCACCACACCAGGGTCGGTGGTGGGCAAGCCGTGTTCGTCGATCAGCAGGCCCGGCTGGACGGATTTGCCCTGGTTGTGCGCCACGCGCATTTTTCCCTGCGCCACACGGCTTGTCGCGAAATCAAGAATGAAGGGCGGCTGGTCTTTCAGCGGAATGCCAATGCAGCAGGGGTTGGTGCCGTAGCGGCCATCGGCGCCACCCCAGGCCGCCACGACCGGCCGCGTCATCACGTTCACAAAGTGCAATGACACCAGCCCCTGCGCCACCGCCATCTCGGCGAAGTGGCCAATGCGGCCCAGATGGTGGGACTCTGCCAGCGCCATGATGCAGCTGCCATGGGTTTTGGCGCGCGCCATCCCGAGCGCCATCGCCTGCTCGCCGATCACCTGGCCGTAACCGCGCTGGCCGTTCAGGCTGAGCAACGAGCCGGTGTCGAGCAGGGTTTTGACCTGGGCGTTGGGCGTCAGGCCGCCTTCGAGCACCGCATCGACGTAGCGCGGAAGCATGCCGATGCCGTGGGAGTCGTGGCCGCTCAGGTTGGCCATCACGAGGTTGGTCGCGACCTTTTCCGCCTCGGCGGCCGTGCTGCCGGCTGCTATGAAAATAGCAGCTGCTTGCGCACGCAGGTATTGGGCTTGAAGCACTTTTTGCATGTAAACGCCCCTTACATCACCGCGCCGACCTGCCAGGGCACAAATTCGTTTTGCCCATAGCCATGCTTTTCGCTCTTGCTGGGCTCGCCCGAGGCGGTGGCGAGCACCATCTCGAAAATGCGCTGCCCCATCTCCTGCACCGACACGCTGCCGTCGATGATCTCGCCGCAGTTGATGTCCATGTCTTCCTCCTGCCGCTGCCACAGCGCAGAGTTGGTGGCGAGCTTGAGCGAAGGAGAGGGCGCGCAGCCGTAGGCCGAGCCGCGGCCGGTGGTAAAGCAGATGATGTTGGCGCCGCCAGCCACCTGGCCCGTGGCGCTCACCGGGTCGTAGCCGGGCGTGTCCATGTAGACAAAGCCGTGGTCCTTCACGGGCTCGGCGTATTCATAAACGGCCTCCAGATTGGAGGTGCCGCCCTTGGCCACTGCGCCCAGCGACTTTTCCAGGATGGTGGTGAGACCGCCGGCCTTGTTGCCGGGCGAAGGGTTGTTGTTCATCTCGCCCTCGTTGATCTCGGTGTAGTGCTCCCACCACTTGATGCGCGAGATCAGCTTTTCGGCGATGTCGGGTCGCACGGCGCGCCGTGTGAGCAAATGCTCGGCGCCGTAAATCTCGGGCGTTTCGCTGAGGATGGCGGTGCCGCCATGCGCCACCAGCAAGTCCACCGCGGCGCCCAGCGCCGGGTTGGCGCTGATGCCCGAATAGCCGTCGGAGCCGCCGCATTGCAGGCCGATGGTAATGTGCGCGGCGCTGCAGGGTTCGCGTTTCACGGCGTTGGCCTGCGGCAGCATTTCCTTGATCATCGCAATGCCCTTGGCCACGGTCTTGGCCGTGCCGCCGGTGTCCTGGATGCTGAACACGCGCAGGGTTTCGCCTTCGCGCAGGCTGCCGTGGGCCAGCCAGGCATTGATCTGGTTGGACTCGCAGCCCAGCCCCACCACCAGCACGCCGGCGAAGTTGGGGTGCGTGGCGTAACCTGTCAGCGTGCGCTGCAGGATCTGCAGTCCCAGGCCGTCGCTGTCCATGCCGCAGCCGGTGCCGTGCGTCAGCGCCACCACGCCGTCAACGTTGGGGAAGTCTTTCAGTGCCGAGGGATTGTTCTGCCGCGAAAAATGGTCGGCAATCGCCCGCGCGGCGGTGGCCGAGCAGTTGACGCTGGACAAGATGCCGATGTAGTTGCGGGTGGCGACACGGCCGTCCGGCCGCTTGATGCCCATGAAAGTCGCTTCACGCTTGGCCGGCGCGGGCTTCACGTCGGCGCCGAAAGCGTAGTCGCGCGCAAAGTCGCCCTTGTTCGGCCCCATGTCCAGGTTGTGCGTGTGCACATGTTCGCCGGGGCCGATCGGCTGGCTGGCAAAACCGATGATCTGGTTGTAGCGCCGAACCGGGTCGCCCGGTGCCATGGCATGGGTGGCAATTTTGTGCCCGGCCGGGACCAACCCGCGGACCGGTATGCCTTCGACAACCGTGCCGCCCACCAGTTGCTGGCGGGCGATCAGCACGTCATCGGCGGGGTGAAGGCGAATAAATGGCGTCATGGTTTAGCTCTCTGTGTTTTCATCAGCGGCCACCGCGGAACCGGCTTTGCCGGGCCGCTAGTGGCGTCCCCTTGAGGGGGAGACGCTGAAGGCGTTTCGGGGGTGGGGTCATTTCTAGTAAAACATTTTCGGAAGCCAGAGCACCAGCTTGGGAAAGTAGGTAATGACGGCCAGGCTGCCCAGCAGGGGAAACAGCCAGGGCAGGATGGCCATGGTTGTGCGTTCGACCGAGAGCTTGGCCACACGCGCCAGCACAAACAGCACCATGCCCATGGGCGGGTGCAGCAGGCCGATCATCAGGTTGAGCACCATCACCAGCCCGAAGTGGACCGGGTCCACGCCCAGCTGCGTCGCGATGGGCACCAGGATGGGCACGAGGATGGTGATGGCCGCGGTCGGCTCCAGGAAGCAGCCCACAAACAGCATCAGCAAATTCGCCAGCAGCAGGAAGACCCAGGCTTCCTTGGTGAAGTCCAGCACCCATTTGGCAATGTCGGTGGTCACACCGGTGGCGGTGAGCATCCAGCCGAAAATAGACGCCGCCGCCACGATGAACAGCACGGTCGCGGTGGTTTCCACCGTATCGAGGCAGACCTTGACAAAGCTCTTGAAGGTCAGCGTGCGGTACCACGCAAAACCCAGGACCAGTGCCCACACGCAGGCGGCAATGGCGCCTTCGGTGGGTGTGAAGATGCCGGTGGTCATGCCGCCTATCAGCAGCACCGGCGTCATGATGGGCAACACGGCCTGGAAATTGAAGGCCTTGTCAGCGGCGAACAGGGCCACCAGGGCTGCCGCCACGGTGACCTGCGGCGGAAAGCCCAGCTTGCCGATCAGCAGCCATAGCAGCAGCGGCCAGCCTATGACCACCGCGGTTTCGACCAGCGCCTTGCTCAGCCGGCTCCACTCGAACTTGACGTCCGCGCCCCAGCCGTTCTTGTGCGCGAAATACGCCACGGTCAGCATCATCAGCACGGCCATCATGATGCCCGGCAGGATGCCGGCCAGGAACAGTGCACCGACGCTGACATTGGCCATCATGCCGTAGATCACAAAGGGCAGGCTCGGTGGAATGATGGGGCCCAGGGTGGCTGATGCGGCCGTCACGCCCACGGCAAACTCCGTGCTGTAGCCGTGGTCCTTCATGGCCTTGATCTCGATGGTGCCCAGGCCGGCCGCGTCGGCAATCGCTGTGCCGCTCATGCCGGCAAACACCACCGAACCGACGACGTTGACGTGGCCCAGACCGCCTTTCATCCAGCCGACCAGCGCCAGCGCATAGTTGTAGATGCGGTTCGTGATGCCGGCGTTGTTCATCAGGTTGCCGGCCAGAATGAAAAAAGGCACGGCCAGCAGTGGAAAACTGTCGATGCCGCTGACCATGCGGTGGATCACCACAAAAGGCGGCGAGCTCTGGGTGACGAGGATGTAGACCAGCGAGGCCCCGGCCATGGCCATGGCCACGGGCAGGCCGCCGCTCATCAGGAAGAGGAAAATAATCTTCAGCATTTAACGGTCTTCCATCGTGGATTCGGGACGCTCCAGCACGCTGTAGCCGCGCCGGAGGTGGATACGCATGACCCAGATCGAGCGCACGGCCATGGCCGCAAAACCCACCAGGCAGACGCCGTACACCAGGTTCATCGGCAGGTCGATGATGGTCATCTTGTAGTTGCCCATCCTGTCCATCATTTGCCAGGTCAGCACCACCGCGGCGCCCAGGAAAGCGATGCGCAGCACATCGGTCAGCAAGGCCATGGCCCGTGCTAGCCAGGCCGGCATGAAGCGGTAGAAAAAGTCGACCTGGATATGGTTGTTTTTGGCCACGCCGATGGCTGCGCCGACAAACACGGTGGCGACCAGCAGGTAACGTGCGATCTCTTCGGTCCAGGCTGCGGAATCATTCATCACATAGCGGGTGAAGAACTGGTAGAAAACCGTCAGCCCCAGGGCCCAGAAAAAGACCAGTGCGGCCCAGGCCTCGATGGGCGTGTCCGACAGGTCCACTTCTTCGTCAACGGCGTGGAACTCGCCGTCGTCGCCCATGACCTTGGGCAGGGCGTCAATGTCGGGAATGGGAATCATGGTGGGATGTTTTTGGGAAAAAGCCCTCCCGCCAAGGGAGGGGCTGGCAGAGCCGACGCAATGGCCGGCCGGGTTGGCTTACTTGATGGCCTGGATACGGTCCCAGTCCTTCTTGTCATACCCCATGGACGCCATGTCCACGGCTTTCACGATGCGGTCGCGAAACTCGTCCTTGTTGACCGTGATCATGTTGATGCCTTTCTTCTTGAACTCGTCCACCAGTTCGGCTTCGCGTTTCTGGATGTCGGCCGTGGCTTTGGCTGCCGCTTCCTGCATCACGTCGGTGAAGATTTTCTTGTCGGCATCGCTGAGCTTGTTCCAGACGTGGGGGCCGACCTGTGTCACCAGCGAATCCAGGATGTGGCCGGTCAGGATGATGTTCTTCTGGACCTCGTAAAACTTCTTGGCCTCGATGGTGGGCAGCGGGTTTTCCTGCGCGTCGACCGTGCCGTTTTGCAGGGCCAGGTAAACCTCGGCAAAAGCGATGGGCGTAGGGTTGGCGCCGCAACCACGGGGCAAGGCCATGTAGGCCGGCACGTCGGGTACGCGCATTTTCAGGCCCTTCATTTCGTCGCAAGTCTTGAAGGGTTTGTTGCTGGTGGAGTGGCGCGCGCCGTAGTAGGTGACGGCGATGGTCTGGACGCCGGTTTTCTGCTTGTAGCCGTCGGTCAACTCCCTGAATACATCGCTCTTGGCGTATTTCAGCAGGTGTTCGGGATCCCGGAAGGTATAGGGGTAGTAGCCCACGCCGATGCGCGGAAAACTGCGGGCGGCAAACGAGGCGCCCGAGATGATGATGTCCACGGTGCCCAGCTGCAGGCCCTGGTTGATGTCGCTTTCCTTGCCCAGTGTCGAAGCCGGGAACACCTGGATGTCGTAACGTCCGCTGCTGCGTTTCTTGATCTCGTCGGCCGCCCAGACCGACCACTTGTGGTACGGCTCCGACGTTTCATACACGTGTGCCCACTTGAGCTTGGTCTGTGCCTGGGCCAGGCCAAAGCTGCCCAGGCCGCCCGCCAGGATGGCGCAGCAGGCAATGGCTTTGATCGTCAATCGTTTTGTCATGTTGTCTCCTCGGTTGAAAGAAAGGGAAGCAGGAATGGAAACGCTGGCGGAAATCAACTCGTCGTCTTAGCGCGGCGCCAGCTCGCACTGAATCGGGCATGGGATTTGTCCATGTGGGCATGCATTGCGGCGCGGGCGGCGGCGCTGTCGTGCGCGCAGATCGCGGCAAAAATGGCTTCGTGCTCGGAAATCGCCGACTGCCAGGATTTCATGGTTTCGAAATAGCCCCCCAGCCGCGTGAACAGCGGACCGCGGCGCGAATCCCAGAAAGTCTGGACGGTTTCGATCAGCACCACGTTGCCGCAGGACCCGACAATGGCGGTGTGAAAGGCGCGATCACCTTCCAGCGGCAACACGCCCTGGTTGGCATCGCTGATCATGGCGTCGATTGCGGCGCGCATGGCGTCCGTGTCCTTGCGTTTGGCCTGCTCTGCGGCCATGGAGGCAATTTCGCCTTCCACCACGCGGCGTGCGCGGATCAGCTCCAGCGGGCCCCATTCGGCGGGAGTCAGCTGCGGGCCCTTGTTTCGCTCTGTTCGCTTGGAGCGGTCCAGCACATAAACACCGGAGCCGGTGCGCACTTCCACCCAGCCTTCTACTTCCATGGCAATCAGCGCCTCGCGCACCGAAGGGCGGCTCACGCCCAGCTGGGTGGCCAGGTCGCGCTCGGCCGGCAGGCGTGTGCCCGGGGCAAACTCCCCTTTGCTGATCAGCGAGCGCAGCTGCTCGGCAATCTGGCGGTACAGGCGTTGCGGTTCGACGGTTTGCAGCGGCATGGAAAAAGAGCGTGGGCCGGTATTAAGGGTTAGCCAGAATTGGACAAGTGGTCAGACCAATTAATAATCCCATGATTCCAGCTCGCCGGGCATCCGGCTAAACCCTAGACCTCAGCATTCACCGCATGAAGCCCCCGGCCACCATCGAATCCGTCCGTTTGCGTCAGGTGAACCTGCCGCCCAAGGTGGTGCGCACGGACGCCATCCAGTCCTTTGTGACGCAGGAGACCCTGCTGCTGACCCTGCGCTGCAGCGATGGCGTGGAGGGCACCGGTTATGCGTACACCATAGGCACCGGCGGTTCCTCGGTCATGGCCCTGCTGCACGACCACTTGGCGCCGCGTTTGCTGGGCCGCAACCCCTTGCACATTGAAGCGATCTGGAAAGACCTGTTTTTTCACACCCACGCCACGGCTGTCGGGGCCATCACCAGCCTGGCGCTGACCTGTGTGGACACGGCGCTGTGGGACTGGCGCGCGCGCAGCCAGGACCTGCCCCTGTGGCAATTGCTGGGCGGCGCGCAGTCGCGCGTGCCGGTGTACACCACCGAAGGCGGCTGGCTGCATCTGGACGCCGATGAACTCGTGACCCAGACGCTGGCGGCGAAGGCGCAGGGTTTCAGGGGCGCAAAAATCAAGGTTGGACGGCCCCATGTCAGTGAAGACGTGGCACGACTGTCGGCCGTGCGGGAAGCTGTCGGGCCGGGTTTTGACATCATGACCGACGCGAACCAGGGCTTCGACCGGCCCGAGGTGCTGCGTCGTGCCGCAGCCTTTGCCGGGCTGGATCTGGCGTGGCTCGAAGAACCCCTGCCCGCCGAAGATGTGACGGGCCATCGCCAGCTGCGTGCGCAGACCGCCATTCCCGTTGCGGTGGGTGAGTCCATGTACCACCTGAGCCAGTTCCGCGAATACTTGGAGCAGGGCGCGTGCAGCATCGTCCAGCCCGACGTGGCACGCATTGGCGGCATCACGCCGTGGATCAAGGTCGCCCACCTGGCGGAAGGTTTCGGCGTGCCCGTGTGTCCCCACTTCCTGATGGAGCTGCATGTCAGCCTGTGTGCGGGCGTGCCCAACGCGGCCTGGGTCGAATATATTCCGCAGCTCGATGACATCACCACCAGCCGCATCCGCGTCGAAGACGGTTACGCCTACCCGCCCGACACACCAGGCCTGGGCATCGCCTGGGATTGGCCCGTGATTGACAAGCGGCAGCTCGCCGACCTGACCCTCCGGAAAAATTAAACAAACCACACCAGCAAAGGAAATAACATGAGACTTCAGGGAAAAACCGCACTGATCACCGCTGCCGGGCAAGGCATAGGCAGGGCCAGCGCACTGGCCATGGCGGCAGAAGGCGCGCAGGTATGGGCCACCGACGTGAACGCGAAGCTTCTCGAAACTTATGCGGGCATGCCCAACATCCATGCCATGAAGCTCGATGTGCTCGACAAGGCGGCCATTCAGAAAGGGGTGGCCAGCATGCCGGCGCTGGACGTGCTCTTCAATTGCGCGGGCTTTGTGCACGCCGGTACTGCCTTGCAGGCGACCGATGAAGAGTGGGAGTTTGCTTTCAACCTCAATGTGCGTTCGCAGTTCTGGACCATCCAGGCGGCCCTGCCGCGCATGCTTGCCAACAACGGCGGCAAGGGCGGCGGCAGCATCATCAACATGGCCAGCGTCGTCAGCATCAGGGGCCTGCCGAATCGCTTTGTGTACGGCGCGTCCAAGGCGGCCGTGATCGGCCTGACCAAGAGTGTGGCGGCCGATTATGTGATGCAGGGCGTGCGCTGCAATTGCATCTGCCCGGGTACCGTGGATACGCCCTCGCTGCAGGACCGCATCAATGTGTTCGAAGACCCGGTGGAAGCACGCAGGAATTTCATTGCGCGGCAGCCCATGGGGCGGCTGGCGCAGGCCCATGAAATCGCGCCGGTCGTGACTTTTCTGGCCAGTGACGAATCGGCCTTTGTCACCGGCCAGCACTACAACATCGATGGCGGCATGACCATATGAACCAGCTTGACTTCGGCGGCCGCCATGCGGTGATCACCGGTGGGGCCACCGGCTTGGGGTTCGCCATTGCGCAGCGGCTCATTGCGTCCGGTGGCAGCGTCACCCTGTGGGACCGCGACGAAGCGGCCGCCGGCAAGGCGGCTGCCGCGCTGGGTGCGCGGGCCTGGGCGGTGGCAGTGGATGTGTCGCAGCATGCCTCGGTTTGCGCCGCGGTTCAGGCGACGCTTCAACACGCGCCCAGGGTCGATGCGCTGGTCAACAGCGCGGGTGTCACCGGGCCCAACGTCAAGCTCTGGGACTATCCGGTGGCCGACTGGCGCCAGGTGATGGAAGTCAACCTCAACGGCTTGTTCATGTGCTGCCGCGAATGGGTGCCGCACCTGCGCGCCAACAACTATGGCCGCATCGTCAACATCGCCTCGGTGGCCGGCAAGGACGGCAATCCGAATGCCAGTGCCTACAGCGCCAGCAAGGCCGCCGTGATCGCGCTGACCAAGTCGCTGGGCAAGGAACTCGCCGATACTGGCGTGCGCGTCAATTGCGTGACGCCGGCCGCGGTGAAAACCGCCATCTTTGACCAGATGACGCCCGAACACATCGCCTTCATGCTGTCGAAAATTCCCATGGGCCGCTTCGGCACGCCTGAAGAGGTGGCCGCGATGGTGGGCTGGCTGTGCACCGAAGAATGTTCTTTCTCGACCGGTGCGGTGTTTGACTTGTCCGGCGGGCGCTCGAGTTATTGAGCGTCCCATCTCTTCCACCTCTTCATTTGTTCTTGTGTAACTTAAAAGGAAAACCATGAAACTCGTTCGTTATGGCAACCCGGGCAAGGAAAAGCCTGGTCTCATTGATGCGGATGGCAAGCTGCGCGACCTCAGCGGCGTGATCACCGACATCGGCCCCGACCAGCTCGGCGATGCCGCGCTGGCCAAGCTGCGCAGGCTCAAGACCGCCACCCTGCCGCTGGTCAAGGGCAAGCCGCGTTTCGGCAGCCCGGTCGCCGGGGTGGGCAAGTTCATCGCCATCGGCCTGAACTACGCCGACCATGCGGCCGAGTCGGGATTGCCAATTCCTCCTGAGCCGGTGGTGTTCATGAAGGCCACCAGCTGCATCCAGGGGCCCAACGACCCGGTCATGCTGCCCAAGGGCTCGGTCAAGAGCGACTGGGAAGTCGAACTCGGCGTGGTGATCGGCACCCGTGCGCGGTATGTGTCGCAAAAGGATGCGCTCAATTTTGTCGCCGGCTATTGCACCATCAACGACGTCAGCGAACGCGAATTCCAGATCGAGCGCGGCGGCACCTGGGACAAGGGCAAGGGCTGCGACACCTTCGGCCCGCTCGGCCCCTGGCTGGTGACACGCGACGACGTGCCCAACCCGCAAAAGCTCGCCATGTGGTTGGACCTCAACGGCAAGCGCATGCAGACCGGCAGCACGAAGACCATGATTTTCAGCGTCGCCAAAATCGTCAGCTACGTCAGCCAGTTCATGACCCTGCTGCCCGGTGACGTGATCACCACCGGCACGCCACCGGGTGTCGGCCTGGGCATGAAGCCGCCGCTGTATCTGAAAAAAGGCGACGTGATGACGCTGGGCATTGAAGGCCTGGGCGAGCAGCGCCAGGTGGTGGTGCCTTTCAAGCTTTGAATCCGGGCTGAAACGCCTCAAAGCCAGTTCCAAGGGTTTACCCGTGGCTGGCTTAGAAAAACTTCTCTAGAAAACCCCGCTACTGGCGTGGGGACGTGGAAATACTGCAAAATAGAACGACCGTTCGTTTTATTTGTCTGGATGCCATGTCCGTCACTGAATTGCCTGCCAAACCTGCCCGTGCCGTCCGCTCTGTTGCGGGGCTGCCGGTGGCTGGTGCTGTCAAAAGCCAGCAAAAAGGCCAGCAGACCAAGGCTGCCATCATTGATGCGGCGCTGGGCCTGGCCACGCAGATCGGTCTCGAAGGCCTGAGCATAGGTGCCCTGGCCGAGGTCATGCGCATGAGCAAGTCGGGCGTGTTTGCCCACTTCGGCTCGCGTGAAGAACTCCAGATTTCCGTCATCCGCGAGTATTTCGCGCGTTTTGAGGAAGAGGTTTTTTACCCGGCCCTGAAAGAGCCCAAAGGCCTGCCGCGTGTGCAGGCCCTGTTCGGCAACTGGATGAAACGTGTCGCGGTGGAGCTGCAGTCGGGCTGCATTTTCATCAGCGGCGCCGTTGAGTTTGACGACCGGCCCGGCCCGGTGCGCGATGCGCTGGCTACCTCGGTGCAAACCTGGCTGGCCGCCATGTACCGCGCCGTGGTGCTGGCCAAGGAGGCCGGTCACCTGCATGCGGTTGCCGACGAGCGCCAGATTGCCTTCGAAATCCACGGCCTGATCCTGGCACTGCATTACGAGGCCCGTTTCCTCAAGACGCCGGGCTCGATAGACCGCACCTTGCGGGCCTTCCAGAGCATCCTGGCGCGTTACGGCAACGACGCCGCCCTGGCGCTGGCCCCACCCATCACTTCCGCATCGCTCACCGGCGGCGCAGCCATGCCGGTGCCTGACTCTTCTTCCTCTTCCGTTTAATCCCCTTCAAAGGACTTCCCCATGCCTCAATACAATCCGCCACTGCGCGACATGCAATTCGTCATGCACGAAGTGCTCAAGGTGACCGACGAGTTCAAGGCTTTGCCCCAACACGCCGAGGTGGATGCCGAGACGATCAATGCCGTGCTTGAGGAAGCCGGCAAGTTCGCGGCCGAGGTGACCTTCCCGCTGAACATCAGCGGCGATACGGAAGGCTGCAAGCTCGACAAGACCACGCATGAGGTGACCCCGCCCAAAGGCTTCAAGGAAGCCTACGCCAAGTATGTCGAAGGCGGCTGGGCGGCACTCTCGTGCGACCCGGAATACGGCGGCCAGGGCCTGCCTTTCGTGCTGAACCAGTGCCTGTACGAAATGCTGAATTCGGCCAACCAGGCCTGGACCATGTACCCCGGCCTGTCGCACGGCGCCTATGAGGCCCTGCACGCCCACGGCACCGACGAGCAAAAGAAGACCTACCTGCCCAAGCTGGTCAGCGGCGAATGGACGGGCACCATGTGCCTGACCGAGCCGCATTGCGGCACCGACCTGGGCCTGCTGCGCAGCAAGGCCGAGCCGCAGCCCGATGGCAGCTACAGGATCACCGGCAACAAGATCTTCATCAGCGCCGGTGAACACGACATGGCCGCCAACATCGTGCACCTGGTGCTGGCCCGCCTGCCGGACGCGCCCCAGGGCAGCAAGGGCATCAGCCTGTTCGTGGTACCCAAGTTCAACGTCAGGCCGGATGGTTCGCTGGGCGGGCGCAACGGCATCTTCTGCTCCGGCCTGGAACACAAGATGGGCATTCACGGCAATGCCACGGCGCAGATCGTCATGGAAAACGCCAGCGGCAGCCTGGTCGGCCAGCCCAACAAGGGCCTGGCTGCCATGTTCGTGATGATGAACGCCGCCCGCCTGGGTGTGGGCAACCAGTCGCTGGGCCTGACCGAAGTGGCTTTCCAGAACGCGCTGGCCTACGCCAAGGACCGCATCCAGATGCGCAGCCTGTCGGGCGTGAAGGCCAAGGACAAGCCGGCCGACCCCATCATCGTGCACCCCGACGTGCGCAAGATGCTGCTGACGGCCAAGGCCTATGCCGAGGGCGGCCGCGCGCTGGCGATCTACTGCACGATGCTGCTCGACAAGGAAATCCACCACCCCGACGAGAAGGTGCGCAAGGACTCGGCCGAAATCGTTGCCCTGCTCACGCCCATCGTGAAGGCCTTCCTGACCGATAACGGCCACATTGCCA
>CAZIYA010000040.1:0-16357 GCA_964543355.1 uncultured Polaromonas sp.
TGAGTTGCCGCCGGGCAACCCCCGGCTTGTCGGCACACCACAAACGGTAGAGACAAAGACAGCATCGACCCTTCGACAAGCTCAGGACAGGCCAAGCTCAGCTCGAACGGTTGAAGAAACACCTCCCTTCCAAGCGGCTACGGCACCACACGCAAAGCGGCAAACCGCCTCCGACGCAAGGGAGGCGAAAAAATGAACCTCTCCGAACCATTCGTCCGCCGCCCGGTAGCCACCGTCCTCTTGACCATAGGCCTGGCCCTCGCCGGCATAGGTGCGTTCTTCGTGCTGCCGGTGTCGCCGCTGCCGCAGGTCGATTTCCCTGTCATTTCGGTCAGCGCTTCGCTGCCCGGCGCCAGCCCTTCCACCATGGCCAGCAGCGTGGCCATGCCGCTGGAGCGGCGCCTGGGCACGATTGCCGGTGTCAACGAGATGACGTCCAGCAGCGGCACCGGTTCGACGCGCATCAGCCTGCAGTTCGACCTGAACCGCAAGATCGATGCAGCGGCGCGCGAGGTGCAGGCGGCCATCAATGCTTCGCGTGCCGACCTGCCTGCCACCTTGCGCAGCAACCCGACCTACCGCAAGGCCAACCCGGCCGCGGCGCCGGTGATGATTCTGGCGCTGACCTCCAAGACCCGCTCTCCCGGGCAGATCTACGATGAGGTCTCCAACCTCGTTCAGCAGAAAATTGCGCAGGTGCCGGGTGTCGGCGACGTCGAGCTGGGTGGTGGCTCGCTGCCCGCTGTGCGGGTGGACCTGCTGCCGTTTGCGCTGAACCGCTACGGCGTCAGCATGGAAGATGTGCGCGCGGCACTGCAGGCCTCCAACGCCAACCGGCCCAAAGGCGCGATTGAAGGCAACGGCCTGCGCCTGCAGATTTATTCAGGCGCGAACACCGCCAGCGGCGGGCGCAAGGCGGCGGACTATCGCAACCTGATCGTCGCCTGGCGCAACAACTCGGCCATCCGCCTGCGCGACGTCGCCGAGGTGGTCGATGGCGTGGAGAACATCAACACCCTGGGCCTGTTCAATGGCGAATCGGCCGTCATCGTGCTGGTCACGCGCCAGCCCGATGCCAACGTGATCGCCACGGTCGATGGGGTGCGCGACCTGCTGCCCGAGCTGCAAGCCCAGTTGCCGCAGGACGTGGTGCTGCATGTGGCGTCGGACCGCACCAACTCGATCCGCGCCTCGCTCAAGGAAATCGAGATCACGCTGCTGATTTCGATTGTGCTGGTGGTGCTGGTGGTCAGCGCTTTTTTGCGCAGCGCGCGCGCCACGGTCATTCCTGCCGTGGCCACCGTGGTCTCGCTGCTGGGCACTTTCGGCGTGATGTATTTCCTGGGCTTTTCCCTCAACAACCTGAGCCTGATGGCACTCACGGTGGCCACCGGTTTTGTGGTGGACGACGCCATCGTGGTGCTGGAAAACACCAGCCGCCACATCGAAGCCGGCATGGACCGTTTCAAGGCCGCGCTGCTGGGGGCGCGCGAAGTTGGCTTTACCGTGCTGTCCATCAGCCTGTCGCTGGTGGCGGTGTTCATTCCATTGCTGTTCATGGGCGGGCAAACCGGGCGCCTGTTCCGCGAGTTTGCCGTCACGCTCTCGGCGGCGGTGCTGATCTCGCTGCTGATCTCGCTGACCACCACACCCATGATGTGCGCCTGGCTGCTCAAGCCCGATACACACACCAGGCCGCCGGGGCGGGTGGCGCGCTGGTTCGAGGCGGCTTTCAGGCGCGTGCACCGCGGCTACGAAATCAGCCTGGACTGGGCACTGGCCAGCCGCGCGATTGTGATGTTGAGCCTGCTGGCCGTCATTGCGCTCAATGTTTACCTGTTCGTCGCCATCCCCAAGGGCTACTTTCCGCAGCAGGACACCGGCCAGATCAGCGGGGGCATACGGGCCGACCGCAGCATTTCCTTCCAGGCCATGCAGACCAAGCTCAAGGCCATCGTGGACATCATCCGGGCCGACCCGGCCGTGGACACCGTGGTTGGTTTCACCGGCGGTTCGCGCGCGGGCGGCGGCTTCATGTTCATCAACCTCAAGCCGGTGAGCCAGCGCAGCGACAAGGGGCAGGCGGTGATCGCCCGGCTGCGTCCGCAACTGGCGCAGATCACCGGCATCAGCATCTTCCTCAACCCGGTGCAGGATTTGCGCGGCGGCGGCCGGGCCAGCAACTCCACCTACCAGTACACCCTGAAGAGCGACAACAACAACGACCTGAAAGTCTGGGCGGTGCGCCTGGCCGAGCAGATGAAACTGCAGCCAGCCCTGACCGACGTGGACACCGACCAGCAGGAAAACGGCGTGGAGACCATGGTCACCGTGGACAAGGAAAGCGCCGCGCGGCTGGGCATCAGCTCGCGCGACGTGGACAACGCGCTGTACAACGGCTTCGGCCAGCGCCAGGTTGCCACCATTTATGCTGACCTGAACCAGTACAAGGTCATCATGGGTGTGGCGCCGCGCTACATCCAGAGCCCGGAGTCGCTGAAAGACATCTATGTTCCCGCCAAAGGCGGCAGCGGCACAACGCTGGCCAGCGCGGTGCCGGCCACCAGCACCAGCGTGGCCAACCCGGCCCTGCGCGACCCTTCTTCCGGCCAGGCGCTGAGTGCGGCGGTCACCACCATGGTGCCGCTGTCGGCGATTGCGCGTTTCAGTGAGAACCCGACGGCCGCATCCATCAGCCATGAAGACGGCGAGCTGTCGACTACTGTGTCGTTCAACCTGGCGGAAGGTGTTCCGCTCAGCGAGGCTCAGGACGCGGTGAAGCAGGCCGAGGCCGAGATCCGCCTGCCAGCCAATGTACGCGGCAGTTTTTCCGGCACCGCGCGCGATGCGCAGCAGTCGCAAAACGAACAACCGCTCCTGATCCTGGCCGCGCTGGTGGTGATCTACATCGTGCTCGGCATCCTGTACGAAAGCCTGGTGCACCCGGTCACGGTGCTGTCCACCCTGCCGTCTGCCGGCGTCGGCGCGGTGCTGGCCCTGATGCTGTTCAAGATGGACTTTTCCATCATCGCGCTGATCGGCGTTTTCCTGCTGATAGGCATCGTCAAGAAAAACGCCATCCTGATCATCGACTTCGCCATCGAGGCCGAGCGTTCACGCGGCCTGTCTGCCGTGGAGGCGGTGCGCGAGGCCTGCCTGCTGCGCTTCCGGCCCATCCTGATGACCACGCTGGCCGCCATCCTGGGTGCACTGCCGCTGGCCATCGGTTTTGGCGAAGGCGCCGAGCTGCGTCGGCCGCTGGGCATCTCCATCATCGGCGGACTGATTGCGAGCCAGCTGCTCACGCTGCTGACCACCCCGGTGGTTTATATCCTGCTCGACAAGCTGCGCAGGCGCAGCCCGTCCGAGCGCCAGCTCAGCCGCCATCCTGATGATTCCGGCGCTCCGCCCCCCGGTGCGCCGCTGCAACTGCAATGAGGCCAGCCATGCAAACCAGATTGACCTTCTACCCCATCGCCGCCGCGCTGGTCGCCGTGCTCGGCGGCTGCGCCGTGGGCCCCGACTACCAGCGCCCCTCCACCCCCGAAGTCGGCAGCTACAAGGAGGCCGAAGGCTGGGTGCCCGCCGCGCCGGCCGATGCGCTGGAGCGCGGTCCCTGGTGGTCGCTGTTCGGCGACCCGCTGCTGGACCAGCTCGCTGCACGCGTCGAGGTGTCCAACCAGAACGTGGCCGTGGCGGTAGCTGCCTACGCCCAGGCACGCGCCCTGGTGCGCGAGCAGCGCGCATCGATTTTCCCGACGGTCACGCTGGACGGCAGTGCCAGCCGCTCCGGCAACGGCGGCAGCAGCACTGGCAGCACCAGCAGCACCAGCGGACGCACCGGCAACAATTACCAGCTCAGCATAGGCGGCAGCTGGGAGCCCGACGTCTGGGGCCGGCTGGGCCGGGCGGTGGACGGCGCCAAAGCCGGCGAGCAGGCCAGCGCCGCCGACCTGGCCTCGGCCAGGCTCTCGGCGCAGGGTGAACTGGCGACCAATTATTTTTCATTGCGCCAGACGGATGCGCAAAAGGTGCTGCTCAAGGACACGATTGACGGCTACGCACGGGCACTGGAGATCACGCAGAACCGCTACAGCGCCGGCATCGCCGCCAAAACCGACGTGCTGCAGGCGCAAACCCAGCTCGCCAATGCCCAGGCTGATGACGCAGGCCTAGTGCGCCAGCGCGCCCAGCTCGAACACGCCATTGCCGTGCTGGTCGGCGAAGCGCCCGGCAATTTCTCGATTACGCCCGTCGCCTGGAATCCGTCGGTTCCTGACGTGCCGGTGGGCATACCTTCCGGGCTGCTGCAGCGCCGCCCCGACATTGCCGCCGCCGAACGCCGCGTGGCTTCGGCCAACGAGCAGATCGGCATCGCCAAAAGCGCCTACTACCCCAGTCTGTCGCTGAGCGCTTCGGCGGGCCAGAGCGCGAGCCGGGTGGCGGACCTGTTCAAGGCCTCCAGCAGCGTCTGGTCCATCGGCGTCTCGGCCGCGCAGGTGCTGTTCAACGCAGGCGCCACCGGTGCCCGCGTTGACGGCGCGCGCGCCGCGCACGAGCAGGCGGTGGCGCGTTATCGCCAGGCCGTGCTGGCCGCCTTCCAGGACGTGGAAGACCAGTTGTCGGCAACCCGCGTCCTGCGGACCCAGCAGGAGCTGCGCCGCCAGGCCTCACAGGCGGCCGACCAGGTCGAGCAGCAGGTGCTCAACCGCTACCGCAGCGGCCAGGTCGGCTACACCGAAGTCATCACTGCCCAGGCCACCGCACTGAGTGCGCGCCGCGCGCTGGTGCAGGCCATGGCCGACCGCCAGACCACCGCCGTGGCGCTGATCCAGTCGCTGGGTGGGGGTTGGCAGGTGGGGCCTGCGCCCTGAGCGGTCAGGCCACACGCCGTTTTTGGCAGCGTCCAGCGCATCTGTTCCGCACCTGTTCATGACGCCGCCATCGCAGGTGGTTCAGGCACCAATTTGTTGACCTGCGTCAGAATGTATTTCAGGCAGAAACGCCATAGTGAGGGCAACACCAACAAGGAGTTGCCGCGATGAAACTGCTGACCGACCTGTTCTCCACTGACTACGGCCTCATGAGCATCATCGGAATTGCCTTCATGATTGGCATGGGTGTATTTTTCTTCATGCTGTTCATGGGCAAGATGGATCAGGATGCAAAACGCAGCGGCAAATAGGCCCGGCCGGCGCATGCCGCTTCCCCGGCTGCCTTGAAGCAGCAGAGCAGCTCACCGCCATGGAGCGGCCGGGCCCGTCGCGATGCGAGGCAGAAGTCAGGATTTTGCTTGTGAAGGTCGTTCCACCCGGGTTTTGGGTGCCGGCCTGGATGGCACACGGCTGTGCAGCGCCGACAGGAAAAAACGCGCCGCGTCACTCAGCGGCCTGTCCTTGCGGGTGATGGAGCCAAACGCTTCCATCTTGTGCTGAATAAAGCAGGGCAGGATTTTCAGCAGCCCGTGGGCCGCGTAGTTATCTGCAATCGACTGCGGCATGACGCCCACCATGTCTGTTTCGGCAATCAGATGGGTGGTGGTCAGAATGGACGCGGTTTCAATCAGCCCCTTGGGCGTGGGCGCCTGCAGCATGCGGAACTCCTGCTCCAGCACCTCGCGCATCGGGCTGCCTTTGGGCTGCAGTATCCACGGGTAGTCGAGCAGGCTGGCAAACTTCACCACCCTCTTTTGGCCCAGCGGGTGGTGCACGCCCACCACCACGGCCAGCGCCTCGTTTTCGAGCGGCGTGAAGGTGTAGTCGGCACGGTGCTCGTCACGGATGCGACCGAGGGCGATGTCCAGCGTGCCTTCGCGCAGCAATTCAAACAGCCGGTCGCTGGTGTCCAGCATGACATCGACTGACAGCAGCGGGTAAGCTTTTTTCAGCGCGATGATGGCGCGCGTCAGCAAATTGGGCGACGGCGCCATGATGCTGCCGACCGACACCCGCCCCGAGCTGCCAAGCTGCAGCTCTGCCAGTTCCCGCGTCATCGACTCGACCGAGCCGCGCATGCCGCGAAAGTAGCGCAGCACACTGGCGCCGGCCGGCGTGAGCTTTTGCCCGCGCCCGACCCGCTCGAACAGGCGCTGGCCCAGCGCCGACTCCAGCTCCTGGATCATCTTGGTGGCGGCCGGCTGTGTCATGCCCAGCTCGGCCGAGGCCTTGCGCAGCGTGCCGTGTTCACCGACAGCCAGGATAAGCGCCACCTGCCGCATGCGCAGGCGGTTCAGCAACTGGGGAATCAGGGCGTTGGTGGGCATGGTTTGAATGATAACCATGGATTATCAAACCATCATCTATTTTCAATTTACGTTAACTGTCATCCTTCCTACCATCGGTGCATGCATTCACAACAACGAGCTGGAGACACCCGATGAAACTTCCCTTTGCCCTCCCCACCCTGCTGACCGCCTGTGCGCTGGCCGGCGCCACACCCGCCTCCGCCCAGGAATGGCCTACCAAGCCGGTGCGCATCCTGGTCGGCTCGGCGCCCGGCGGCGGCACCGACGCCATGGCGCGTGCCGTGGCCGATCGCCTGGGCCCGTTGCTCAAACAGCCGGTGGTGGTCGAAAACCGGCCCGGCGCGTCCAACACGCTGGCGGCCGACGTGACGGCCAAGGCCACCGACGGCCACACCCTGTTGATGGGTGTGTCCACCGCGCACGCGATTGCGCCGCACCTGCTCAAGCTGGGCTACGACAACAACAAGGACCTGGTGCCGGTGGTGTTCGTCGGCGCGGTGCCCAACGTGCTGGTGGTCAACAACGCGCTGCCGGTCGATTCGGTGCAGTCGCTGATCAAGCTGGCCAAAAGCCAGCCGGGCAAGCTCAACTACGCCACCAGCGGCTCGGGCAGCACGCAACACATTGCGGCCGAGTTGTTCAAGGACCAGGCCGGTGTGTTCATCACGCACATTCCCTACCGCGGGAGCGGCCCGGCGCTGGTGGACCTGGTCGGCGGCCAGGTGCAGCTGAGTTTTGACACCATGCCTTCGGTGATCGGCCAGATCAAGAACGGCCGCATCAAGGCCCTGGCGGTTGCAAGTGCCAAACGCAACCCGCAGTTGCCCAATCTGCCAACCATGGCCGAAGCCGGCCTGAACGGTGTGGAGATGAGCGCGTGGTACGGCATCTACATGCCAGCCGCCACACCCAAGGCCGTGCAGGAACGCGTCTATGCCGAAGTGACCAAGGTGCTGGCCATGCCTGAAACACAAACCCGCCTGGGCGCCATAGGCGCCGACCTCACGCCCATGACTCAGGCGCAGTTTGCGCAGTTTCACGCCGCCGAAAACAAGCGTTATGGCGACCTGATTGCCAAGAAAAACATCAAGCTGGACTGAAGCCATGAACCCACCCACCCTTCCCGTCGTCGCCCTGACACTGGGCGACGCCGCCGGCATTGGCCCCGAGCTGATTGCCCGGCTGCTGAGCCAGCCCGGCATCACGGCCAACGCCAACATCGTGCTGGTCGGCGACCCCTGGCTCTGGCAGAACGGCCAGTCCATCGCCCAGCAAAGCGTGGCCACGCAGACTGTTGCCAGTCTGGCCGAAGTTCGCAACCGGCCTGACCAGCAACTGCCGGCTTTCCTGGCGATAAACACGATAGCGCCGGAGCTGGTGCAGCGCGGCCAGGCCCAGGCGGCCTGCGGCACCGCGGTGCTGCAGGGGCTCAACCTCTGCATGGACGGTGCCAAACGCGGCGAGGTGGACGCCATCTGTTTTGCACCGCTGAACAAGCAGGCGATGAAACTGGGCGGCCTGAAACACGAAGACGAGCTGCACCACTTTGCCGAGTACCTGGGCGTCACTGGTTACTTCTGCGAGTTCAACACCCTGGGCGACTTGTGGACCGCGCGCGTGTCTTCGCATATTCCGCTCAAGGATGCAGCGGCGATGCTCAGCAAGGAACGCATCATGGATGCCACCCGGTTGATCTACGCATCGCTCATGGCCAGCGGCAACAACAACCCCCAGGTGGCAGTGGCGGCCTTCAACCCGCACGGTGGCGACGGCGGTGTTTGCGGGTGTGAAGAAATCGACATCATTGAACCGGCGGTGCGCGAACTGCGCGCCAGCGGCTTGCCGGTTGATGGGCCCTTCCCCGCGGACACCATCTTCCTGAAAGCACAGGCCGGCCAGTACCAGGCCATCGTCACCATGTACCACGACCAGGGGCAGATCGCCATCAAGCTCATGGGCTTCAGCAAGGGTGTGACCGTGCAGGGCGGCCTGCCGGTGCCCATCACCACGCCGGCACACGGCACGGCTTACGACATCGCCGGTCAGGGCGTGGCCGATGTCAACGCCACGCTCAATGCATTTCGCATCGCCTGCCGCATGGGTGCGGCCAAACTTTCCTCCTAACCAGACGACACCATGAAAATCAAATCAGTTCGCGCACGTGTATTCGAGTGGAAAGGCAAGACCGTTCCACCGCAAGGCAATTTCTGCTCCAACGCCATGGACCTCGTTTACTCGAAGACGGAGTCGATGAGCACCTTCCGTTTCCATTCGTGGACGGTGGTTGAAATCGAAACCGACGACGGCATCGTTGGCCTGGGCAACGTGGCGCTGGCGCCGCACATCGCCAAGGCCATCATCGACCAGTACCTCACACCGCTGGTGCTGGGCCAGGACCCTTGGGACTATGAATACCTGTGGCAGCGTATGTACCGCGCCACCCATGCCTGGGGCCGCAAGGGCGTGACCATGGCCGCCATCTCGGGCATCGACCTGGCGATCTGGGACATCCTGGGCAAGTCGGTCAACAAGCCGGTGTTCAAGCTGCTGGGCGGACGCACCAAGGAAAAGATTCCCTGCTACTACTCCAAGCTTTACCGCACCGACTTGAAGGCGATGCAGGACGAAGCGCAGAAATACCTGAACCAAGGCTTCACCATGTTCAAGTCGCGCTTCGGCTACGGCCCGGCGCACGGCACCAAGGGTGTGGCAGAAAACCTGAAGGCGGTGGAAGCCATCCGCGAAGTCATCGGTTACGACAACGACCTGATGCTTGAGTGCTACATGGGCTGGAACCTCGAATACGCCAAGCGCATGCTGCCCAAGCTTGAAAAATTCCAGCCGCGCTGGCTGGAAGAACCCGTGATTGCCGACGACATAGACGGTTACGCTGAACTCAACCAGCTCACCAGCATTCCGATCTCGGGGGGTGAGCATGAATTTTCGCTCTACGGCTTCAAGCAGCTGCTGGACAAAAAAGCGGTGTCGGTCGTGCAGTACGACACCAACCGCGTGGGCGGCATCACGGCGGCGCACAAGATCAATGCGTTGTGCGAGGCTTACAGCGTGCCGGTGGTACCGCACGCCGGGCAGATGCACAACTACCACCTGACCATGAGCACCATCGCCTCGCCCATGAGCGAATATTTTCCGATGTTCGATGTGGAAGTCGGCAATGAGCTCTTCTATTACATCTTTGACGGCGAACCAGTGGCCGAGAACGGGTTCCTCCAGCTCGACGATAACAAGCCCGGCCTGGGCCTGACGATGAAGACCGAGTTCCTCAAAGACTTCAACATCGTCGAGTGAGTCGCATGAAAGCAAGATATTCCGGCGTTTTTCCGGTCGTGCCCACCACCTTCAATGAAGCGGGCGAGCTTGATCTTGAAAGCCAGAAACGCTGTGTCGACTTCATGATCGATGCGGGCTCCACGGGCCTGTGCATTCTCGCCAACTTCTCCGAGCAGTTTGTGCTGTCGGATGAAGAGCGCGAAGTGCTCACGGCCGCCATCCTCAGACACGTGGCAGGCCGCGTGCCGGTGATCGTGACGACCACGCACTTCGGCACCCGGGTGTGTGTGGAGCGCAGCCGTCGGGCGCAGGACCTGGGTGCGGCCATCGTCATGGTGATGCCGCCCTACCACGGCGCCACCATCCGCGTGACGGAAGAAAAGATCTACGAGTTCTTTGCCACGCTATCGGCCGCCATAGACATTCCCATCATGATCCAGGACGCGCCTGTCAGTGGCACCACGCTGTCAGCTGCTTTCCTGGCGCGCATGGCCAAAGAGATCAAAAGCGTCTGCTATTTCAAGATCGAAACGCCGGGTGCAGCGTCCAAGCTGCGCGAGCTGATCCGCCTGGGCGGCGACGCGATTGAGGGGCCGTGGGATGGAGAAGAGGCCATCACTCTGCTGCCCGACCTGGATGCCGGTGCCACCGGGGCCATGACGGGCGGTGGCTACCCCGACGGCATACGCAGCATCATGGACGCCTGGACAGCGGGGCGGCGCGACGAAGCCGCTGCGGCCTACCAGCGCTGGCTGCCGCTGATCAACTACGAGAACCGCCAGGGCGGCATACTCACGGCAAAGGCCCTGATGAAAGAAGGCGGGGTGATCGCCTGCGAAGCGTCGCGCCACCCTTTCCCTGCCATGCACCCCGAGGTGCGCCAGGGCCTGCTGGCTACGGCCCGGCGGCTGGACCCGCTGGTGCTGCGCTGGGCCAGATAAAAAAACGCAGCGCCCCTGCCACCTCCCCTGCCAAATTGACCGACGTTCAGGAAAACCATGCCCCTTCGGGAAACACTCATGCTGGTACAGAAATGTGCCCACACCTTCAGCTTTTACGACCTGGCCACCGGGCAAGCTGAAAAGCACATCCGGCTGCCCGATTTCCCGCATGAGTTCACGGTGGACCCGGTGCGCCGGCGGGCCTACGTGGGCCACTACGGCATCGAAACCGCCAGCCATCTGGGAGACATGGGCGGGCATTCGGTGTTTGTCATCGACCTGGACAAACGCGAACAGGTGGCCACGCTTAATCTCTGGCCCTACTACCGGCCACACGGCCTGACTGTCGATGCCGAAGGAAGATTGTTCGTGATGTCGGAGGCGCACAACGTGTTGCTGCGTTTTTCGGACCCGACCAACAAACTCGTTCCCGACCTGGCGGTGGCTTCGGGTGGCTACAAAACCCACCTGTTTGCATTGACGAAAGATGCGCAGACGGCCTATGCGTTGAATCTGCTGTCGAACACCGTCACAAAAATCAAACCTAACGACCCGACCTTCACGCCCGTGGCCATGATGCCGGGGCCGGTGCCCGAGGGCAATGTGCTGTCGGTCGACGAATCACTGCTGTACGTGGCCAACCGCGGCGACGACACCATCGTGGCGGTGGACACGGCGAGCATGAAAATTGTCGCCTCCGGCAAGACGCGGCGTGACCCGAACCGGGTGTACCGGTTCCGCGGAGCGCAGGGCCAGGACCTGCTGCTCACCACCAACTCGGGCGAGCAGTCGCTGTCGGTGTTCGGACTCGACCTGAAGGAGCAGCGGTGCTTTGAACTGCCCGCCAACCCGCTGGCCCTGTCTTTTCATCCACAGGACCGCGCGGTCTACATCTCGTTCCAGGACGACAGGGTGCGCCGCCTGAATCTCGACAGTTTCGAGTTCGAACAGGAGATCAGGACCCTGCGCGAACCCGACTCTTCTTACGTGTGGCAACACTGAACGTCGCCCCGCCCGGCATGCCCGTCGTGGATGCCCACCACCATTTGTGGGACCTGTCGCGCGGCCGCTACCCGTGGCTGCAGCAGGACTACGACCCGCAGGCGTTTTTTTTGGGCGACTACCAGGCCCTGCGCCGCAACTTCCTGCCGGCCGACTACCGCGCAGCCAGTGCGGGCTGCCAGGTGGTGGCCACCGTGCATGTGGAGGCCGAACGCGACCGCAGCGAGCAGCTGGCGGAAACCGCCTGGCTGCATGAGCTGCAGACGCAACACGGTTTTCCCGACGCGGTGGTCGCACATGCCTGGCTGGACCGGCCGGACACAGAAGAATGCCTGCTCGGCCACCTGCGCTACCCCCTGGTGCGCGGCATTCGCAGCAAGCCGCTGACTTCTGCGACGCCGGCGCACAGCGTGGCGGGCCAGCCGGGCAGCATGCAGGACGAAGCCTGGCTGCGCGGCGTCTCGCTGCTGGAAAAACACGGGCTGAGCTGGGACATGCGTATACCCGCCTGGCACCTGCCCGAAGCGGCCCAGGTTGCAGCCCTGTTTCCCGGGGTGCCCATGGTGCTCAATCACCATGGCCTGGCCTGGGACCGCAGCGAGGCAGGCCTCAAGCGCTGGCGCGGCTGGATGGAAACACTGGCGCGCCAGCCGAATGTGCACGTCAAGCTCTCCGAGTTCGGCCTGCGCGGCCAGGCCTGGAACCCGGAGGAAACCGCCCGCATCGTGCGCGACACGCTGGCCATCTTCGGCTGGCAGCGCTGCATGTTCGCCAGCAATTTCCCGGTGGCCGGTTTGCGAATAGGCTTTCAGCCCCTGGTGAATGCCTTCTGGCGTATGCTGGACGGTCTCACCCCCGATCAACAGCAAGCCGTGATGAGCGGCAATGCCCTGCGTTTTTACCGCATTGATCTTCAACCCCCTTCGGAATTGAACCCATGAACGACTTCAACAACCTGATCAATGGCCAATGGCTTGCCGGCACCGGCACCAGCGCCAACCGCAACCCTTCCAACATCGCCGACGTGATCGGCGAATACGCCCAGGGCGATGCCGCCCAGGTGGACGCCGCAGTGGCCGCGGCCCAGGCGGCTTTTCCCGCCTGGAGCACAGGCTCCATCCAGGCGCGCTCGGACGCGCTCGACAGGATTGGCACGGAAATCCTGGCGCGCAGGGAAGAACTGGGCACCCTGCTCTCACGCGAGGAAGGCAAAACCAAGGCCGAAGGCATGGGCGAAGCCACCCGCGCCGGCCAGATTTTCAAGTTCTTCGCGGGTGAGTGTTTGCGCCTCTCGGGCGAAACACTGCCTTCGGTGCGCCCGGGCATCGGTGTGGAAATCACGCGCGAACCGGTCGGCGTGGTCGGCCTGATCACGCCCTGGAATTTTCCGATTGCCATTCCCGCCTGGAAAATCGCGCCGGCGCTGGCCTTCGGCAACTGCGTGGTGTTCAAGCCGGCCGACCTGGTGCCGGGCTGCGCCTGGGCGCTGGCCGAGATCATTTCGCGCTCGGGCATCCCGGCGGGCGTGTTCAACCTGGTGATGGGACCCGGCCGCGTGATCGGCGATGCGCTGGTCAACCATGCCGGCATCCAGGCCATCAGCTTCACCGGCTCGGTCGGTGTGGGCAGCCGCATTGCAGAGACCTGCGCCAAAAGCCTCAAGAAGGTCCAGCTCGAAATGGGCGGCAAAAATCCGCAGGTCATCCTGGACGATGCCGACCTGGCCCAGGCGGTGGAGCTGAGCGCCCAAAGCGCCTTTTATTCCACCGGCCAGCGCTGCACAGCTTCGAGCCGGTTGATCGTGACCGAGGGCATCTACCCGGCGTTTGTGAAGGCGCTGCAGGAACGCATGGCACGTATCAAGGTGGGCGACGCGCTGGCGGCCGGCACCGACATCGGGCCGGTGTCCTCGCAGGCACAGCTGGAGCAGGACCTGAGCTACATCGAGATCGGCCAGTCCGAGGGCGCAACCCTGTCATTTGGCGGCGACCGCGTGCAATGCCACACCGCCAGCGGCGCCGAAGGCTACTTCATGTCGCCCGCGCTGTTCACCGACAGCACGTCCGCCATGCGCATCAACCGCGAGGAAATTTTCGGCCCGGTGGCCAGCGTGATCCGCGTGAAGGACTATGAAGCAGCGCTGGCCACGGCCAACGACACGCCGTTCGGCCTGTCGGCCGGCATTGCCACCACCTCGCTGAAATACGCCACCCATTTCAAGCGGCACAGCCAGGCCGGCATGGTCATGGTCAACCTGCCGACGGCGGGTGTGGACTACCACGTGCCTTTCGGCGGGCGCAAGGGCTCGAGTTATGGCCCGCGCGAACAGGGCCGCTATGCGCAGGAGTTTTTTACCACCGTGAAAACAGCCTACACGCTGGCCTGACCTGGAGCGGCGGGCAGCCGAATGCTATGCAATCGATAGCTGGTGGCGCCCACCCCTTCTGGGGAAAACCGCGATTTGACTGTGAATGTAAGGCGAAAAGGCCCTCACATCGCCATGTAGCGGCCGGGCCGGTGGTTGATGGCCAGCGCCAGGTTCAACACCACCGCCCCCAGCACCGATAGCGCAACGCGCTCCCAGTCGGTGATCCACAGCGCGCCCAGCACGATCAGGCCGTCCATCACCATCTGCACCTTGCCGGCGCGCCAGCCGAAACGTTCCTGCAGGTAAAGCACCACAATGTTCAGGCCACCCAGGCTGGCACCGTGACGGAAGACGATGAGCATGCCAGCGCCGCACAGCAGACCGCCCAGTACGGCAGCCAGAGCGGGCGAGAGGTGACCAAAGGCAAGGCCCTGCGGCAGCAGCCAGCTGAAAAGCGACAGCAGGCCCACGGCGGCAAAAGTCTTGAGGGTGAAGGCCGGCCCCATACGGCGCCAGGCAAACGCGTAGAACGGCAGGTTTACTGCAAAAAAGGCCAGGCCGAAACTCAGGCCGGTCGCGTAGTGAATCAGGAAAGCAAGGCCGGCTGTGCCGCCCGTCAGCAGGCCGGCGTGGCCGAACATCACCACGCCCAGCGCCACGAACAGGGTGCCGGTGCTCAGCGCCTGGATGTCTTCATGCAGGCGATGGCGCAGTACCGCCGGTGCGCGGGCACCGGGCACGGTACTGGCCGGCGCGGTGTTCATGCCGCCTGGGCAGCGGGGACGGCGGGCTGTGCGTCGTCGGAGCAGCTGGCGCCGCCGCAACCGTGAATGATGTCCCGGGGCAAGGCCTCGGGCATGCTCACCACACCCGTGGCCGGGTCGTACCCCGTGCCGCGCAGGTGCAGAGCCAGCGCGGCGTCCATGGTCTGCGCATGCTGGGGAAACCAGAGGGCCAGGCCGCGTGCCATGTGGCGCAGCGTCTCCAGCTTGCCCGCCTCGGCAGCGGCCAGGCCTTCACGCATGACTTGCAGCACCACCTTGTGCTGCACGCTGTGGCAATTGGTGGATGAAAAGCGTGTGTCCTGCATCCAGCGGTCTTCGCGGGTGAAGTGTTCGCCGGTATGGTCCAGCAGCACCCGCCAGTGAGCCAGCAGCGCGGAGTCCGCCGCCGTTTCCACCTGCGCCAGCAGCTCCACAAATTCACGGTGGGTGTCATCCATGGCGGGCAGCTCGAGCGCCAGCGCATCAGACCATTCAAGATTCGGCATGTTCAAGGCTCCTCAGGCAATGCACAAGCTTACGCAAAGCCTGCGTGAAAAAATTTGATCCATGTCATGGATTCGTGCGCTGGACGCAATGAGCCACCGCGCCTGCAGAAGGTCAGCATCACTATGCTTTTAATAGCTGCTTGCGCCCGTTTTTATTGGGCTAACGTCCTATTTCGCTATAAATATCGGTTAGCAGCTCCCGCCATTTGCTTCAACCGGCCTGGACCGCCGCCACCAGGCGCTCGGCGCAGGCCAGGGCCTGCTGTGCTTCGCGCGCTTCCACCATCACGCGCAGCAACGGTTCGGTGCCGCTGGCCCGGATCAGCACGCGGCCATGGTTCGCAAGCTCCGCCTGCACGGCTTTGGTTTCCGCGGCCAGCAGGGCGTTGCGGGTCCAGTCCTGCCCCGGCTGCAGGCGCACATTGAGCAGGGTCTGCGGAAACAGCGTGACGTCGGCCAGCAGCTGGGCCAGGCTTTTGCCGCTGCGCACACAGGCCTGCAGCACCTGCAGCGCACTGATCAACCCGTCGCCTGTGCTGTGTTTGTCGAGGGCCAGCAGATGGCCGGAGCCTTCCCCGCCGAGCAGCCAGCCCCTTTTCTCGAGCTCTTCGAGCACGTAGCGGTCGCCCACCCTGGCGCGGACAAACTCGACACCCCTGGCCTTCAGGGCCACTTCGACTGCCATGTTGGTCATGAGCGTGCCCACCGCGCCGGGCACCACTTCGCCACGTGCCAGGCGCTCGGCCACCATCAGATAGAGCACTTCGTCGCCGTTGAAAAGACGGCCTTCGGCGTCCACCAGCTGCAGGCGGTCGGCATCGCCGTCCAGCGCCACGCCGTAATCTGCGCCATAGGCCTTGACCGCCTTGATCAGCGCTTCGGGGTGGGTCGCGCCGACCTCGTGGTTGATATTCATGCCGTCGGGCGCGCAGCCGATGGCGATGACCTCGGCCCCCAGCTCGTGAAAGACCTCGGGGGCGATGTGATAGGCCGCACCGTGCGCGGCATCCACCACGATCTTCATGCCCTTGAGCGTCAGGTCGCTGGCATAGGTGCTTTTGCAGAATTCGATGTAGCGGCCGGCCGCATCGTCGAGGCGGCGCGTCTTGCCCAGGTTGGGCGAATCGGCCCACACCGGCGCTTCTTCCAGCACGGCTTCGACCTCCTGCTCCCAGCTGTCCGGCAGCTTGCTGCCCAAGGCGCTGAAAAACTTGATGCCGTTGTCGGGAAAGGCGTTGTGG
>CAZIYA010000041.1:0-16270 GCA_964543355.1 uncultured Polaromonas sp.
GTCCAGCGGTGTGCTGCTGGCGCCGAGCGCATTGCGCGCGCTGTGGCAGGCGCTGCAGTGGCCCAGGCCGCGCACCAGGTAGGCCCCACGGTTCCATTCGGCCGTCTGTGCCGTATCGGGCGCATATTGCCCGGGGCTGAAGTAGAGCGCGCGCCACACGGCCAGTGCCGCTTGCGTGCTGAATGGCCAGCGCAGGGCGTGGGGCGTGTTGGGCTGCGCGGCGGCGGGCAGGCTCTGCAGGTAGGCGAAAAGCGCGTCCGAGTCTTCACGCGTGACCTCGGTGTAGCTGGTGTAGGGGAAGGCCGGGTACAGCAGGCGGCCGTCTTTCGAGCGGCCGTTGTGCATGGCACGCCAGAAGTGGCTGGCCGACCAGCTGCCGATGCCGGTCTGTTTGTCCGGTGTCAGGTTGCCTGAAAAAACCGTGCCGAACGGTGTCGCGATGCCGCGCCCGCCGGCATACGGGCTGCCACCGCGCGCGGTGTGGCAGCTCATGCAGTTGCCGGCACGCGCGAGGTAGGCACCGCGTTCAAGAAGCGCCGGCGAAGCCGCCGCCGTGGCCACCGCCTGCGTGACATCGGATTCGTCCCGCAGGTTGAGCTGCCAGACCGTGAGGGTCAGCAGCAACACCAGAACGATGCCGGCAAAGAGCCAGGCGGCCAGCCGCTTCATGGCCGCCGGCCCGATGGTGCCACGGCACTGCCGCAAGCCGGGACGGCCTGGCCTGCGGCCGGCAGGCTTGCCGCCGGTTTGCTACTGGCCGGCAAGGGCTGGGCGGCGAGCCAGCTGGTGGCGGCGTTGATGTCTTCGGAACTCATCTGCGCCACAATTTTTGCCATGCAGTCGGGCGCGTGGGCGCGCCGTTGGCCGGTACGCCAGGCGCCCAGCTGTGCGTTCAGGTAATCGCGCGGCAGGCCCAGCAGGCCGGGAATGTGCGGCGCCACCCCGGTCATGGCCTGGCCGTGGCAGGACACGCAGGCCGGCAGGCCGTGTGCGGTGTCACCTTGCGTGACCAGCACCTGCCCGCGCCGGAGCACTTCGGGCGCGGCGGCCGGCGCCGCCGGCGACGGGTAGGGCAGGTCCAGCGCTGAAAAATAGGTCGCGATTTCCATCAGGTAGGCATCGGACAGCGGATCGACCAGCTGCGTCATCAGCGCGTAGTGACGCCGGCCCTCGCGGAAGTTGAGCAACTGGTTGTACAGGTAGCCGGCGGGTTTGCCGGCCAGGCGCGGGTAGTAGCCGTCGGGTCCGGCGCGGCCCTGGGCGCCGTGGCAAGCGGTGCAGGCCAGGGTGCGCTGGGCAATGGTGTCTTCAAAGGGTGCGGAGACCGCCGCTGCGGCAGACAGCCACAGGACAGCGGCTAGCATGGCATTGAAAAAGGCGGGATTTTTTTTCACGCAGGCGTTGGTGTCAGCCGGAGACTTCACCGTCTGGCGCTGGTGCGCAGGCAGGCCAGGAAGTCGTCCCAGCTGGTTTGCAGTTCCTTGAGGCGCGCGCCTTTGTCGAGCACTGCGCCGCAGGCAGCTTCGGTGCGCCTGACCACCTTGCTCAGGGCGCTGGCCGGCAGGGGGCCGACCTGCTTGCGCAAGGTGCCGGCTTTGAAGCGCATGTCGGAGATGGCGTCCTTGACCAGCGACTTGTTGGACGCGCAGGCGATACCGCCCACCAGCTCGGCCATTTCCGCCAGGGCCGGGTCCAGGTACCAGACGGCCGCCGATCCCAGCGCCAGTGCCCAGATGCGCTTGTCGCGCGTAGGCACGACGTGAACCGACGCCGCACTGGGTGCGGCAGCTTCCTGTGCTGGGGCGGGGGGCATCTTCATGGCGGAAATGGTCGGCAGGCTGGGGATGGAAAGACCGAATTGTCCTCCGACTTCCCACCGGCGCGCCGAGCGGCACTCGCATGTCCCCGCGCTGTCCTTGTGCTTTCAATAAAAAAACACTCAAGCTCTTGTGCAGCAAGCGCAAGCAGCTATCAAAAAGAGAGTGACCTCAGGTCCTTGCGAGCCAGTGGGCGATGCGCCTGCAGACCCAGCCGGCGTCATCGTGCGGCAGGTCGTGGCCGGCCCAGGGGTGGACCTGGTGAGTCGCCTGCCAGGCGGCGGCCAGGCGCCGCGAGCAGCGCGGATCCACCAGCCGGTCGGCGCTGGACGACAACACCAGCACGGGGCAGGGCGGGGCTTGCGGTGCGCAGGAAAACCTGGCGGCCGCAGCCAGCTGGCGCCCGGCATTGGCCAGGCTCACCGGGGCTGTGTGCCGGATGTGGACCCATGCCGCGATATCGGCCTCGCGCAGAGCCGTTTCCTGGCAGGTCAGCCGGTGAATGGCGCGTTCGGCGCGGGGCGCATCGTGCCAGCGCGCGGCCAGCGTGGCCAGCTGCGGCCAGCTGGCGGGACGCAGCCGTTCGGTGAGGGTGCTGAACGGTCGCATGCTGGTGTTGATGAGGACCAGGCGCGCGACCTCTTCGGGGTAACGCTGCGCCCAGTCGGCAGCCACCATGCCGCCCAGCGACATGGCCAGCAGTTGCCAGGGTGGGGGAACGCCCTGGCGCCGCAACTGCTGGCGCGCAAAGTCCACCATGCCGTGCACGGAGGCGGGCGACAGCTGTTCGTGGAACACGCCGTTGCCGGGCAGGTCCAGCGTCACGACCTGCGCGGTTTCCAGGGTGTGGGCGAGCCGGTCGGGCAGCGTGCCCCAGTGCCGCGCTTCCCGGGTCAGCCCCCGCAGCAGCACCCAGCTCATGGCGCGCGCCTGGGCCGCCAGTGCGCCAGGGCCAGTTGCGTGAGCTGCGCGCGCCGCTCGCCTTCAGGCAGCCAGCCAGGTGCGGCATAGGCAGCGCGTGTCAGAAAGTCCAGCAGGTCTGCATGCCGTCGCAGCACGCGTTTGACGCGGTGCGCCTTGATCGGGTTGAACATGCCGTGCCGCGAAAACAGCTGGCGCGGGTTCTTGCGTATCCACAGCCAGGAGCCGAGCTCCAGCGTCATCGGCAGGAACACATGGCCGGCCGGTGCCTTGTCGTAGGCGTGGTCCCAGAGGTCGCCATGCAGCAGGTACTGGTTGCTTTGCGGCTCGAAGCTGTAGTCGTGATGCGGGTGCGATTGTTCGAGCATGGTCTTGAGCGCAAACATCTCCGGTAGGTGCGCCATCAGCCGGCGCGTTTTGGCGTACGGAAACCAGAGGCTGTCGTCGAAACCGTAGCCCGAATGGCAGTCCAGCGCCAGGCTGAAGGGTCGGCTGGCCAGCTGCTCGCGCACCACCCGCAGCAGGGCCGCGCTTTCGGCTTCCATGGGCGCGCCGGGCCGGCCGCAGTACCAGGGCAGCAGCGGGCCGAAGGTCTGCCCGCCGGCGAGAAAGGGCACGCGGCTTTCGGCTCTTTGCGGTGCGTTGCGCATCAGGTCCACGCCGCGCGGATTGGCGCGTTTGTGCGCCCACATGCCGCCCGGGTTGACGATGGGCATGAACACCAGCCGCACTTTCTGCAGCTGCCGGTGCAGCAGTTCGTCCCATTCCAGGCGGAACAGCAGTGCGCGCATGTACGCCAGGATCAGTTGCGAGCCTATGCGCTCCAGACCATGGATGCCGCCAAAGAAGCCGACCGCCGGTGCCCGCGGATCGCTGCTTCCGATGCTGGCGGTGTAGAGCGGAAAAGACGGTCCGCGCGTGGTGGCTTCGCCCGCGCTCTGGATGTCGAAGTGCGTATTCCCCGCCAGCAGGATGGCCTTGAGCTCTTCATGCTCGGCGAAGGTCGCACTGCCGTCGGAGGTGCTGGCCAGACGGGCGAGGTCAAAACCGCCGGCAGGCGGGGGCAGAAAGTCCATGTCTCCATCCTTGCACAGTTGTTTGACAATACGATGTGCCCTTGCAGCGTGTTGGGAATTATTTCAGGATAGCTATGAAAAGCATAGCTGCTTGTGCCCGTCCCTGCTGGGCTAGGGGCTGTTTTCGTATCAAGCCTGGGAAGCGGTGTCAGTCCGGCGCTGCAATCACCAGGTCGGACCGGGGGTAGGCGACGCAGGGCAGGATGAAGCCTTCGGTCTTTTCATCGGCGCTCAGGCCCGGCCATTCAATGCGGTAAACCACCTGCCCGCTGTCCAGAAGGCAGAGGCAACTGCGGCAGGTGCCGTTGCGGCAAGAACTCTCCATGGGGATGCCGGCAGCCAGCGCCGACTGCAGCAGCGGCACGGAAGCTGGCGCGTCAAAGGGCCGGCCCGCCGCGCCGAGGCGGGCCTGGAAAACATCGTCGTCGGGTGCGGCGGGCATGCGCTGGAGTTTAGGCGTCCCAGGCGGGACAGGTTTTGGCAGGACAGTCCGTATGATTTTTCCTTTTGGCGTCAGATAGACAAAGGACTCATCAGGTGCAAACATCATTTGAAGGCAAGGTCGCGCTGGTCACGGGCGGCGGCGGGGGCATAGGGCGCGCAACGGCACTGGCGTTCACGCGGGCCGGGGCACGCGTCGTGGTGGCCGACATTGCGGCCGAGGCCGGGCAGGAAACCGTGCACCTGGTGCAGGCCGCGGGCGGCGAGGCCAGTTTCATCCGCACCGACGTCACCCAGGCAAGCCAGGTGCAGGCCATGGTGGCCCACACAGTCACTGCCTACGGCCGGCTCGACTGCGCTTTCAACAACGCCGGCATCGAGGAAGAACACCTGCGCCTGGCCGACTGCAGCGAAGCCACCTTCGACCGCATCATGGGCATCAACGTCAAGGGCGTGTGGCTGTGCCTGAAGTACCAGTTGGCGCAGATGCAGCAGCAGGGCGGCGGCGCGATTGTCAACACGGCCTCGGTGGCCGGCCTGGTAGGCGCACCCAAGATGGCGGCCTACAGCGCCAGCAAACATGCCGTGCTGGGTTTGACGAAATCGGCGGCGATCGAATATGCGCGCAGGGGCATACGTATCAACGCGGTGTGCCCGGGCGTGATCCGCACCACCATGTACGAACGCGCCGTTGCGGCCGACCCGAAGATTGGCACCGCCGCGGCGCAGATGCACCCGGTTGGGCGCCTGGGCGAAGTTGACGAGGTGGCTGCCGTGGTGTTGTGGCTCTGCTCGGACGCCGCGTCCTTTGTCACCGGGCATGCGCACACCGTGGACGGTGGCCTGACGGCAGTCTGAGTCCGGCGGCGTCCGGTGGGGGCGGAAGGCATTTGCTGCGACAATCCGGGTCCCCACCACAACGATTCTTCAGAGCGTCTTTTTCATGTCCAGTTATTCAGTCCGGCCCGCCACCGTGCGCGATGCCAAAGCCATCGCCGAAATCCATGACGCTTCCTCTCGCGCCGCCTACAAGGGCCTGGTGCCCGACGAACAGCTGGGCACCCTGTCGGTCGACAAGCGCCAGCAGTTCTGGCGCGACGCCATCGAGTTCATGGAACCCCAGGTGCATGTCGCCACCGATGGCGAGAGTCTCGTCGGTTTTGTCGGCTTTGACCGTTCGCGCGACAAGGGAACACCGTCCACCTGCGGCGAAATCTGGGCAATTTATGTGGATCCGGCGCACTGGGACAAAGGTGTCGGCCTGGCCCTCTGGGACGCTGCCAACGACGGCCTCAAGGAAGAAGGTTGCACCAAGGTCACGGTCTGGGTGCCGGTGCGCAATGAGCGCGCGCTGCGCTTTCACGAGCTGGCCGGTTTCAAGCGCGAAATGACCTCACTGAAAACCGTGATGGTCGGTTCCGTCAAGCTCGAGGAAATTCGCCTCAAGCGCGAAGTCGGCTGAACGTCCGGCCCGGCTTCAGGACGGCATGTCGAGGACGCGTTCGTCGTCCGGGATTACCGGCATGTCTTCTTCGGGTGACAGCGGCAGGTCCTCGGTCTCCTCCAGGCCGGCTGCTTCTTCGGGGTTGTTCTGGTTCCGCCGTCCATCGTTGCTGCTGGAAAAAGATGTCATGGTGATGCTCCGCTTGGCCTGTGGGTGAGAGCGCCATGCTGCACCCGCTGTTGCGGCCGGTGCTTAGGAAAAGCGTCTGTCCGGCTGTCAGCGCAGGCCGACAGTGCAAGCAGCAGCTTGCACGGGCTGAGGCTGGTTCATGAGCCATTTTGGTCTGCAGCCCTTGCCAGTCATGCGCAAGAAGCTACTTATTTAATAGCAATACCTTGCCAGCCCGCTGCACCGGAATGGGGCTCGCCACCGCTGCAGGGCGCTGTATTAGGATGGCTTCTGACATGACAACATCCACCGACACTTCCCGCGGCACCGTCTGCTTCGCGCTGTTCGACACGGCCATCGGCAGCTGCGCCATCGCCTGGAGCGAAGCCGGCATCTGTGGTGTGCAATTGCCCGAGGCCGGCACACCGCAGACACGCGAACGCATGCGCCAGCGTTTTCCCGGCGCGCAGGAAACCGCGCCGGTGGGCGATGCACTGGCCGCCGTCAGCGGCGTCACCGCCATGCTGCGCGGCCAGGCGCATGACTTCAGCAAGCTGGTGCTCGACATGCGCGGCGTGCCGGCCTTTCACCAGCGTGTGTATGCGCTGGCGCTCGGCATTGCGCCGGGCCAGACCCTGACCTACGGCGAGCTCGCCGCACGCCTGGGCGAACCCGGCGCCGCGCGCGCGGTCGGGCAAGCCCTGGGCCGCAACCCGTTTGCGCCTGTGGTTCCCTGTCACCGCGTGCTGGCCGCCGGCGACAAGCCGGGCGGATTTTCAGCTGGCGGCGGTGTTCGCACCAAGCTCCGGCTGCTGATCATTGAAGGCGCCATGCGCGGCACGCCCGGCCTGTTCGACTGAGAGCCCCAGTAGCTTGCCTGCTGGCTCCCTTGTCCTACAGCCAGCGCCTCCCGGCGCGCACAGCGCGCCCACCATCCCTGCGCGAAAGTGAACTGTGCGCCATCACCGCCACCTGCTGTGGCCTCGACGGCGCAGTGCTCATTCCCATTGCCTATTTTTTTGAAGGACCCATCATGGAAAAATCCAACGGCACCGCTTATCCGGCTTCCACTTCGTCATCGGCCGAAAACGCCGTGCTGCGCGGTGTCGAGCAGGCCGGCCACACGCTTCACAACACAATCGACAGGGTGGCCGAACCGGCCCGCAGCACGGTGGACCGCGCAGCCAGTGCCGCGCACAGCACGGTGGACAAGCTGGCCAGCAGTGCCAACAGCGTGGCCGGCAAGGTCAGCGGCCAGGCGCACCGCCTGACCGATGCGCCGCTGCAGGCTGTGGACTATTCCCGCGCGTACATCAAGGAGCATCCGCTGCAGGCCATTGGCGGCGCCTTGCTGGTGGGGCTGATGGTCGGCCGGCTGACCGCGCGCCGCCACTACTGAGCGCTAAGACCGGACCAGCCGCAGGTGTGTGATCTCCGAGGGTGCGCCGAACCGCTTTGGCGGGCCCCAGTAGCCGGTGCCGCGGCTGGTGTAGACCCAGAGGTTTTGCAGCCGGTGCAGGCCGGCCGTGAAAGGCTGCTGGAAGCGCACAAAAAAATTCCAGGGCCAGAACTGCCCGCCATGCGTGTGGCCTGACAGCTGCAGGTCAAACCCGGCGTGGGCGGCCGCTGTCGCGCTGCGCGGCTGGTGCGCCAGCAGCAGCCTGACAGCTGCCGTCGCGGGTGCACCGGCCAGCGCAGCATGCGGGTCGCTGCGGTGGCTGGCATCGAAATGTGCGGCGCTCCAGTCGGCCACACCGGCGAGCACCAGCGCTTCCTGTGCCGGCAGCAGACCGTGCTGCAACACCACATGTTCGTTCATCAGCACCCGCAGGCCCAGGCGTTGCAGCTCGGCAATCCAGGCGTGGGCACCTGAATAGTATTCATGGTTGCCGGTGACAAAGTAGGTGCCGTGGGTTGATGACAGCTCCGCCAGAGGCGCGACGTGGTGGGCCAGTTCGGCCACCGTGCCGTCCACCAGGTCGCCGGTGACGGCCACCATGTCCACCTGCAGCGCATTGACCGCGCTCACGATGGCCTGCAGGTAGCCCTGCTTGATGGTGGGGCCGACGTGGATGTCGCTGATCTGCGCGATGGAGAACCCATGCAGCGCCGCCGGCAGCCCGGCAATCGGTACGTCCACCCGCACCACGGCGGCGGTGCGCCTGGCATTGAAGAAGCCGACCAGGCTCATGAACAGGCCCGCCAGAGGAACCGCCGCGGCCGAGTTGTGGGCTGCCGCATCGAGCGAAAAGGAGGCAGGAGCTACCGCCAGCAAACCCAGGCCGGCCAGCAGCGCCGCATCGCGCAGCAGTGTCAGCACAAACAGCGAGGAAAACAGGCCCATGAACAGCATGCCGGTCCAGGCCATGCGGTCCGACAGAGGCTGCGACTTGAAACGCCGGGCGGTCAGGCCCAGCGGTGTCAGCACGGTGGAGGCCAGCAGAAGCAGGCCCAGCAGCACCTGCACCAGCGGCCAGCTGCCCAAGGCCGGCAGCAGGCGCACGCCGATATAGGCGTGCAGGAGAAACGAAAAAAGCAGCAGCGGCATGGACAGGCCAGGAAGTGAGGGCTTGGTGAAGATGGCTGCATCGCGGCCAAATGCAAGGGCCGTGCGGCGCGACACTATGATGGGTCTGCTTTTGACTTCCCGGGGAAATTTTCATGGCCAGTAGCCTGTTTGCGCTGATCGACGACATTGCCACCGTGCTGGACGACGTGGCCTTGCTGACCAAGGTAGCTGCCAAAAAAACCGCTGGCGTGCTCGGGGATGACCTGGCGCTCAACGCCCAGCAGGTTTCCGGTGTCCATGTCGATCGCGAGTTACCGGTGGTGTGGGCAGTGGCCAAGGGCTCCATGCTGAACAAGGCGATCCTGGTGCCGGTGGCGCTGATCATCAGCGCCTTCGCGCCCTGGGCCGTGACGCCTTTGCTGATGGTGGGGGGCGCTTTCCTCTGTTATGAGGGTTTCGAAAAACTGGCCCATAAATTCCTGCACAGCAGCGCCGAAGATGCGGCGCACCATGAGGAGCTGGTGAAGGCGCTGGCTGACCCGTCGGTGGATCTGGTGCAGGTCGAAAAGGACAAGATCAAGGGCGCGGTGCGGACCGATTTCATCCTGTCGGCCGAAATTATCGCCATCACGCTGGGCACCGTGCAGGCCAGCCCTTTCGTCACGCAACTGGCCGTGCTCAGTGGCATTGCCATCGTCATGACCGTGGGTGTGTACGGCCTGGTGGCCGGGATCGTCAAGCTCGACGATGCGGGCCTGTACCTGAGCCAGAAGACAGGCGAGGGCGGCAGCGTCCGCCTGCAGCGCAGCCTGGGCCGCGGCATCGTGCTGGCCGCGCCCTGGCTCATGAAGGGGTTGTCGATAGCCGGCACGGCGGCGATGTTCCTGGTCGGCGGCGGCATCCTGACGCACGGTGTTCCAGCCCTGCACCATGCCATTGAAGCACTGGCAGCGCGTGCCGGCAGCGCGCTGGGTGCCGTCACGCCGCTGCTGGCCGACGCGCTGGTGGGCATGGTCGCCGGTGCGCTGGTGCTGGGTGGCGTCACGCTGGTCCAGCGCCTGCGGGGCCGGTCCGCGGCCTGACAGGAACGTGCGGCAGGAATGGCCATAATGCAGGCGGGGCCGCGCAACGAGGGCTTCCTCCGATAAAAGAACACCAGCTCGCGCGGCGAGGAGGACGTCACATCATGGCTTATCCCGGAAAATTTGCGCTGCGCCTGCGGCCCAGCATCGTGGTGCTGTTCCTGCTGCTGTCGCTGCCGCTGTTCATCGCCACGGTCTGGATCAACTACGCCACCAATGACGGCATCGCGCGCGACACCGCCCACCAGCTGATAGAAAAAGCGCGCTTCGAAACCATCACCAGTTCGACCGAACTGGTGGACCCGATCAAGTCCCTGGTCAAGGTGGCGGCCAGCCTGGGGGAAGCCGAGCCGGAATTTTTCCGCCAGGAGCGGGCTGCCGCCTACATGACCGAGATGCTGGCGCACAGCAGCAACATGAGCAGCGTGTATGTCGCCTTTGACGACGGCTCCTTCCGCATGAGCTTGGTGCTGCCGCCGGGCGGCCGCATCCAGGACAAGGCCCTGCCCGCTGGGGCGCGGCTGGCCACGCGCTGGCTGGACCGCAAGGCCGGTGGCCCGGCGCAGGACCGTTATGTGTTTTTCGATGCGCAGGGCCAGCCGGTGGGCCGCTCCGAGGCGGCGGCCGTTTATGACCCGCGCGTGCGCCCCTGGTTCAAGGACTCGGTGGCGGCGGGGCGACGGCTCTCGGTGTCCGACCCCTACATCTTTGCAACCACCGGCTTGCCCGGCATCACCATTGCGATGCCTTTTTTTGCCGGCGGCAAGGTGGCCGGTGTGGTGGCGGCGGACATCACGCTGGACAGCCTGTCGAAGTTTCTCGCCTCGCGCCCGGTCAGCCCGAATTCGCTGAGCCTGATCGTGGATGACGATGACCGCATCATTGCCCACCCGGACGCGAGCCAGGCGATCCGGCGCGAGGACGGCAAGCTGCTGCAGAACAGCCTGTCGCGCCTGTCGAGCAAACTGCCGGCGCTCGCCGTGGCGTCGCGGCCCGACAAGGACAGCGAGCGTTTCACCTTTGTCGATGCGCACAGCGGCCGGGAGTACGTGGCGATGTTTGCCAAATTCCCGCCCACCGTGGGCAAGGCCTGGCGCGTCATGATCATCGCGCCGCTGGCCGATTTTTCGCGCAAGTGGACAGAGAACAACCGCAAGGTGCTGATTTTCGGCGCGATCGCGGTGGCCTTGCAGGTGGTGCTGATCTACTTCCTGTCCATGCTGATTGCCAGGCCCATCGAGCAGCTGGAAAAGAAGGTGATCGACGTACAGAATTTCGTCTCCAGCCCTTCCCGGCAGATTCATTCCCGCATACCGGAAATCAGCTCGCTGATCCGCGCGGTGAACACGCTGGATTCGACCATCCACGCATTTTCGGCCTTTGTGCCCAAAGGCCTGGTGCAGCAACTGCTGAGCTCGAACCAGCGGCTGGAGCTGGGCGGCAGCAGCCGCTTCCTGACGATTTTCTTTTCCGACATCGAGTCTTTTTCCACCCTGGCCGAGACCAGCCCGGCGCAGGAGTTGCTGCTGCGGGTGTCGGCCTACCTTGAAGCAGTGACCCGCGCAGTCAACCACGAGCAGGGCACCATCGACAAGTTCATCGGGGACGGCGTGATGGCGTTCTGGGGCGCGCCCGCCATTCTCAAGAACCACGCCTTCCACGCGTGTGTGGCCGCCCTGCGTGTGCAGGCCAGCATGCGCAAGCTCAACCAGCAGTGGATGCTCGAAGGCCTGCGGCCGCTCAACGTGCGCATCGGCATCCACAGCGATTCGGTGCTGGTCGGCAACATCGGCTCGGCTGAACGCATGAGCTATACGGTGATGGGCGACGGGGTGAATCTCGCCTCGCGGCTGGAAGGCGCGAACAAGGAGTTCGGCACGCAGGTCTGCATCAGCCAGACGGTGTTCAAGGAAGCGGGCGAGCAGCTGTGGCTGCGGCCCATCAATGTGGTGACCGTCAAGGGCCGGCGTTCCGACATGGAAATCTACGAGCTGGTCGGCATACGCGGGGGCGATCCCGAGCTCGAGGCCACGCCCGAGCAGATCCGCCTGTGCGTGCTGACGCAGCATGCCTACCAGGCCTTCAGCCAGGGCGACTTCGCCACGGCCCTGCACCGCTATACTGAAATTCAGCGCGAGTATCCCGCCGATCCGCTGTCCCGCGCGATGGTGGCGCTGTGCCGCCAGCCACAGGGTGCAAGCCGGTCCCCGGGTTTGCAGGACCCGGCCGTTTGACCGACCCGGCATTTGATTTCTTTTTTTTCAGGATTGATCCATGACGCTTTCGATGTACCAGGCTTCCGTTCCCGTTTTCAAACAGATGCTGGGAGGCCTGGCCGGCGTTCTGGCCAAGGCCGAGGCGCATGCCGCCGCGCGCAAGATCGAGCCCGCCGTCCTGTTGCAGGCGCGCCTGTACCCCGACATGTTTGCCCTGCTGCGCCAGGTGCAGGTGGCTTGCGATTTTGCAAAAAGCGTGTCGGCGCGCATTGCCGGTGTGGAGGTGCCCAGCTTTGAAGACAAGGAAGCGGATTTTGCGGACCTGCAGGCACGCATTGCCAAAACACTGGCGTTCATCGACAGCTTGGGCGCCGCGCAGATCGAGGGCAGCGAGGAGCGCCGCATCGTGACACAGGCCGGCACGCCGAAAGAAAAAGTCTTCACCGGCCAGGCCTACCTGCTGAACTACGGCTTGCCGCATTTCTTTTTTCACACCACCGCGGCCTATGCCATCCTGCGCCACAGCGGTGTGGAAATCGGCAAGAAGGACTACCTCGGCAGCTATTGACGCCATGGCGGGCGCCTGCCGTTTGTGCAGGCTTACCTGTTGCGTTGCGGCCAGCCGGTACCCGGTCTGGCTGACGGCCTGGGCCAGGGCGCAGCCGTTTCATCCAGGTGGTTTTGCGAGCCTTCGGCAAAAGGCCAGCCCTTGTTCGGGGTTCCGGGCGGCTTTTCTGCCTGTCCGGACTGGGGCCGTGAGTCGCGCTCATTGCGGGCGTTGCGGGGGGCATCAAGCCGGGCCATGGAGTCTCCTTCAATGAAGGAACGAATTTAGTCCTCTTGTGCAGTGCGGCATGTAAGACGTGCCCGCGTCTGCTGTAGGACCAGCCTGCAGCAGTACATGCTCCGGAGAAAGCAGCCTGAAGCCCGTGGGCGCCCAGGCAGGGCCGCTCCTCATGCCGCCAGCGCGACGGGTGCTGCCGGTGCTGCCAGTGCGTGTTGCACCGGGAGGATCAGGGTGCTCTTGCGCTGGATCAGGTCGTGTTTGGCAAACAGGTCGGCAATCCAGTCCACAAACACCCGCACCTTGTTGCTGAGGTGGCGGTTGGGCGGGTACACCACATGGATGGCACCCGGCTCCGAACACCAACCACCGAATACCGGCACGAGGGCGCCGCTGCTGATGTGGTGCTGTACCAGCAGGGTCAGCGTCTGGATGATGCCCAGCCCTGCCAGCGCGGCGGCCACGCCGGCATTGGAGTCGTTGACGGCCAGCATGTGGCGTCCGCTCACCTGCACTTCTTCGCCGTCCCGGCGCAGCTCCATCGGGTACAGGCGGCCCGTGCGCGGCGAGATGTAACGCACCAGGGTGTGGCCGTTGGCCAGTTCATCGGGGTGTTGCGGTGTGCCGTGGCGCTTGAGGTAGGCCGGTGTGGCGCAGGTGATGAGGTTGAACTCGCCAATGCGCCGCGCCACCAGTGACTGGTCCTGCAGCTCGCCGCCGCGCACCACGCAGTCCACGTTTTCACCAATGATGTCGACGGGCCGGTCGCTCACACCCAGTTCGATCTGGATGTCGGGATATCGAGCGTAAAAATCGGGCAGGGCCGGAATGATGACCGCCAGGCCGAGCGAAGACGGAATGTCCACCTTGAGCCGCCCGCGCGGGCTGGCTTTCGCGCGCGACATGCTCGACTCCAGCTCTTCCATGTCGCCGAGCAGGCGGCCGGCGCGTTCGTAGTAGGCCGCGCCATCCGCCGTTACCGTGACCTTGCGGGTGGTCCGGTTCAGCAGCTTGGTGTCCAGCTCTTTTTCGAGGGTCTGGATCAGCCGCGTCACCGTAGCCTTGGGCATGCCGATGGAGTCGGCGGCCTTGGTGAAGTTGCCGGCTTCCACAACACGCACAAAGGCCTGCATGGCAGAAAACTTGTCCATCTAAAAAATCCTGTTTGTTAGGGCCTGTTGAACAGGCCCTGGGGATGCGAAGAATAGTCGGAAAAGCCGGCGATTTTGGTGTTGATTGTTCCATTTATGAAACAAAGTATATGCAGGATGCCTCTTTATTGAGGAGCTGATCGAGCTTATCTTCTGCTGCATTGCAACAACAAAACCGCTTGCGGTCCCAGATGATGACAAGCCAGCACCTCGCCAGCCACGGCACGCAGAAAGCCCCGCTCTCCAGCGTGGACAAGCAGATCCCGCTTGCGCAGGGGCCCCTGGCTGCGCGCTTTTATGGCCGCCGGCAGGCCGATCGCGTTTCCCCGCTGGTGCTGCATTTTCATGGCGGGGCTTTTGTCAGTGGTTCGCTGGAGAATGGTTCCTGCGTCGCAGGCCTGCTGGCAGAGGCCGGTGCTGTGGTGATCTCGCTGGACTACCCGCTGGCACCGGCCCATCCTTTTCCCCAGGCCGTTGAAACGGGTTACGCCGCATTGCTGTGGGCCTGGAAGGCCAGGCACAAGCTGGCGGGCCATGATGCGCCGGTTTTCCTGGCGGGCGAGGAGGCAGGTGGCAACATCGCCGCCGCCGTGGCCCTGATGGCCCGTGACCTGCAGGAGCCGGCGCTTGCCGGGCAAATCCTGCTCTCGCCCATGCTCGACCCCTGCCTGGCCACGGCCTCGCTGCGCGATGCCAAGGCCGGCCCGGTCGGCTGCATCTGGGCCGACGGCTGGCACGGCTACCTGGCCCGCATGGAAGACGCTTCCCACCCCTATGCCGCGCCCGGTGCGGCCTTGCGCCTGGCCGGTCTGCCGCCCACGCTGCTGGTAACCGCGCAGGACGATCCGCTGCGTGACGAAGTGCTGGCTTATGCGGGCCGCCTGCGGGCCGCCGGGCTGGTCGCGCATGACACGGTCCTGCCGGCACCCACAGGATGGCCCTGCAGCTACCAGGACCCCGACAGCTGCGCGTCGGCCTGGGGGCCGGTGGTGCTGCAGCAGTTCCGCGATTTTCTGGCCAGTCCGGCGAACGGGCCGGCCGCGCACTCCACCCATTTTTCAGCTTCCTGACTCCGCATTTTTTTGATTTTTTTGAGGGATATTTCCATGCAATCGATTCGTTCAAGCAACAGTAAAAAACGCCTGGCGGCCGTCGCGCTGGCCGTGCTGGCCCTGGCTGGCATTTCTGCAGCCGTTTTCGGGGTGCCCGGTTCCCGGGCGCAGGCGCAGGCATCGGCCGAGCCGCCCGCAACGCCCGTGTCCGTGGCCATCGTGGTGCAGAGCGAAGTGGCGGGCTGGGAAGAGTTTTCCGGCCGGCTGGAGGCCGTCGAGCGGGTGGACATCCGTTCGCGCGTGGCCGGCACCATCCAGGCGGTGCATTTTCGCGAAGGCGCGCTGGTCAAAAAAGGCGAGCTGCTGCTGACCATCGACCCCGCGCCGTATGCCGCCGAGGTGGAGCGCGCCGAGGCCCAGGTGGCTGCCGCACAGGCCCGCGTGGCGCAGGCCAGGGGAGAGCACGAACGCTCGCAGCGCCTCTGGAACGAGCAGGCGATTTCCCGCCGCGAGTTTGATGAACGCACCAACGGCAAGGGCGAGGCCGACGCGAATCTGCGCGCGGCGCAGGCGGCCCTGCAGACGGCGCAGCTGAGCCTGGGCTACACACAGTTGCGCGCGCCGGTGGCCGGGCGCGTCGGAAAGCTGGAAGTGACCGTGGGCAATCTGGTCGCGGCCGGCCCGGGCGCGCCGGTGCTGACCACGCTGGTGTCGGTGAGCCCGATCTACGCGAGTTTTGATGCGGACGAGCAGGTGGTGGCCCGGGCGCTGAAAGAAGTGCAGTCCGGCGGCCCCGGCGGGCGCCAGCTGGAACGCATCCCCGTGCAGATGGGTACGGCAGCCAGCACCGACACGCCGTTTGAAGGCAAGCTGCAACTCGTTGACAACCAGGTGGACGCCAAAAGCGGCACCGTGCGCGCCCGCGCCGTGTTCGACAACAAGGATGGCCAGCTGATGCCCGGGCAGTTTGCGCGCATCCGCATGGGCCAGGCCACCAAAGGCACGGCGCTGCTGGTCAATGAACGCGCCGTCGGCACCGACCAGAACAAGAAATTTGTGATGGTGGTGGGCACCGACAACAAGGCGGCTTACCGTGAAGTCACGCTGGGCGCCTCCGTCAACGGACTGCGCGTCGTCAAGGGCGGCCTGGCCGCCAATGAGCGCATCGTCGTCAACGGCCTGCAGCGCATCCGCCCGGGTGCGTTGGTGGTGCCGCAGCCGGTGGAGATGTCGGCCAAGGCGGAACTCACCGCCAAACCAGTCCAGGTTGCGGCCGGGTCATGAAGCTTCGACATTTGAACAAGAAGAATTGCCATGAATCTTTCCAAGTTTTTTATTGACCGGCCGATTTTTGCCGGCGTGCTGTCGCTGCTGATGTTGATTGCCGGCCTGGTGGCGCTGCGCGGCCTGCCGATTTCCGAATACCCGGAAGTTGCGCCGCCCTCGGTGGTGGTGCGTGCCCAGTACCCCGGTGCCAACCCGAAGGTGATCGCCGAAACGGTGGCCATGCCGCTCGAAGAGGCCATCAATGGTGTCGAGGGCATGCTCTACATGAGCAGCCAGGCCACCACCGACGGCGTGATGACGCTGACCGTGACCTTCAAGCTCG
>CAZIYA010000042.1:0-16240 GCA_964543355.1 uncultured Polaromonas sp.
CCGCTCGGGCGAGCGGCTGGCGATGGCCACGTGGGCGCCGCAAGCCGCGAAAGCCCGGGCAATCCCCAGGTTGATGCCGCTGCTGCCGCCGGCCACAAAAACGGCGCGGCCCTTGAAGTCATTGATGTCCATGGAAGGTCCTGGTGTCAAGAAGGAAAGGTGTTCATGGATGAGGCCGCACGCTGCGCTTCCTGCAGCTCGCGCCAGAGGACTTTGCCCGTGCCCGACTTGGGCAGGCTGTCCATGAACTCGACGATGCGCGGTGCCTTGTACACCGACATGCGCTGGCGGCTCCAGTCGATGATGTCCTGCTCGGACACCTGGCCGCGCTGGCCGGGCTTGAGCACCACCAGCGCCTTGACGGTTTCTCCGCGTTTCGCGTCCTCCACCCCGATCACGCAGGCTTCGTGGATGGCGGGATGCTCGTACATGGCGCTTTCCACCTCGGCCGGCCAGACCTTGAAGCCCGAGGCGTTGATCATGCGTTTGAGCCGGTCACGCATGAAGAAATATCCGTCCTCGTCCACATAGGCCAGGTCACCGGTCCGGAAAAAACGCTCGCCGGCGATCTCGACAAACGCGCTGCGGTTGGCCGCGTCGTTGTTCCAGTAGCCGGTCATGACCTGGGGACCGCGGGTGACCAGCTCACCTACTTCGCCCTGGGGCAGCTCCTGCAGCGTGAGCGGATCCACAATGCGCGAATCCACGCCCTGCGTGGGCATGCCCAGGCACTGGCGCTTGCTGCGCTGCAGCGGGTTGGCATGCAGGAAACCGGCGGTCTCCGACAGGCCATAGGCTTCGTTGTAGGCCAGGCCGAAACGCTCGGCCAGCATGAGCGCGACCGCCTCGGGCATGGCAGCGCCGCCGCCGGACAGCAGGCACAGGCTGGACAGGTCGCGCTGCAAGGCTTCCGGCTGCGCAAAAAAGTCAATCACCATGGCCGGCGGTGCGGTCCATACCGTCACACGGTGGCGCTCCATCAGGCGCACCGCCACCACCGGGTTCCAGCGCGGCATCATCACCACGGTGCCGCCCAGCGTGATCGGCACGACCATGCCGTTTTGCATGCCCAGCATGTGGAACAGCGGCGCCACGCAGAGATAAACTGAATCAGCGTTGAGGTCTTTCCATCTCTGTGAGGCCTGGCTGGACGCCAGCACGGTGGCATGGGTGTGCATGCAGGCCTTGGGGTGGCCGGTGGTGCCCGAGGTATAGGGCAACACGGCCAGACCATCGTGCTCGCTCAGGTCGGCGCAAGGCGGCCATGGCTGCGCCAGCACGTCTTCAAACCCGTGGCAAGCAGCATCGGGCAGCGGCAGCCGCGGCGCAAGCACCCAGTCGGGCACTTCGTCGCCACTTGAAGCCGGCAGGCCATCGCTGTAGGCATGCACCACGACCGCTTCGAGGCCGCCTTCCAGCGTCGGGGCCGTGCAGGCCAGCACCTGCGGCAGCAATTCCTGGGCCGCAAACGCCACTTTGGCGCCACTGTTGGCCAGGTAATAACGCAACTCATGCGCGGTGCTCATGGGATTGACGGGAACCACTGCTGCGCCCGCACGCAGCACGGCAAAATAGGCAATCACAAACTGCGGACAGTTCTGGCTGACCAGCAACACGCGGTCGCCGCGCCGCACGCCCAGGCGCCGCTGCAGGCAGGCGGCTATGGCATCGACCCTGGCTTTCAATTCGGCATAGGCGAGCACCGCGCCGCAGTACACGATGGCGGGTTTGTCGGGGTAACGCTGGGCCGCCACGTCCAGGTAGTGGACCAGGCTGACACTGGGCACGCGCAGCTCGTGCGGGATGCCCTTGGGCCAGAAGTGGTGATGGGGGGCAGGCATGTCTTGTCTCTCTTTGTTCTCAGGTCTCTTTTTGCGCACCCGGTGCAGCGCTAGCGGTCCATGGCGCGGGCAATGATCTCCTTCATGACCTCGTTGGCGCCGCCGTAGATCTTGCCGACGCGTACATCGGCATAGAGCCGGCTGATCGGGTACTCGGTCATGTAGCCGTAACCGCCGAACAGCTGCAGGCATTCGTCGACGATCTGGCAGTTGGTCTGCGTGGTCCACCATTTGGCCATGGCGGCGGTGGGCACATCGAGTTCACCGCGCAGCAAGCGGCCGATGCAGTCGTCGACGAAGCTGCGCGCCACCGTGGCCTGGGTCTGGCATTCGGCCAGCTTGAAGCGGGTGTTCTGCAGGGCCATCAGGGGTTTGCCGAACACTTCACGCTGGCGCACGTAGTCTGTTGTTTCTGCAACGGCGCGATGCATGGTTGCGACGGCACCGACGGCAATGAGCAGCCGCTCCTGCGGCAGTTGCTGCATGAGCTGGGTGAAGCCTCGACCTTCCTCGCCACCGAGCAGGTTCTCTGCGGGCACGCGGATCTGGTCAAAAAAGAGCTCGGTGGTGTCCATCGTCTTCTGGCCGAGTTTTTCAAGGAGACGTCCACGGCGAAAACCCTCCAGGCCATCGGTTTCGACCATCACCAGCGACACGCCCTTGGCGCCTACCGCAACATCGGTCTTGACTGCAACGCAGACCAGATTGGCGTGGTGGCCGTTGGTGATGAAGGTTTTGGATCCGCTGATCAGGTAGTCGCCGCCGTCGCGCAGGGCGCTGGCCTTGATGCGCTGCAGGTCGGTGCCCGCACCGGGCTCGCTCATGGCGATGGCGGCCACCAGCTCGCCGGTGGCCATGCGCGGCAACCAGCGTTGTTTTTGCGCTTCGCTGCCATAGGCCAGGATGTAGTGGGCCACGATGCCGCTGTGCACGTTGTTGCTGAAAGCGGCAACCATCGCAGTGGCCTGCTCTTCGCAGATGACGGCTTCATGCAGGAAACTGCCGCCGCCGCCGCCATATTCCTCGGGAATGCTGGCGCACAGCAGGCCGACCTGCCCGGCTTTTTTCCAGATATCGCGGTCGGCATGGTGCTGGGCCGTCCAGCGTGCCTCGTGTGGCACACATTCGCGCTCGAAAAACCTGCGCGCGGTGTCACGCAGCATCTCCAGGTCGGCATCCATCCAGGGGCGCCGCGCAGGCTGTATGCCGGCCGCGCGGGGGGTTCCGTGGACCGACGGGGAACTCATGGCCGTCCGCCGCCGCAGACCAGCACCTGCCCGCTCACGTAGTTGGATTCCGGAATGCAGAACATGTAGACCGCGCCGGCGGCTTCTTCCGGTGTGCCGCCACGGCCCAGCGGAATCAAGGCCTCGGCGTTTTTGAGCACCTGTGGATTCACGCCCACCTTGATCTGCTGCCCGGCAATGTCGATGCTGGCGTCAGCATCGGCCGGCGCTTCGGTCAGCCGCGTCATGATCAGACCAAAAGCCACGCTGTTGACGTTGACCCGGTAGCGGCCCCACTCCTTGGCCAGCGCCTTGGTCAGGCCGTTGATGCCAGCCTTGGCCGCTGCGTAGTTGGCCTGGCCGGCATTGCCGTAAACGCCCGAGGTGGAAGAGATGTTGACCACCTTGCGGAACACCATCTGGCCGGCTTCGGCCTCCTTCTTGGCCGCCTCGCGGATGAAGCCCGAGGCGGCGCGCAGAATGCGGAAAGGCGCTGTCAGGTGCACCTGCAGCATCGCCTCCCACTGCTCATCGCTCATCTTCTGCACCACGTTGTCCCAGGTATAGCCGGCATTGTTGACGATGATGTCGATGCCGCCAAAGCTGTCCAGCGCCTGCTGGACAAAACGCGCGCCAAAATCGGTATCGGTCACGCTGCCAACGCAGGCAACGGCCTGGCCGCCGCGCGCCACGATGTCGGCCACGGTCTGCTGCGCCGGTCCGGCGTCCAGGTCATTGATCACCACGCGCGCGCCTTCGGCCGCGAGTTTGAGCGCGATCTCACGGCCTATGCCGCGGCCCGAGCCCGACACCAAAGCCACCTTGCCATCCAGTTTTTTCATGTTTTCTTCCTTGAGTCCATTCATTCTTCAGGCCAGAACGACCACGGCCTCGCCCACCAGCTTGGCCTGCCCGCCCTGGCTGGTGGTGCTCACCTCGAGCCGCACGCAGCGCTCGCCGCCCTGCTCGAATTTCTCCACCACCTTGCCGGCGCAGGTGATGCTCTCACCCACATGGGTGATCGATAGAAAGCGCACACTGAATGTGCGTATGGCGGGCTGAGCCACCCAGTGGGTCAACAGGCGGCCCAGCCAAGCCATGGACAACATGCCATGTGCAAACACATCGGGCACGCCGGCGGACTTGGCGAAATCGCTGTCCACGTGGATAGGGTTGTGGTCGCCGGACGCACCGCAGTACAGAGCCAGCGCCAGGCGCGAAATCGGTGGCGTTTCAAACGAAGGCAGGGAGTCGCCCACCTGCACCTCATCAAACAGGGGCATGGATTTGGCGGCAGTCATCAAAAATTCCTCAGTCATTGCGCATCACCGTGATGCAGCGCAGTTCGGCCACCAGTTCGGCGCGCTGGTTCCTCACACGGGTCTTGCGCACCACGAACTCCAGCGCGCCGTTCTTCTTGTCGTAGATGTCTTCGATGCGCTGCTCAAACGTCAGCGTGTCGCCGGCAAAGGCCATCGCGTGGTAGGTAAAGCCCTGCTCACCATGCAGCAGGCGGCGGTAGTCCAGGCCCAGCAGGTCGCGGACCGCAGCCGGGTTGGGCGACTCCATCTCCAGGCAGAACAAAAAGGTAGGCGGCACCGGCAGGCCCGGATAACCCGCCGCACGCGCAGCGGCCTCGTCGATGTAAACCGGGTCGGACTGGCCGGTGGCTTTGGCAAAAAAGCGCAGCCGCCCTGTCTCGACACTGGCAGTAAAAGCCAGCACGGTGTGCCCGATGTAGCGGCGGTCTATCATCGCGCCTCCTCAAACCGCCTGGTACAGCGTGACCACGCAGGCGCCGTCCAGCGGGGTGCCCTGCGAGAGCCGGCCGCCCAAAGGGGTGGGGACGATGCGCCCGCCGTAGGTGTTGTTGCCGTCACATGGACGGGGCACTGCATTCTTTTCATGGAACGTCCTTGAGAGTGGTGTGAGGTGATGCCTGCAGTGTGCGGCGCCGCAGCCCTAATTGATCTGTCGCGTATTGCCATTCCAGAACGGCTCCCGCAGAACGGTCTTCAGCACCTTCCCTGCCGGTGACAGCGGCAGGGTGTCGCGAAACTCGATGCTCTTGGGGCATTTGTAGCCTGCGAGACGGGTGCGGCAATGCGTCCGAAGGTCCTCGTCACCGGCCGAAGTGCCAGGCCGCAATACGACGATGGCGTGCACCGCTTCACCCCATGCGGCGCTCGGGATTCCGATGACGGCGCAGGCGGCCACCGCAGGATGGCGCGACAGCGCTCCCTCGACCTCGGCGGAATAGACGTTCTCGCCGCCGCTGATGATCATGTCCTTGACGCGATCGACGATGTGCACGTAACCGGCTTCGTCCATGAAGCCGCCGTCGCCCGTGTAAAGCCAACCACCGCGCAGGGCCGCGCGGGTCTCCTCCGGCTTGTTCCAATACCCCTGCATGACGTTGGCGCCACGGATCGTGATCTCGCCCACCGTGCCATAGGGCACTTCGCGGCCGTCGGCATCGACCACGCGCACCTCGTTGCCGTAACACACCCGCCCTGCGGCCAGCTCGCACGGTCCCAGCGTCACCCCGTCGCGCCAGCGATAGGGCCCGTTGCTGCAGGCCGTGGCTGCGGTTTCGGTCATGCCGTAGGCGCTCTGGAATCCGCAATTGGGCAAGGCCGTCATGGCGCGCTCCAGGAGTCCAGGCGAGATCGGCGACGCCCCATGGATGATGCGATCGAGGTGACGCAAGTCGCACGACGGGAAAGACGGGTGATCCAGCAGCATCTGCAGCATGCTGGGTACCAGAACCACGTCGCTGACATGCTCGTCCTGCAGCGTCGCGAGCACGGTTTCGGCGCGGAACGCCGGCAACAGCACGCTGGTCGATCCGGTCACGATCTGCGACACCACACGGCCCAAGCCCGCAACGTGGAACAGCGGCGCTACCAGCAGAGACACGGCATGGGCCGGATTCGGTACTTCGGCCATGCGCGCAACCGACGAGATCCAGAAATTCGCGTGCGACAGCATCACACCCTTGGGTGTGCCGGTTGTGCCGCCGGTGTAGAGGATGGCCGCCAGCGCGTCGCTGGCCGGTCGGGCGTCTTCCAGCGGCTCGCCAGCGGCGATCAAATCTTCCCAAGGCAGCAGTCCCTCAGGCGTGGCCAGTTCGCCTGCATGGATAATCGGGCCCAGCTCAGGTGCCAGCGCCCTGAACTCGGGTACCAGCGGCGCGAACGCATCGTCAACCACCAGCACGCGTATGCCGCAGTCGTTCAGCGCGTAGGCGATCTCAGGTGCGCTCCAGCGCGTGTTCAGCGGACAGGCCACCGCGCCCAGCCACCAGACAGCAAGCAGGCCCTCGACATAGCGGTCACTGTTCTGTGCCAGCAGCGCGATGCGGTCGCCGCTCGATACGCCCAGCTTCGCCAGCGCGCCGGCCAGCCGGGCGACACGGCCCGCCAGCACCGAAAAACTGGTGCGGCGTTGGCCGAACACGGTGGCCACGGCGTCCGGGCGCTGCTGCAATGCGCGGTGCAGGCCTTGCGTCAGGTACATGCCAATGTCTCCAGGCCCAGGCGTTCGCGCGCCGCCCCGTATTCACGCTGCAGCCGTGCCACCAGCGCCCCGGCAGGACGTACCTGGTCGATCGCGCCTATGCCCTGGCCGCAGCCCCAGATGTCCTTCCAGGGCTTGACGCGATCCGCGCCGAAATTCATCTGGCTGGCGTCGCTGTGCGGCAGCGCATCCGGATCCAGCCCTGCCCGCAGTACGGAGCCGCGCAGATAGTTGCCGTGCACGCCAGTGAACAGGTTGCTGTAAACGATGTCGCGGCTGCTGCTTTCCACGATCATTTTCTTGTAAGCCTCATCGGCGCGCGCCTCCTCGGTGGCGATGAAGGCCGATCCGATGTAGCCGAAGTCCGCGCCCGCCGCCTGCGCGGCCAGGATGGCGTCGCCCGAGGCAATGGCGCCGCTCAGGGCCAGTGGCCCCTTGAACCAGCTGCGGATCTCCTGCAGCAGCGGGAACGGGCTGATGGTGCCGGCGTGCCCCCCGGCGCCGGCCGCCACAGCGACCAGGCCATCGGCGCCCTTCTCCACGGCCTTGCGGGCGAAGCGATCATCGATCACGTCGTGCAGCACGATACCGCCCCACGCGTGCACCGCCTGGTTGATTTCGGGCCGTGCACCCAGCGAGGTGATGACGATGGGCACCTTGTACCTGGCGCAAACTTCCATGTCGTGATCCAGCCGGCTGTTGCTCTTGTGCACGATCTGGTTGATGGCATACGGCGCTGCCGGCGAATCCGGATTGGCACGGTCGTGCGCAGCCAGCGCTTCGGTGATCTCGGCGAGCCAGTCGTTCAGCAGCTCGGCCGGTCGGGCATTGAGTGCCGGCATCGAGCCGACGATGCCGGCCTTGCACTGCGCAATCACCAGGCGCGGCGTGCTGATGATGAACAGCGGCGCGGCGATGACCGGCAGCCGCAGGGTGTTGAATACAGGATGCATGGAATTTTCTAGTTGATGGACACAAAGCTGCCCAACTTGTTCCAGCGCTTGCCGTCGAAGACGACAGGCTGCAGGGACTTGATCAGGCGGTAGTCGTCCGGCGCGCTGCTGACCACCACGCCGGGCAGGAACATGGGTAGCTGCACGGCCTTGATCGAAGCGGCCTGCTTCAGCACGTTTGCCCGCGTGAGGGTGTCGCCGCTGGCACGCAGGATGTCCACCATGAGTCGAGCGCTTGAGTAGGCATAGACGTGCGAGCCCAGGCGCAGGTCGGCCTCGGGCCGGTATTTCTTCATGAAGGCCAGCCAGTCCTGGAAAGCTGCGTCGTTTTCCCACTGCTTGTCGTTCGGGTCCTTGGAATAGGCGGTAGAGATGACGCCAGCGGCTTTCTCCGGCCCCGCAGGATTGAATACGGCGCCGATCAGCGCAGCGCCCTGGGCCAGGTAGTGGGTCGGTTTCCAGCCGGTGTCATGCACCTTGCGCAGCGTCTGGATCGCCGCCTTGGCGGTGCTGAAGCTGACCAGCACGTCCGCGCCGGACCCGCGCAACTGCACGATCTGCGAGTCGACCGTGGGGTCGGTGAGTTCGTACGAAGCCTCGGCCACGATCATTGCACTGGCCTTGGCGCCCAAGCCCTCCTTGAATCCCTTGAGGTAGTCACGCCCATAGTCGTCGTTCTGGTACAGCACGGCTATCCTGGCATTTGGCTTGCTCTCCAGGATCTGGCGTGCATAGACTTTTGCCTCGGACGGATAGTCCGGGTAGAAGCTCATGCTCCAGGGATTTTTCGCCGGGTCGTTCCATTTTGACGCGCCGGTCAACAGCAGAAGGTGCGGGACCTTTTTGGCGTTGACATAACGGTGTATGGCGCTGTTGGTGGCCGTGCCGAACATGCCGTACAACAGCAGCACTTCGTCCTGCTCGACCAGCTTGCGCACTCCCTCCACCGTCTTGGGCGGCGAGTAGCCGTCGTCCAGACTCAGGAAGTTGATCTTGCGACCGTTGACACCGCCCTGGTCATTGACCATGCGGAAGTACGCCGCCTGGGTCTTGCCCACTTCGCCGTAGATCGAGGCCGGCCCGCTGTAGGGCATGGTCTGCCCGATGCGGATTTCGGTGTCCGAGGCGCCGGGGTCGTATTTCTTCTGCGCCGAGGCGCTGCTGCAAGCCAAAGCCAGGGCAGCCGTGAGTGCGAGAACGAGAGTCTTCATGTTTGTCTCCTTGTTAAAAACCAGGTGCGCAGCCTGGCGATGCCGCCAGCTACGCCGGTCGGCCAAAGCAGCATCAGCACCAGCAGGATGGCACCGTACACAGCCCAGGGCGCGGCCTTGGACACCAGTTCCGCGAAACGCGGAACGAATTGAATGAACACCGCGCCGAACATGGCGCCAGACAGCGAGGACAGCCCGCCGACTACGGCCCCTACCAGCAGCGTGATTGACAGGAATACGTTGAAACTGTCAGGCGCGACGAACTGCACCACGATCGCCGAGAGGGCGCCGCCCACGCTGGTGTAAAGGGCCGAGATGCCGAAGGTGATGCTCTTGATGCGCGCGTTGTTCACGCCCATGGCCTCGGCCGCGATCGGGTGGTCGCGCACCGCGACCAGATTCAGCCCCATGGCGCCGCGCAGCAGGTTGTGGGCGACCGCGAACATCGCTATTGCGACGCCCAGGCAGAAGAAGTACAGCCATTGGTCCGGGTCCAGCGGCAAGCCGAAAGGAGCGTCGGGCTTGAGCAGCACCAGCCCTTGCGAGCCCCCGGTCCATGTCTCCAGGCCCTTGTACTTGAGCAATTGCGGCGTGACGACACCCAGCGCGAAGGTGGCCATTGCCAAGTACACGCCATCGAGTTTCAGGGCGGGCAGACCGAACAGATAACCAACGACGCCGCCGACCAGCGCCGCGGCGGGAATCGTCGCCCAGTAGGGCCAGCCCGCGTGTTCCATCAACATGGCCGCCGTGTAAGCGCCGAGCGCGAAGAAGGCGCCGTGGCCCAGCGAGATCTGGCCGTTGAACCCGACCAGCAGGTTGAGCCCCAGCAGCGCCAGTGCATAGGCCAGCACCATGGTCAGCTGGAACACCAGGTAGCTGGGCAGAATGAAAGGCAGCACGCAGGCCGCGCCGACCAACGCGGCCAGAAGAGTTCGTTGTCTCATGCTCACACCCTCACCACAACGGCTTTGCCGAACAGGCCGGACGGGCGTATCACCAGTACGCCGATGATCAGCACCAGCGCCACGGACAATTTGAGCTCCGGGCCGACCACGTAGGTGCCCAACAGGTTCTCCAGTACGCCGACGATGAAGCCGCCCACCACGGCACCCGGCGCGCTGCCGATGCCACCCAGCACCGCCGCGGCGAATGCGTAAATCAGAACGCCGGACATCATGTGCACGTCCAGGAACACCACCGGCGCGATCATCATCCCGGCGACCGCGCCGATGGCACCGGCCAGACCCCAGCCCAGGGCCAGCATGCGGTTGACCCGCACGCCGACGAGGCGGCTCGCCACCGGGTTTTCCGCGGTGGCTCGCATCGAAAGGCCCAGTGGCGAAAACCGGAAGAAGACATACACCAGCACCAGCATCAGCAACGTGATGCTGATGGCGCCGATCTGGTGTGGCGACAGCAGGGTGCTGCCATACCACGCGGTTTCCGCGAACGGGCTCGGAAACGACCGGATCGTGTAGCCGAACAGCCAGCCCGCCAGGCTGTGCAGGATGACCAGCAGCGCGACGAACACGACCACGATCGACAACACCGGGGCGTTGCGCAGACGCCGGATCAATGCCATTTCGATCGCCGCGCCCATCGCGAAGGCGAACACTACCGTCGCGAAGAAGGTCGCCCAGTACGGCCAGCCGACCTGAATCAGCATGGAAGCGAAGAACGTCGAGAACATCGCCATCTCGCCCTGCGCGAAGTTCACATGGTGCGTGCTGCGGTAGATCATCACCAGGGCCAGCGCCATACTGGCGTAGATGCCGCCGGTGGCGAGACCCGCCAGCAGTTGCGAAACGAATGCGTTCATATGGCTTGATCTCCACCCAGGTAGGCGCTTTGCACGGCGTCGTTGCTACGCACCGCTGCAGCTGTTCCGGAGAGCACAATATGGCCGGTCTCCAGCAGATAGGCCGTGTCGGCCAGTTCCAGCGCGAGCGAGGCGTTTTGCTCCACCAGCAGGATGGCGACGTTCTGGCTTTCGCGTATGCGCCCCATGATCCGAAAAATCTCCTGCACCATCAGCGGCGCCAGCCCGAAGGACGGCTCGTCCAGCAGCAGCAGCCGCGGCCGCAGCATCAGCGCGCGTGCGATGGCGAGCATCTGCTGCTCACCACCGGACAGCGTGCCGGCCTGCTGGTGACGTCGCTCCTTCAGTCGCGGAAAGTATTCGTAGAAGCGCTCGAAGTCCTCACGCACGCCGGCCTTGTCGCGCCGCGTGCAAGCGCCCATGCGCAGGTTCTCTTCGGTGGTCAGCCCCGTGAACGTGCCGCGCCCATCAGGCACATGTGCCACTCCTAACCGGACGATGTCCTCGGTGGCCATGCCGTCGATACGCTGGCCGGCGAGTGTGACGTGACCTTGCCGGCGGATCAGGCCACACAGGGCGCGCAGCGTCGTCGTCTTGCCCGCGCCGTTGGCGCCCAGCAGCGCCGTGATCGAGCCCGCATTCACCTGCAGGTCGATGCTGAATAGAGCGCGGGTCGGGCCGTAGCCCGCTTCCAGGCCGCGCACGTCGAGCAGAACCTCGCTCACTGGAGGACCTCCGCGCTGCGCTCTGCGGTATGCGCATCTTCGGGCGGTTGGGCGGCGCGCGGCGCCACGCCCAGGTAAGCCGCGATCAGCTCGGGGTTGTGACGCATTTCGCTGGGCGTACCTTCGGCGATCTTGCGGCCGAAATTGAGCGCGACAATCTTGTCCGACAGAGACATCACGAGGCCCATGTGGTGCTCGACGAGCAAGACCGTGAGCGCGAAGCGCTGCCGAATCTCGCGCAGCAGCGCGGCCAGCTGTTTCACCTCCTCGTGATTAAGCCCGCACGCCGGTTCATCGAGCAGCAGCAGCCGGGGAGATGCCGCCAGTGCACGCGCCAGCTCGACGCGCTTTTGCGTGCCGAATGGCAACAACGCCACCGGTACATGGGCGACGCCGCCGAGCGCCAGCAAGTCGATCAGTTCGTCGGCGCGCCGGCCGTGCACCGCCTCCTCCCGCGCCACCACGGGCAGGCGCAGTGCGTGTGCCAGAAAGCCCGCGCGCCGTCGGCAATGGGTACCCATCAATATGTTCTGGCGCACTGTGAGACTGCGGAACAGCGCGAGGTTCTGGAAGGTGCGGCCGATGCCCGCGTCCGCCATGCGGTGCCGGGGCAGCCGGGTGAGAAGTTGTCCCGCGAAACGAATGTCACCGTCACAGGCGTACAGGCGCGACAGGCAATTGAACAGCGTGGTCTTGCCGGCGCCGTTGGGGCCGATCAGGCCGCAGATCTGGCCCTGCTCGACTTCGAACGACACGCCGTCGAGTGCGACGACGCCACCGAAACGCAGCGTCACTTCGTGCACTTGCAGCAGCGCCAGGGCTGGAGGCGGCCCGCTCGACCCGTCATGTTTCATCGTGTCTCCTTTGCATGGCGCCATCGCGTGCGCGGCGCTCTTGTCCCAATGCCGCAGACAGGGCCGGGGCGGTTTATCATCGCGTCGCCTCAAACCGCCTGGTACAGCGTGACCACGCAGGCGCCGCCCAGCCCCAGGTTGTGCTGCAGCGCCAGGCGCGCACCTTCGACCTGGCGCTGGTCGGCCTGACCGCGCAGCTGCCACACCAGCTCGGCACACTGCGCCAGTCCGGTGGCGCCCAGCGGGTGGCCCTTGGACAGCAAACCGCCCGAAGGGTTGGTGACAATGCGCCCGCCGTAGGTGTTATCGCCGTCCATGATGAATTTTTCGGCCGTGCCTTCAGGTGTCAGCCCCAGACCTTCATAGGTGATGAGCTCATTGGCGGTGAAGCAGTCGTGCAGTTCCACCACGTCCAGGTCTTCCGGGCCGATGCCGGCCGCTTCGTAGACCTGCTTTGCGGCAGCGGCCGTCATGTCGTAGCCCACGACCTTGCGCATGTCGTCGCTTTCAAAGGTGCTGGCGGTGTCGGTGGTCATGGCCTGGGCGGCGATGACAACACGCATGTCGAGCTTGTGCTTCCTGGCGAAATCAGCCGAGCAGACGATGGCAGCTGCGGCGCCGCAGGTCGGCGGGCAGCACTGGTAACGCGTCAGCGGATCGAACACCGCAGGCGATGCCATCACTTCATCGAGCGTCAGGGTCTGGCGGAAGACGGCCAGGGGATTGCGCGCGGCATGCTGGCGCGCCTTCACCGAAATGCGGCCGAAGGTGTCGGCGCGTATGCCGTACTGCTTCATGTAGTCGCGGCCGGCGCCGCCGAAAAACTGGGCCGCACGCGGTGTGTTGTCCAGGTAACCCTGGTGCGCAGACATGACTTCTGCAAACCGCCCCATCGGCGAAGGGCGGTCGTCGTAGGCGCCCTTGAGGGGGCCGGCGACCATCTGCTCGAACCCCAGTGCAATCGCGCATTCCACCACGCCGCTTTCCACGGCCTGGCGTGCCAGAAACAAGGCGCTGGAGCCGGTGGAGCAGTTGTTGTTCAGGTTGAACACCGGGATTCCGCTCAGACCCACACCGTAGATCGCCGCCTGGCCGGCCGTGGAGTCGCCGTAGACATAACCGACATAGGCCTGCTGGACCTCGGCATAGTCCACACCGGCGTCGTCGAGCGCCAGTTTGGCTGCGCGCGCGCCCATCACGGTGTAGGGCTCGCTGGCACCGGGCTTGGTGAACGGGATCATGCCGACACCCACGACGTGAACGGCTCTTTGCATGCGGCTCATGCCCCCTCCTGCCGGGTGGTGTGGGACAAGGAATGGCGGACTCTGGAATTCATGGCATCTCCTGAAAGCTTGTGGTGCATGACTGGAGTGTGGGCGGACGCAGGGTCCGGATCAATCGCCGATGTATTCAAAATGATTGGCAAAAAAGATCAAAGCGACATGGGACCCGGGCCACAGCCCGGCCCCGGCCGGGCGCCCAAACGGTCAGGCGCCGGGTGGCGGCAAATGGGTTTGCCGATAGACCCCGGGCGATACGCCGGTCCAGCCCTTGAAAGCACGGTGAAAGGTGCTGGCCTCGGAGAACCCCAGGCGCAGGGCAATGTCGGGCAAGGTCAGCTCGGGCTGGCCCAGGTACTCGATGGCGACGTCGCGGCGCAGGTCGTCCTTGATCGCCTGGTAGCCCTGCCCTTCGTCCCGCAAACGACGGCGCAGGGTTTGCGGCGTCATGGCCAGCGCCTGGCCGACAGCTTCGAGCGAAGGCATTTCCGCCGCGAGATGGCGGCGCAGCAGACGGCGGATGCGCTCGGTCAGGCTGGACTGGTCGCGGTACTTGACCAGCAGGCTGGCCGGCGCCTGCAGCAAAAACTCCTTCAGGCTTTGCGTGTTCTGCACCACCGGCAGATCGAGCCAGCGTGCGTCGAAACGAAAACCCAGCCTGCAGCGCCCATAACGCACCGGCGCCTGGAACAGCCGTTCGGCATCGGTGGTGTACGGGGCATCGGCCTCGGGATAGGTCACATCGAGCAGCGGAATGCGCCGCGCAACCAGCCAGGAAGCCAGCCCATAGGAAAAAAAGCAGAATGAGCGCTCCGCGTAGGCCAGTGCGGTATCCCTTTCGCCACGGGATACCAGCCGGACCGACACCACACCCTGGTTCACAGCCATGCGGGGCACGAAGTCGTCGAGCATCAGGTGGTAGAACTGAAAGCCGGTGTGCAGCGCCTCCCCGAGCGTACGGCATTGCACCAGCAGGCGGCAGGATTGCACAAAACTGCCCAGCTTGAGCGGATGGCGGCACAAGCCCCACAACTCGTCGTGCATCACGCGGCGCAAGACGATGATCAGCGCCGCATACTGGCTCTGGGTGACGCGCGACAGCGGCGAGTCGAGCAGGGCCGGGGCAATGCCCGAACGCTGGAGGATGGCGTCCACGTCCAGCCCGTGCTGGCGAGCGCCCTGCACGATTTGAATCACCTGTGCAATGGCGATGGTGTGGTGGGTGATCGGTGCCGTCATCAGTCCAGTTTAGTGTCCGGCGCAGCAAGCGCCAAGCAACAATGCCGGCCGCATCGCATCAGGCCACCGCGCCTTGCCCGCACATGGCCTGCACCTCACCATCGGTATACCCTGCCTCGCGCAGGATGTCTCCGGTTTGCTGCCCCTGGCGCGGCGCAGGATGCCGCACGGTGAATTCAAAACCCGTCATCTTGACCGGGCAAGCCAGTTGGGCAAAAGGCCGACCATCGGCCCCTGTGCTGCGCAGCACCATACCGCGTGCCTGGAACTGCTCATTGGCCAGCGTTTCCTCCAGTGTCAGCACCGGTGTCACGCAGCAGTCGGTGCCGCGCAGCCGGTCTGTCCACCAGGCCAGCGACTGGGCGCCTATCACCGCCTTGAGTTCTGCGCGGACCAGGCTGGCCTGGGCCGGTGTGATCGGGTGATGATGCGGCACGAGATCGGGCCGTGCTATCAGCTCGCAAAAGGCCTTCCAGAATTTTTCTTCCAGCGCACCGACCGCGACAAAGCGCCCATCGGACGTTTCATACATCGCATAACAGGGCAAGGCACCGGTGAGTTTGTCGCCGCCGGCAGGCCGCGTCTGGCCGTGCGTATTGAACCCGGCCAGCGGCACCACCGCATGGGCCAACAGCCCGTCGGCAATGGCCACATCCACGTGGCGCCCGATCCCGGTCCGCGCTGCGTCAAACAACGCGGCCAGGATGCCCATGACTGCTGTCATGGAGCCGCCCAGCAGGTCGGCCACCGGCACGTTGGACAGGGCCAGCGACTGCGCGTCGCTGCCCATCTGGTCGGCCACGCCGGCAAAAGCGCTGTAGTTGACATCGTGTCCAGGCGCGTTGCGATAGGGGCCGGTCTGGCCGTAGCCGCTGAGGCTGCAATATACGATGCGCGGATTGACCCGCGCCACTGCCGCGTAGCCCACGCCAAGCCGTTCCATCACGCCGGGGCGAAACCCTTCAACCAGCACATCCGCCTGTTCGCACAGGCGCAGCAGCACGGCCACGCCTTCCGGTTGCTTCAGATCGATGCGGATCGCGCGTTTGTTGCGGTTGACCAGGATGCGCACCGCCTCGGCCGCATAGTCGCCCGCGCCTGTGTCTTCCACCTTGATCACGTCCGCACCCAGGTCACCCAGGTGCAGCGTGCACATAGGGCCGGGAAGCAAGCGCGTCAGATCCAGCACGCGCACACCCTGCAAGGGAGCGCCGCGTGCGGCGGGGGGGGTTTCCGGCAAAGAAGAAAGGGGGGAGTTGGGCATGAAGGGCTTTCAGGACTGCGTCGGGTCAGTCTAGGCAGGCGGATGTACCCCGGCAATGGCAGGAGCGTTCAAACCGCTTGACCGGAATGATCACCTTGCCGCCTGCGACGCCAGCGTGCGCTGCGCCAGCCGCAGCACCGGGGCGTCCACCATGCGGCCGTCCAGGGTCGTCACGCCGTCTGCGTTGCGGCTGGCTTCGACCACCCGCCGTGCCCAGTCCAGTTCAGCGGCCGTCGGCCCGAGCGCCATGTTGACCGTGGCCACCTGCGCCGGGTGGATGCACAGCTTGGCGCCGAAGCCGCCGCG
>CAZIYA010000043.1:0-16067 GCA_964543355.1 uncultured Polaromonas sp.
TGCGCAGCCTGGCCGCCGCCGGCTGCACCTATGTGCAGATGGACGACACCAACCTTGCCTACCTGTGCGACGAGAAAATGCGCGAAGCCGCCCGCCAGCGCGGTGACGACCCCAACGAGTTGCCGCACCGCTACGCCAAGTTCATCAACCTCGTCGTCGCGCAGAAGCCGCCCGGCATGCTGCTGGCCATGCACCTGTGCCGCGGCAACTTCAAAAGCACGCACGCCGCCAGCGGCAACTACGAGCCCGTGGCCGAGGCTCTGCTCAAAGAGATGAACCTCGACGCCTACTTCATGGAGTACGACGACATCCGCAGCGGCGACTTCAAACCCCTGCGCTTCCTGCCCAAAGGCAAAACCGTGGTGCTGGGCCTGGTCACCACCAAGTTCGGCACGCTGGAAGACAAGGACGAGCTGAAAAACCGCATCGAACAAGCCGCCAAATACGCCCCGCTGGAGCAACTGGCCCTGTCACCCCAGTGCGGCTTCAGCAGCACCGTGCACGGCAACGACATTGCCGTCGAAGCGCAGCGCGCCAAGCTGCGCCTGGTGATCGAGACGGCGCAGGAGGTTTGGGGTTCTGCCTGATCTGCGCTCAGACAGTTCACTGAAGAAAAAGCCGCTGGTAATCCACCAGCGGCTTTTTTTATGCCGAATCGGGCTCCAGCCCTATGAACACGGGCGCAAGAAGCTACGCATTCAATAGCAGCAAGGCTCGTCCAGCAAGATTAGCAAAGCTCATGGTTTGGGCGCTGCAGAGCTGAGCAGGCCGCGCAGAAGGGCTTCGAGCCAAGACACAGCCCGTTCCGGATCGCTGGCATTCATTTCATTGGGCAACAGGCCCGGTTTGCCCGAGTCCGTTTGCTGCTGAAGGATGCGGCTCACCTGCGCAAGACCTTTGCTGTCCAGCAAACGGCCTATGTCATGGCCCAGCATGCGTGGGCCGGAAAGCTCATAGTCAAAGTCTTCGCCCTGCGTCCAGTCGGCAAACTCATCCCAGAGCCGCGATTCATTGCCTGCAGCAAGATAGTGGCGCAGGATCATCTGCAGATCATGCGCGTCCTTGCGCGGCGATGCGTAATGGCGGTCTTGCCAGCAAACAATTTTGAGCAACGCCAGCGCCGGAAGTGACACCACTCTGGTTTGCACATTCCCCGGCATCAGAACCGGATGCGCGTCAGCCAGCGCCTCACGAAAACCAAACACATCCATGACGAAGTCGCCACGCGGCGGCCAGGCAATTTTTCGGTCAGCCGATTCGACCCCACCGAAAGGAACCAGATCTACCGGCCAGCCATTGCTGTGCCGCAGCCGGTGCGCTGCCGTGGTTGAAGCCTGAAAAGCACCGCTCGAAATCAGGCGCTGGCTCAAGGCCTCAAATGCAGCCCAGTCTGGTACGGCCAACGCGAAGTCAATGTCTTCGGTTTGCCGCTGCATGCCGATGCCGGCCCGATATTGCAGATGCAGGTCCCGCGCAAAAGCGCCTGCAATCAGTGGGGAAATGCCCATCGGCGAAGCAGCCGCTTCAATATCTGCGACCACGCGAGCGTGCAAAGCCAGCTCAGGCCGCAGGGAGAAGTCGAGCAAGGTATTCGTCATAAACCATTTGCGCAGTTTCAATGCAGCGGGCGTCCCCCGTGGCCAGCAAGTCGGCATACACAAGTACCGGGTGCACCGTGTCTGGTCGCGCCCCGGCTGGCACATTTCCCCAGAACGGTTTGCGCCACTCCAGCACACGCTCACCCGCCTGCGCACCACGAACGAGTGTCATCTTCTGCTCGACCAGCAACTTCGGCGGCAGTTTGTCTGCATAAATGGTGTGCACGCCCGGCACCAGATAGTCCACCAGCAAATTCGCGGCAGGCTCGCCACCCCACAACGCCTGGTGCGGATCAAGCGGCCAGCGTTTCCATGCATCAAAATCCTGCGGCATGTAGGTCGCCTGCAAGGTCTTGGCCCGTAGTCGCCGGGCATAAGCCAGCGCCCATTCATCAAGCAGACGCCTGGTTGCGTTCAGACGCCGGCGTTGACCCAACACAATCAGATGGCCGTTTTGCTGCATGTCTGCCAGCACGGCAGGAATGGCGCCCAGCGCCACCCCTGCCGCCGTTGCAATGGCACGGTGCGGCGCATCGGCCAACTCGGGGTCACAAAGCAGGACGAACATCACCTTCAGCCCGGTCATGGTGTGCGCCTTGCCCGCGTGCGCGGCCGTTGGTTTGTCCGGCAATTTGCGGCCTGTGACGTACACCAGCAGATCGGGCCCCTGCAGGTAAGCATTGCCAGCAGCATCGGCAAATTGTTGGCCCTGCTCGCGCAGCCTTGCAGCCATGGGCGGCGTGAAGTGATCTGTCACCAGCAATCCAGGAAGGCCGGTGGCATCTGCCATCTGCCTAAGCTGCATGGTGGCCGCACCAAGCGTTGCCGGCCCCAGAGCGCGCTTGGCCTCCACCACATAGTCAACCTGCCCCTTGCCTTTGCCCACACTTAACCAGGCATCCGCATGAACCTGAGCCGCTTTTTTGGGCGGCTTGGGTATTTGCACATCCAGCCCCAGTGCAAGCAATGCAGTGGCGGTCCGGTCAATGAGAGTTGGCTTTTCCATTGTTCATTATTTCAGTTTGTTCACAATTCATGAACACGAAAGAAGTCTATCCGAAATCGCTTTTTTGTTCAATAAAATGCTTTGTTCATAAAATATGAACGGAGCATTTAATCCACAAAAGGAACGAAGTCACCGCAGTGCGGCTTCAGCAGCACCGTGCATGGCAATGACATTGCAGTGGAAGCGCAGCGCGCCAAGCTGCGCCTGGTGATTGAGACGGCGCAGGAGTTTTGGGGGAATACCTGACCCGGATGTGCTGGTCGCTAAAAAGCCGTCTTCTGGGCGGCTTTTTTTGAGGTCGCAAATTGCGACCTCAAGTTTTCAGCCCATAGGAAGAGCAAAGTTTGATAACGCCGTGAAAGTTGTCATCCCGGACTCGATCCGGGATCCATGACGGAGAACTACCAAACCTCCAGACGCAAACGATGCGTCGCTCCTGAAGGTACCTGCGCGAAAGCTTTGTCGCGACTGACCAAGGTGGCGTCCACCGTGACCGCGTGAGCGGCGATCATCATGTCAAAGTCGCTGAGATTGATGCCTTGGGTTTCCAGGCCGGCGCAAAACTCGCCGTAGCATGTGGCCACGGCTTCGTCCCAGGGCAGCACGTCCATGCGCAGCAACACTTGGGTCATGGCGTTTCGCAACCGCGCTGGCTGCCCTTTGCGGTGCAGCCCGTACTCCAGCTCTGCCAGGGTGATACTGGACATCACCACCTGCCCCACCGGCAAGGCCGTCAGCCGTGCCAGCAACCCCGCATCGCGGCCCTGCATGATGTGACTCACTACGTTGGTATCCAACATGTAGCGCTGGCTCATTCCTCCATATCCTCAAAGGGATCGCGCCGTGAACGGCCCTGGCGGCGCTCTATAAGAAGGTCATCGTCCTTGTTGAGTACTACCGCGTCGAGCAGGCCTTGCCAGTCCGTGGGCTTGCGCGACAACACCACATCACCCGTGAGCGGGTCGCGGCGAATAAAGACTTCAGCGACGTCGAAGCGAAACTCCAACGGTAAGCGCACAGCCTGGCTGCGACCGGTGGCAAAGATTTTGGCAGTTTGGTTCATGTTGGACGTCCCAGCCGAATGATATCCATCATGATACATATCATCATTTCGACTGTCAACAGATGCCGCCATGGAGAGCAAACGCAAGCAGCATTGGGGCTAGGAGCCTGCGCGGCCCGCCGCATCTTGATGTCGCAAATTGCGATATCAAGTTTTCAAACTCATCTCAGTACGGATCGGGGCTTCATGCACTGCTTGTTTACGGGTTATTCTTAAGGGAAATCAGGCTCCATCCCAATAAATACGGGCGCAAGCAGCTATTGTTTTAGTAGCAAACGGCAAACTATCAAAGCGCTTTCTGTACCCAGTGGGTGGACAAGCCACCACTTGGTGATTATCATTGGTAGTCATCACTTCAGGAGCCACCATGGACACCGCACGCCTCTTTCAATCCGGCCGTAGCCAGGCCGTCCGGCTGCCCAAGGAATACCGCTTTGCCGGCACCGAGGTGGTGGTCAAGCACTTTGGCAACGGCGTGCTGCTGCTGCCGGTGGACGACCCCTGGCAAACGCTTGCCGCAGGGTTGGCTGCGTTCGAGCCAGGGTTCGAGATCACGCGCGAGCAGCCTGACGAGCAGATTCGTGCAGAGATCAGCCCATGATCCTGCTCGACACCAACATCTGCATCTACATCATCAACGCGAAACCCCCGGCGGTGCTGGCACGTTTTCAGCAGTACCGGCTGGGCGACATCGGGCTGTGCAGCGTGGTGGCCGCAGAGCTGGCGTACGGTGTGGCCAAAAGTGGCTCGGCGCGCAACCGCCAGGCATTGGAGATGTTTCTGGCGCCTCTGAGCATCCTGCCGTTTGACGATGCGACCGTCTGGGCCTATGGCGACTTGCGCGCCGACCTGGAGCGCCGTGGCACCCCGATCGGCTCGCTCGACACCATGATTGCCGCGCACGCGCTCAGCCAGCAGGCTCTGCTGGTCACCAACAACACCCGCGAGTTTGCCAAGGTACCCGGCCTGCAACTCGACAACTGGGTCACTGCCGCCTGATTTTTATGTCTATTGCCTCTGCCTGTAGTCGCACGACGCTACCGGGCGGAGCCCTTGGCCCATAGCGCCCAACCAGCTTTTCTTCTTTACCCCATGCTCAAACCCTTCATGACCCGCAGCGCAGCGCACTGGCGCAAAAACTGGAAAAGCTATTTGCTCCAATTCGGGTTGCTGGTGGCCGTTGTGCTCGCCGTCCAGGCCTGGCAAACGCGGCATGTGCCGGCCGGGCCGGCGCCCGACCTGGCCATCAGCGTCCTGCAGCCCGACGGCACAACGAGCAGCACCACGCTGAACCAGTGGCGGCAGGCCCACCCGGGCCAGGCTGTCGCCCTGCACTTGTGGGCCGAATGGTGTCCGATCTGCCGCGCCGAAGAAAGCAGCGTCACCCGGCTGGCGCAAGACTGGCCGGTACTCACGGTAGCCATGCAGTCCGGCCCCGCGGCCAAGGTAAAACAAGTGCAGCAGCAGCGGCAACTGCCCTGGCAAACGGCAGTCGATACACGCGGCGAGCTGACGCGCGCCTTCGGTTTTCAGTCAGTGCCCTCTTTTGTGGTGATCGACGGGCAAGGCCAGCTGCGCAGCGCCAGCGCCGGCTACACCACCGAGCTGGGCATGCGTCTGCGCCTGTGGTGGGCCAGGCTCGTCTGAGCCGGTCACCACCAGTGGCCAAGCTGCACCTGCGCCCTCTTTGACGGCCATTCTTCTTCGTTCTTCTTTTATGTGGGCGGCGTTCCCGGACCAGTGATGAAGCCGGTGAAGAGGTTCAGCGCCTGCCCTGCCTCCCCAACCGGAGCCAGGATCCCAATCGGGCCCAGAGGCAATTGCAGGGGCCAAGGCAACTCAACGAGCTGTCCGCCCTCGATCAGGCGCTCAACCATGCTGCGGGGCACCAAGGCCACCAGGGGCTGTTGGGACAGCAGCCGCCAGACCATGGTCGCCGAGGCGGTGACGACGTTGTAGGTGTTCACCTTTCCACCAGCCTGCGCGGTCAGTGCGTCGAATGCCTCCCGGGCGGCGACGGAGGCCGGCGTCACCAGCCACGTCGCTTCGAAGAGTTCGGCCATGCTGGTCGAACTCTTGCGGGCCAGCGGGTGAGCGGGCCCGGCAACGACGACAAAACGGTCGTCCCAGACCGGCGTGAAAGACCAGCCCTCCGGCAGCACCGCCGGCGCCCGGCAGACCGCGCAGTCCACGTCCCCATGGGCAACCAGGGCCGCTTGCGCGGCGGCGTCGGCCTCCTGGAGCTGCACCAGCATATCGGGGTGAGCGCGGGCAAAGTCCGGGATCGCACGTCCCAAAGCGCCACCGATCGCCGCCGAAATCGCCGCGACGCGCACCACGGTCCTGGAGCCCTGCGCCATCGCCGCGGCATAGGTTGCCGTTTCGTCGATCAATTGCAATGACCGGCGCGCCAGCGGCAGCAACAGGTCACCGGCGGCTGTCAGGCGCATGCCGTGCGCATGCCGCAGAAACAGCGGCACCTCCAGCAAGTGCTCCAGGTCCGCCAGGGTCTGGGTCGCGGTGGGCTGGCTGATGCCCACTGCCTCCGCGGCCCGCTTGACCGTGTGCAAGTCGGCGACCTTGACGAACAGATGCAGGTGGCGCAGCCGCGCACGGTTGAGCAGTCGGTTTCGCAGGGTTGTTGCGGTTATTTCCATGGTGTATGCGACTAAGGCCTCCATCGGTTTTTTCAATAGGGTGTCCGTATTTTCTATTAGACAGCTATAGGCCCGTGCATCAAACTCGTCAGCAATTCCAAAAAGGAGACAGCAATGCCCCGTCCTCATATCTCCCGCCGCTTCGCCCTCGCATTGGCCGTGGCTGCCCTGTTGGCACCGCCAGCCTGGAGCCAGGCGTATCCGGACAAACCGATCACGGTGGTGGTTCCCTACCCCGCAGGCGCCGCGGTAGACCGGGTGGGCCGCACGCTCGCGCTGGAACTCGGCAAACGGCTGGGCAAGCCGGTCGTGGTCGAGAACGTGGGCGGTGCCTCCGGCTCGATCGGCGCGAAGAAGGTTCAGCGCGCACCGGCAGACGGCTACACCCTGCTGCTGGGGACCGTGAACGACATGATGGTGGCGCCCGTGGTGATGAAGGCGGGCTACTCAATCAAGGACTTCACTCCGATCGTCAGGTTGTCGACCAACAGCACCGTGCTGGTTGCGCACCCGAGCTTTCCGGCAAACACCATCGACGAGGTGGCGGCCCTGGCCAAGCGCGACAAGCAGCCGCTGCTGTCCGGCGCCACCGGCGTCGCCATGATGCAGACCATAGGCGGAAGCATGGTCGCGGACGCGGGCGGTTTCAAGCTCGAACACATCGTGTACAAGGGCGGCGCCCCGCTGTTGAATGACCTGGCCGCTGGCCAGGTGAAGCTGGGCACCATTGCACTGCTCTCGGCCCTGCCGATGATCCGCGACGGCAAGCTCAAGGCCATTGGCCTGATTTCGGACCAGCGCGACCCGACCGCTCCGCAGATCCCCACGGTCAACGAGGGCAAATTGGTCAAGGGTGCATCGGCTGACTTGTGGACAGGCCTGTTCGGGCCCGCCAACCTGCCCGAGCACATCACCACCAAGCTCTCTTCGGCCCTGCGCGAAGTGCTCGCGGATGCGGCCTACCGCGAAGGCGAATTCAAGACCGGCAGCATCGTTGCCGATTGGACCAGGCCGCAAGTCTTCGAGCAGTACCTGCGCCAGGAAGAAACGCGCTTGCAGCCCCTGCTGATCAAAGTTAAAACAGAATGACGGCGGACCCTGCGTCGCTGCAACGCACCGTCACCCCTGGGGGCATCGAGATCCACTACGCCAGGGCCGGCCGGGGGCTGCCCCTGGTGTTCATCCATGGCGGCATGGGCGACTGGTCTTCGTGGGCGCCGCAGTGGGATGCCTTCACTCCCCATTTCGACTGCATCACCTACAGCCGCCGCTACAGCAGCCCCAACCGGAACGCCATCACCGGCACCGACCACTCCGTCATCACGGAGGCGCGGGACTTGTCCCACTTGCTGGCCCACTGGAACGCCGAGCCGGCGATTCTGGTGGGAACTTCGTATGGGGCTTACACAGCGCTCCAGCTGGCTTTGCATTGGCCGGAGAAAGTGCGTGCCCTGGCGCTGACCGAGCCGCCCATCCTCTCGTTCGCGGACCGCATGCCCGGGGGCAAGGATGCACGGCTGCGCTTCGAGCGCGACGTGCTCCGCCCGGCCGACCAGGCCTTCGCCGAAGGCAGGCCCGATGCCGCGGTCCGGCTTCTCACGCAGGGCATCAACGGGGCCGGCCCTGGTGAAGCGGGAACAGCGGCAGGCTTGGAGCGGCGGCTGCGCAATGCCCAGGCCATGCGTGCTCTTTCGCTGTCTTCGAATGCCTATCCCGCCCTCGACGAGATGGCGCTGAAGGCATTGCGCATCCCGATCCTGCTACTGCATGGCGACCGGACGCTCGATGTGCATCGCGCCACCACGGCCGGGTTGGCCGGCTTGCTCCGGCATGCACAGCTCACCGAGGTTGCCGACAGCAGCCATGGCGTCCACCGGGACAACCCCGGCGAATTCAACCGCATCGTGCGTGAGTTCCTGGCGCGGCATGTCCGCCACGAAACAGGCGCCTAGATCAGGGGCGCTTTTGCTACTATTTTCATAGCTGCTGGCGCTCGTTTTTCTTGCGGTGCAAACCTGGCGCACGCGCGATGTGCCGGCCGGGCCGGCGCCTGACCTTGCCATCAGCGTGCTGCAGCCCGACGGCACAACCATCAGCACCACGCTAAGCCAGTGGCAGCAGGCTCACCCGGGCCAGCCCGTCGCCCTGCACTTCTGGGCCGAATGGTGCCCGATTTGCCGTGCCGAAGAAAGCAGCGTCACCCGGCTGGCGCAAGACTGGCCGGTGCTGACGGTGGCCATGCAGTCCGGCCCGGCGGCCAAAGTCAGGCAGGTGCAGCACCAGCGGCAACTGCCCTGGCACACGGCCATAGACACGCAAGGTGAACTGACCCGCGCCTTCGGCTTTCAGTCCGTCCCTGCCTTTGTGGTGCTGGACGAACAAGGCCGGCTGCGCAGCGCCACCGCCGGCTACACCTCTGAACTGGGCATGCGTCTGCGCCTGTGGTGGGTCAGGCTCTTTTGAGCCGGCCGCTTTTGGCGGCCACGCGAAATAGGCAACGCGGCCCGCGCCACCCAGCGCCCGCGCGGCCCGGCCGACGCAGGGCTGTCCGTAAGGCGCTGACTCTCCGCTGCTCGGGCGTCATGTGGTGCGTCACGCCGCCCTGCAATTTGGCGTAGGACGGAGAGGAAGGGGCGACCGGGAGGGTGTGGTGGGCGCCGGCGTGTGGTTGGGCGCGAGCGGCGCCTTCGGCGAAGACGGCAGCGGCCAAGACTAGGTTTCTGCGTTGCACGGTGGTGTTCTCCAACAGTTGGCTCTCCCCGTCTCGCTTCGGAAGCGCCTCCTCCAATGAGAGGATTCCCACCGTCAACATCCTTGCTACATTCTTGAAACGGAGGCAACGATGAAAATCAGTCAGAGGTTCAATCTAGAGCGCACTCAAGCTGAAATCGACTTCGTTGATATCGACACGGATGTAGACATGCCTTTGTACATCGACGCACAGCTCATTGCAGCCTCAGGCCACATCTTCGCAAATGAGTGCTACACAAGCATTCACGGATTCTTCTCTCACTTTATAGAATTGCTTCGTACAAATCGACAACTGGAGGCGCGAGCACTATTTGCCCATCTTCATGAACCGAATGAGACTTGCTTCGGCGTGTCTACCGGAACACCAAGCGGGCGGGGAATTGGCGGCAAGCAAGCTGATACGCTTTTTGAAAGCATACGACAAAGCGGAGCTGTTGAGACTGGGGTCTTGGAGCACCTCGAGGACTGCGCAATTTTCGTTCGAGGCATTGAACGAGACAAAGTATCCGACATGACGACGAACATCATTCGGAGAAATTTAATAACGTACACCCAACGTCAGGCGGAGTTGCATGGAATACCGCTTCGCGCAGCAACCCCGTCCGGAGCTCTTTGGGATAACGCTAGCAGGCGATGGATTTTTGCACACACCGACATGCTTGTTGTCGATGAGCGCCCCATTCTTCTGGTGCCAAAAGGATTTGTCTCATATGCCAAGACATACAACTTACAGAAGTATCACACGCACTTCGTTCTCAACTTCATCAAACAAGAGCAACTCAGGACAAATGGTCCGTTCGTACACAGGCGGATGAGGAGGAACGGAACCGAGCGTGTCTGGGTATCCAAAGAAGAGCTTGAAGAAGAAATTGCGCCAGCTGAAAAAGAGTTCGTAGCTGGATTTACCTCGCAGCACGGTGCGGTGTTCGAACGATTCAAAGAATGGGCCAAGGAAAAAGCGCGCCCGTTGTCGCCAAGCGAACTTCGGTCCACAGACAACATTGCAGATATCGCGCTATTTCTAGCCGATACGCTTGCCACAATCGCCCCAGGCAATGACGGCGCGTCTCAATACCATCGCCTCGTGGTTGGCATCTTGGAGTTTTTGTTCTTTCCCTCACTTACCTGTCCGATAAAAGAGCGCGAGATCCATGAAGGACGCAAGCGCATAGATATAACTTTCGACAACTCAGCTCGAGGTGGCATCTTCTGGAGCTTGCATCAGGTTCACCAAATTCCCTGCCAATACATCATGGTCGAATGCAAAAACTATGGTCGGGAGATCGGTAATCCTGAAATCGATCAATTGTCTGGACGTTTCTCAGTCAACAGAGGAAAAATAGGAATGCTTCTTTGTCGCTCGCTGGAGGATAGGCCGCGACTCATTGAGAGATGTCGAGATACCTATCGCGATGAAAGGGGACTCCTACTGCCTGTGACCGATGAAAACCTATCCATGCTTCTGCGAGCAAAGGCTGAGGCTCCTTCCTCTCGCCCTGAGGAAATGATGCTAAACAATTTAGTGAGAGAAATTATTCTGGCGTAGCGTACTCACCCCGGGTACTGCCTACGAGACTAGACGCGTGCTCCACTAGGCCAAAAGGAGAGCGGCGGTTCTACTCGATGAACCCACCCAGCAAATGCATGCAGTACCCCATCGCCGCCGTGACCCAGGTCATCTCGGAGTAACGCTAGTTGGCCTGTGCGATGCCGTGCCATAGTGCTAAGTTTGGTATGTTTTAGAAAGTTCAAATAATGAGTGCGCCCAGAAAATATATATCCGAGTTTGGCCTCAATGTTATGGCCGACTACACGCTAGTTATGCAGCAAGACGGGCTGCGTGAAATGGAGAAGAGTGATTTTTCGCCTCACATCTATATGGTGTGTCGACGACCTAGGATCTCTATCGACCCAGGATCAATCAATATTGACGACCGCACCGTATCCGGTACGTTCTACAAGCACATTCAAGACCAACGAATACCAATTCCGTTTATTACAAGAAATCAATTTGGAACGACGGAGCTGACCGTCGAATCGAAGTATCCGTTCACCGAGGTCGCGTTTGTGATGCCCAACGGGGAAAACGCAATGAGGGGAAAATCGGCACTCGTACTTGGTTTATGCGGTTCCAAGCATCGGCAGCATCTTGATCTTGAAGTTATGTACGTCGGCCAGTCCTACGGCACCGAGGGTTCTAGAAATGCAATGGAACGGCTGCAGAAGCATGAAACGTTGCAGGGAATATATGCGGCGGCCATGCAAAACAACCCTGATCAAGATATCTGGCTCGCGTTAATGACATTCCAGCGCATGCTCCTCGCTAGCTTCGATGGAATCACGAAAAAGTATGAAACCACGATGCAGGAGGACGATGCGCACAGAGAACGGTTTTTTGATAAGCCGATCACGATGCAGCAGGAAGTTAACTTTACCGAGGCAGCATTGATAAAGTACTTTCAACCTGAATACAACGTCAAATATAAGGAAACCTTCCCTAGCCCGGGTCATTCTTCCTACAGTCAGTGTTACGACGTGGATCTGAATGCCGTTGCGGTCGAGATTCAATCCGAGGATCTGAATCTTAATTTTTGGTCTCCAGCGATTCCCTCAAAGAGCGTTCATATCGCATCATTTCCATTACACGATGCTGCAATGCGGCGGAGCATGTTCGAGATCTGAGTTCACCATATCATGGCGCAGCATTTCAAATACACATCAAAAACCCATGGACAGTGCTTCATGAGTCATGGTGAGTGTTTACAGGTCAAGAACCGCAATCATTTCCGCAACTATCTTCAATGACTCCGCTGCCTCAGGCGCAAAAATGAGCGGTTTGAACTGTGGGTCCGTACTGTCCGGTGATAGCTTCACAACAGAGTGAGACCAACCTTCGTTAGCAGAATGAATTTTTTCGCTCGAATAGAGCTTGACTGTGTACGAACCACCGGACTCAGGGTCTTCAATGGACCGGTGCTCCGCAACAACCACTTTCCCTGCCCGAGTCCCCTGGGGATTTGCCCTGAACAGACACCAACTCCCATTGGGTATCCGGCGGTTCATGGACTCGCCGACTACTTGCGCGATAAACATGCCAGGTCGAGGGCGGTAGATGTCGGGCAGTTCAACCCATTCGACTGCATCGATATCAAAGGACTGTACTTCGCTGAACATGCCGGCAGCGAGCTTGAGGGCTACCACTGGCACCGCGTTCTTGAACGGCTTAACGTGTTTGCGATCCAGCGGCTTGAAAGGCATCACATTGGTCTGGGCCGGCGGCGGGCTAACCGACGCGGTTTCCACCACATCAACAACGGGCCCGGACGCCGGGATACCCATACGGGAACGAAAGTAGTCTGCAGTTTCCTTGTCAGTGCAATAGATGTAGCAGCCCTTCATGCCGCGGGTCATTAGTGTTCGGTAGGTATTCTTGATGATCAAATCGAGTCGTTGTTTACCCTCTACCGGCTCCTCCTTCAGGAGCTTTTTCCATCCGAAGATTGACTTGTCTGAGGATGCCCGCTTATCAGGCTGACATACCACTTCGCCATTTCTGACAACGAAGTCATCACCAACGATCACGCCGATGTAGTCGACCTCTAGGCCCTGGCAGGTGTGGATACAACCAATTTCTTCCACCGAGTCGGGCGCGACAATCCACAAACTGGCGTCCTCAACCAAATTCCAGCGCTTCTTGAATCCATACTCCGGAATCACAACGTCAAACGCCTCGGGCTGCTTCTTGCTGGGCCACTTCCAGCAATAGCCGGCCACAACGCGCGCCCTGTTGTTGACCTTGTTCATCTGCACGATGCGCTGATGCAATTCAGTCGGTGAGTCGAACACCTGAAAGTCGAAGGCAGCACCCTCCAGCGAAAGATTTGCGGTGGGTCGCACACCAAGTGTGTTGTCCAGCCAAGCCAAGTAGCCGTCCGACCCGTTGCAGCGGAACTGCGACGCCAACTCCATTACCGACACGTTGGCACCCGCCTTCTCTGCCCATTCAGTAATGACAGCCTTGCCACCAATATCCTTGAGCGTTACGCGTTGATCTTCGTCAATAAAGAAGATCGTGCTGTGCGCTGCGTTGATGAGTTCCTTGATCTGGTTTTCACCGAGATTGCCATAGAGGCCACCCTTCTCGTTCAGGCGGTGGGCCTCATCAACGATCAGCGTGTCAAAAATTCCTGAGTCCTTGTCGACGAAGGCGCCAGATCCGGAAAAGAAATTGGATATGACGGATTTTCTGAAGTGCTTCACCAACTTGCTCTCATACACGGCGCGAGGAGCAGCATTTTTCGAAACATACCTGCAGTTCTGTCCCATCTTGGTCAGTGCAACCAGTAAATTGATGGCGACCACTGATTTGCCCGTACCTGGACCGCCTTCCACGATCATTACTTGCTTCTTCTGTGGCTCCGCGTGCCTGGCGACAGCAAGCGCACTTTCGTAGACCACCTTCTGATCGTCAATCAGCACAAACTCTTCCTGCCCCTTGAGCATCTTGACGAGACTATCGGCCAACATCTTGGATGGACGAATCCGTCCGTTCTCGATCTTGTAAAGCAGCTCAATGCTGTCGCCGTGCTTCACGTGTTTCTTGATAAACGCTCGCAGCTTGTCCCGCTCCTCGTCGCCCTTCAGGAAAACCGGCGCTCGCTCGATGTAGGCAGCGTAAAAGTCGTGCGCGATCACACCGTCAGGCAGGTAGTTATGCAAATAGGCACAAGGCTGAAGCGTTACACCACCCTCATGAATGGCCTCGTTGAATCCATCCAAGAGGGCTGCGTACGACCACGCCTGATATGAGGGGTGACTGACCTCCCGATGTGCGCCACCCGTATAAGTGGAAACAACACCGTCCATTTTTGTCAGCTTGGCGGTCTCCCACTGCTTCAACTCGACGATGATGACTTGGGGTGACCTGTTTTCACTCAGTCCCGTCAGGATGAAGTCAACTCGTTTTCCGCTTTGTGGGATGTTGTACTCAATCGCTACGCCAGCATCGCCGGGAATTCCGTCGTCATTCAGAACACGCGCCATGCAAACGAGGGAAGAACGCCAGGAATTGATCTCTGAGGGTCCGACCCTGTGCCCGAGCTTTTTAAAGAAGGCGTCGCTGACAACCACCTCGATGGCGGTGCTGTGTACTTGCTCAAGAAATTTTGATTTGGTTGCCTGATAGACGATCACTTGAGTTGCACCCTTATTATTTTTACAAGCTCAGCTGAAGTCGTTCAGCCAGCAACTCATATCTCCGTATATTTCTTGCTGGAACCGATTGCGCGATCGATCGGGTACTTTTCGGCGTTAACCGCCAGTTTGGTTCGCGCCGCTTCAACCAGATCAATCTGAAGCTTGTCGCAAAGCTGAAGCAGATACAGCAACACGTCGGCCGCCTCGGCAGCGACATCAGCTTTCTTCGAAGCGGGAAGGCTGCGACTTTGTTCTTCTGTCAGCCACTGAAAATGTTCAAGCAGTTCCGATGCTTCTACCGTCAGTGCAGACGCGAGATTCTTGGGTGAGTGAAATTGCTCCCACTCGCGTTCTTTGGCGAAATCACGCAGGGCCTGGGTGAGGGATTGAAGATCGTTGTTCATGAGGAGACTGTATAGCAGTCACATGGGCTGACTCAGGTACGGCCGAAGTTTTTTCCACGGGATGATTACCTGTATCCCTCGACACTGCCTGATCACTTCAGGAAAGTCATTGCTGACAATCGCTAGGCCGTTGTACTGCGGCATGAGGTCTATTTTTCCCAGCTCACTGGCTACGACGTGATTAGCGGGAATTCTCAGTTTAGGGATCAGGACATCCCTATCATCTTCCGAAATTTGTACTTGATCCAGCCACGCGCTAAAGCACTCGTCAGCTGGCGCGTTTCCATTTGCCACGCCTGATTTTGAGGATGAGTTACGCAGGCGCTGCGTCTCGGAGACGATCAATTCGCTGATGTCATATTTCAGAAAGCTGTTCGTTGTCCTCAGAAGATCACCCGTCTTCATGTCGTATATCTGAACGTCATATCCATACAGACCGTGATTTCCCCCGTAGTAGCCGCCTGTGCCTCCAGCCCACACCAGAAACTTGGGTGACTGATATTCGATCCCATAAGTGTCGTCTTCGTCTCCTTCCATGGAATGATTTTCCAGACGTATTGATACTCGCCTGACCAATTCCCTGGATTGATTTGAATTGAAGCGTTTCATAACTTCAGCGGAGTACCCTGAAAAGACTTGGGGGACAGAAACTCCAGAGCGCTCATCTTTCAAAATCCCAGTGCTTACCCCTTTTCGCTTGGGTAGACTGGACACAGTGGTCTTTCCAGTGCCCAGCAGTTGCTGCCAGGCGCTAAGATCTCCGGACATCTCCAGCTGTGAAACCGTAAAAATTGCCTTGATTAGCGAGTCGCCGGGATTTGACTTCCATTCAACAGTGAGAGGCCCTTTCTTGCCATCGCCCGGCAGTTCTCGTGTTCGCCAATATCCTGTTGGGTTGGTGCAGTCATTGCTTCGAAACGTCGCTCTGCATTCGATTAGCCAGCCATCGTCGGATTTGACCAGCGGAATAACCTTTCCGACTGAACGATCGAAGTACTCTGCCAATGCTTGTGGCTGCCTTTGGAGTACGGATTCGCGAAAGTCCAGTTCCTCGGCGGAAAGGAAATGAAAGACCAGATCCTTGCTGCCCAGTTGTCCCACAAATACGGGGGTCTCTGTTTCTGTTTGGGACAGGGCAAGAGGCGGAAACCCGGCAATCAATGAGACCAGTCCGTAAATGACCGCCACGCGGTTCGATCTATTCATATTTGAACTCCTGCTGCACAGCCCTGACCCCGAAATGGGGCTTACGCTGAGCGCTTTAATTCCACTGCGAACCCACGCGCCACAGCCGGCCGCCCCATCATCCCCCGATACCACCTCTGCACATGCGGAAACTCCGCCAGATCAACCTTGTGCCGCTCATGCCGCCAGACCCAGCCGACGATGGCG
>CAZIYA010000044.1:0-15771 GCA_964543355.1 uncultured Polaromonas sp.
GCGCCTGCAGGCTGACCAGCGGCATCACCGCATCGAGAAGCAGGCGCGGCGCAATCGGCTCGCGTACCTGCTCGCGCCGGCGCACGAAGTCATGCACACTTTTGATGACCTTGCCGGCGCGTTCGGCCTGCTCCGCGATGCGGCGCATGGCCAGTTGCAGGCCTTCGCTGTTGTCGGCCGGCTGCGCCTCGGCCGCGGCGCTTTGCAGCAAATTGAGGGAGCCCGTGGCATAGCTGGAGATGGCAGCCAGCGGCTGGTTCAGTTCGTGGCTCAGCAACGAAGCCATCTCACCCACCGTGGCCAGCCGGGCTGTGGCCTGCAGCCTGTCCTGGCTGGCCCGCGACAGCTCTTCGATGCGCCGCTGTTCGCTGACATCGAGGATGGCGCTCATCCAGCCGGTCTGTTTGCCCACGGCATTGATCAGCGGCGCCTCGATGATCAGCACCGGGAAACGCGAGCCATCGCGCCGCATGAACACGGACTCGAACCCTTCGCGCGGCAAGGTCGCACCCACGGCCAGCCGGCTGGCCTGCCGCTGCTGGTATTCCTCTGCCAGCTCGGGCGGCCAGTAAGGCGGCGGCATGCTGTGCCTGAGCAACTCGCTGGCCTCCAGGCCCACCATCTGGCAAAACGCCGGATTCACATAGGTCACGCGGCCCTGCAGATCCCTGGCACGCATGCCGGTGACCAGCGAATCCTCCATGGCCTTGCGAAATGCCAGCGCGTCAGCCAGGTCGTGCTCGACCTTCAGGCGCCGGCGCATGTCGCGTCCCAGCAGCGCCAGCACAGCCACCAAAGCGATGGACATGGCGGCAACCAGCGCCGTCAGCAGATTGGGAAACAGTGCCGGTGTCCCGACCTGGCGCTCCAGCCTGAGCACCATGGTGTTGCCCGGCAAATCGAGCAGATGCTGCGCAACATAGGCCTGGCTGCCGCGCGCCGGATTGCCGTGCATGGCCAGGCGTGTCCCGTCAGCCTCGGTGAACGCCAGTCCCTGGCCCCGCGTCAGCTTGCTGCCGGCCAGTTCGGACAAGATGTCCGGCAGCGAGTAGGTCGCCACCAGATAACCCGCCAGCCGGCCGGCGACCGACACCGGCAAGCACATGTCCATCACCTCCAGACCCAGGCCGTCGGCCTGCGGGAGGAAGTAACTGGTCGAATAAGCCGGTCCGCTGAAACGGCGTGCCGCCGCGCAGGCAAAACCAACATCGGCCTGTGTGTTGTCCCGGCCCAGCCGCTCAAACACCGAAAGACGATAGGGCGTTTCGACATGGGACTCCATAGCCAGTGCCATATCCCGCCACTCCAGCCGCATGATCTCCCGGTGCGCGTGCAGCAATTCGGTCGCAGGCACACGCCATGCTTCCGGGCCGGGACTGTTCGCCTGCAAGGCCTGCATGCTCTGGACATTGCGCGTCAATGCGCCGCGGATATCGGTGGCCGTCTGCACCACGTCCTGCTCCATCCGGCTCTGCACCTGGCTCGATTCGTAACGTCCCGCGAGCCAGACCAGGGTCGACAGCAGGCCCGCCAGCAAGGTGACCAGCAGCGCCCACAAGGCCCAGCGCCGGCTCCAGCGACGCCGGCCTCCTGCAGGCGGGGCAGGGGTTTCAGCCCCGTCGGATGGATTCACAACACCCCGTGGTTGAGTGCGGGCAGTTGCAGGCGAACCGCTCGCAGGCGCTCGGCCGAGACTTGCGCCATGACCACCGCCGGGTTCTGCGCCTGCTGCGCCAGCACCTCGCCCCAGGGGTCCACCACCAGGCTCTGGCCCCAGGTGTGGCGGCCATTTTCATGCGCACCGCCCTGTGCTGCAGCCACCACATAGGCCAGGTTTTCAATCGCCCGCGCCCGCAGCAGGGCTTCCCAGTGCGCCTGGCCGGTGGTCCGGGTGAAAGCGCTGGGCACCAGCAGCACATCCGCCTTCATGGCCCGGTACAGTTCGGGAAAACGCAGGTCGTAGCAGATGCTCAGGCCCACCCGGTAGCTGTGGCCATCCGCAGAGGGCAGCTCGAAGGTGACCGGCTCCGCGCCGCATTCGATCACGCGCGATTCGTCGTACTGCTCGATCCCGTTGTCGAAACGGAAAAGGTGGATCTTGTCGTAGCGCGCCACACACTGCCCCGAAGGCGCATACACCAGTGAACTGTTGCGCACACGGCGGCTGTCGCTGGCACGCAGCGGCACGGTCCCGCCCACCACCCACAGCCCGAGTTCGCGCGCGGACCGGGCCAGGAAGTCCTGGATTGGCCCCTCGCCCGCCGTCTCCTGAACCTCCAGCTTGTCGGTGTCTTTCAGGCCTATCACGCAAAAATATTCTGGCAACACCGCCAGCTCGGCGCCTTGCGCGGCAGCGCGCTCCAGCAACTGCCGGGCCATGGCCAGGTTGGCGGCAACATGGATGCCTGAAACCATTTGAAGGGCGGCGACGTGCATGTTTACCTCTTGAGGGTGCTGTCGTCACCGGGTTTGGCCCCGGTCACGGGTTTGCGATCGACCTTGATGATTTTCGGATTGGTCCAGGTCCCGTCAATGTGGAATTCCTGGGTCGTCGCCTCGCTCAAGGGGCGCCGCAGGAAATACTGGGCCAGGAAGGTGCCCAGGCCGATGGCCGGATTGATCACGGTGGCAATCAGCGATGCGGTGCCCGCATTGATTTCCGGTACCACCACCACCGTCAGGTTCTGGGTTTCCCTGGCGATGTCGGCGGTGCCTTCCATCAGCACGGCGGCATTGACACCCTTCATCTGCAGATTGTTGGTGAAAGCCAGGCCCTGGTTGATGGTGACATCCCCGCGCACGAAGTCAAAGGAAAAGCCGTCGGAAAAAACATCCCGGAAGTCCAGCGTCAATCGCCTGGGCAAAGCCTGCAGGCTCAACACCCCGAGCAGCTTGGCGATACCGGGGTCGGCCTTGAGGAACTGGCCCGAAGCCACATTCACATTGAACTGCCCGCTCAGGCTCGGATAGTCCAGGCTCAGCGGTGAGCCTATCCAGGCGATCTGGCCCTCGAGCTTGCCTTTGCCGCGGCGAATCACATCACTCATGCCAAAACGTTTGAGCAGCTCACCCGAATCGGCAATATCGAGCTTGAAATTCATCACCGTGCGGCGCCGCTCGCCCGCTCCGCGCGCGCCGCTTGCAGCAGCGGCCTGCTGCGCATCAACTGCCACCCAGTTGCCGGTGGCCGTCAACGTGGCCTCCGGCATGATGACATTGAGCTTGTTCAGGCGCCATTCGCGCACACCGCCTTCACGGGCCACCGTACCGGCGCCGCGATTGACCGCTTCAACTTCCACCCGGCCCAGCTTTTTGCCGCGCAGTTCCATGTCCTCGACCACGATGTCGAGCGCCGGAATATTGGCAGGCTGCTCATTGAGGATGGCCTCGACCTCGCTGGCGGTACCCTGGCCCAGGCTCAGGCGCGACAGGCGTCCATACAGGCGTCCAGCGCCGGCCCCACCGGGCTGGCGAAATTCGACATACCCATTGAGTTCGGCCGCATCGACGTTGGCACGCCAGGTCAGGCCATCGCGTGAGCCGCCGAGCACCACCTTGTGCAGCGTGCGCCCCTCCAGCAGCAGCTCGTTGGCACGAATCGCCATGGTGGTCGGCAGGTAGCTGAGCACGGCGCTGGCCGGAGTCAGCCGGTTGTCGGCGGCGGGCGGGGCGGGAGCGGCATCGGTCGAGACGCTCAGCACCTTGTCCCAGGCGTCGATGTCCACCGTGGCCAGGTTGATGTTGGCCGCCACCCCACTGTCCGGCAGCGGCGCGCTTTCACCAGGCTGCAGGCCGATGGCCAGGGCACCGCGCAGGACACGCGGTTCCGTCCCGCTGATGTCGCGCACATACACCACCGAAGCCAGCCGCCCCACACTGAGCGTCAACTGGTCCTGCGTCGGCTGGCCAGCGCTGACCGACTCGCGCAGCGCCGTATTTTCAAAGCGCAGGGGCAAGGCAGTGTCTGCGGTTTTGGTCAGGGGTGCGGGCAGGCTCAGAGCCAGTCCTTGCAGATTGCTGGCCAGACTGAACTCGATCATGCCTTTCCTGATGCCCAGGCTGGCGGTGTAGGCAGCCGCACCGCTGGCATGGGCCCCCAGGCGTGCTGCCAAACCCAGCTCCCTGGCCTGGCGCAGCCCTTCTGCGCTCAGCGTCCCCTGCGCCCGAATAAACACGAGCGCATCGGGGAATTCCAGGGGCGCCGCAGGGGGCCGTCCGGTCGCCACCGGCCGCATGCCGCCCTCCAGGCGAACATCACCGCCCAGCATGCGGGCCTGGCCGCCGCTGATCCCGAAACCATTTTCGGTGAATGTCACCAGCCCCTTCGCCCGCGTCAGCTGGGGCGTGTCCGGGGCGAACTGCACATCGTTGCCCGCCAGGCTGACACTGCCCTGCACCCGGGACTTGTCAATATCCGCCAGCGGCAGACTGAGCGCAAGCTTGTAGTCGGCAGCGCCGGACGCCACGGTTCTGGCCAGCGCCTTGCCGGTGATCCCCCCCAGCGGTGAGACGTTGACGAAGCCTACCGCCTCCGCCAGCGGGCCTTTGAGCTCGGCATCCACCTGCACCGTGGCTGCATGCATGAGGTCGGGGATGCGCGCCTCGGCCTTGACCACCTGCAGCCCGGGAAAGCCGGCGACCCGGCCCGTCGCGCCATGGACCTGCATGGAAGCGCGGTCGAAGACCAGCTCGCCATCAAGCTCGGTCAGCGCCGGCCAGGCGCCGGCTTCCCGCGGCTGCACTGATTTGGGCACATAGAAAAAGTGGGCCTTGTCCACCTTGGCCGACACCCGGAATTCGCCCTTTTTGGGATCGGCAAAAGGCATGTCGTTCAGGTCGCCCTTGAGCTTGAACTTCACATCGGTGAGCGCGCCCTGCGTCACCGCGTCGCGCACATAGTGGCGCACCGTGTCGGGCAGGATCAGCGGCAGGTAGCGGTGCACCCTGCTGCCATCCCCCCGGCTGAGGCTTCCCTGCAAATCGAGCACGCCGGGGAAACGGCTGTCATGCGCGGCGCCACTGGCAGAGGGCCCAGCCGCTTCTGCGGTATGCCAGTTCGCCTGTGCGCTGCCTTGGGCGTCGGCATTGGCAAACAGCATGTTGCGCAGCTGCACGTCGATTTTCGGCCCGCTCAGCTTCCACTGGGCATCCGCAGAAAACTGGTCGAGCAGCAACTGCGGGTCCTCAAAAATACCCGGCAGGTGAATGGCGCCGTTGGCGATTTTCACCCGGGCCTGCCCGGCTTGGTGCGTCAGGTCGAAATCCACCGCGGCGCCGCGCACACCCGGCCGGTTCCCGACGGCATGTGCCGCTGCTTGCGGCGCAATTTCAAGCTGCGTCACACGCCCCTTGGCCGAATAAGCGATGGGCGCATCCAGCGGGCCCTGCCACTGGGCCTCGACGACTTCCACCAGCCCCTTGGGTGCCAGCGCTGCAATCATCGAGTGTGCAGCGTCCCCCAAGGGCAACCGGTTCGCGATCAGCGCGAGGGCTGCCAGGTCGAGTTTGTCCGCCTTGATTTCGCCACGCGCCGGTGACCTGCCTTCGGTACCGGTGTAAACGATGGAGGCATTGCCACCCGGCCATTGCAGGCCATCGCGGGTGCGAAACTGCAATCCTTCGGTGGCGAAATCAAAGCCGCCGGCAAATTGCCGGCCGCCGAAACGGCCGCCAACCGCCTGCAGCGCCAGGGGCTGCAGTTTCCGGCCCAGCTGCGCATCGACCTCCAGCAGCGCCACATCAGCCGTCCCGCCGATGATTTGGCCGCCATCGACATCCGCCCAGGCCCGCAACGCGCCGCTGCCTGCCCGCAGGTCGATGCCCAGCGTGTCCAGGCTGACGTAACGCTTGACCTCGGAAACATCGACACGGCCAAACTCGGCAAAAAGCTGGCCCGCCCACTGACGCCACTGCCCAGCGCCGTCCGACCACAGCGGCTCGCGAAACATGCCGCGCAGGCTGAAGCGCTCGCCCCAGGCCGCTGGCGGCGTCGCATCCAGGCGCATCAGGTGACGCCGGCCCGGGTTGCGCAGGGTCCAGTCCACCTGGGTCAGGGCCAGTGGTGGTACCTGCCGCAAATCGTCGGTCCAGCGCACCGTTCCGCCGCGGATGACAAACTCGGTTTGCGAAAAAAACCAGTCGGCGATGGCGCTGCTGTCCTTGCCGGGCTCAAGCGACACGTCCAGGCCGGCCACATAAATCTTGCCGTCCGCCGCGCGGTGAATATCGAGTTCGGGCTGGTCAATATAGAGTTGCTCGAAGCCCAGACCCCACAACGAAGAGGGCGATACAGCTGCCAGGATGCGCGGCAGGCGCAGGGCTTCGCGCCCCTGGGCGTCAAGCAGGGCCACGTCGCGCAGCTCGAAAGAAGGAACCAGGCCGCCTGAACGTGCCGTGATCTGCCCGATACGTACCGGTGTGCCCAGCGCCTGGCTGGCAACCGTTTCGAGCCGCGGGCGGAACTCGCCGATTCGCGGCACAATCCAGCCGTGAAGTACGGCCCAGGCCATACCAAAAAGAACCCAGAACGCCAGCACCAGCCACAGGGCCAGGCGCGCGGCAAGCGCGGCAAATTTGAGACGTCGTGAGGCAAGCGCTGGCTGTGAGGGTGTCGTTTGATCCATTGGCATGAGAATTATGACCTTCAGCGCTTCCGTCCGTTCCACGCCACCCAGGCAAGTTTAGTGATGTTCATGCCATCGCCCGAACTTTCGGCCCTGCCAGAGGCGGCATCAGGCCATTCCCGCTTTGTCCAGCGAATACGGCGGCGTTATGCGAAGCAGCTGGCCTTGTTGCCGGCCGGCGCGCCGGTGCGGGCCACCATGCAGACGGCCTATGAGGCCCTGCAGGCCCAAGGTCTGGATACCGGTGCCGCCCTGCGGGTGTTGCGCCAGCTCGTGATGGAACGCCTGGTGGTTCTTGACTGTGATCATGAAGCCCCCACGCTTGTCGCTTCGCGCGCCTTCGGCGATGCGCCGCCCCTGTCACCTGGAGAGGGGGCTGGGTTCGCCCGGGGCGGCCCAGATGGCGGTGGCGTGGCGCTGGAAGTCGTGACCCGGGCCATGACGGAATTGGCGGAGCTGGCCCTGGACATCGCGATCTGTGCATCACGCCCACCACTGGATGCCTTGCATGGCGTGCCCCAGGCGCCCGGCGAGCCCGGCGCACGAGCCCAGCTGTGGGTCATCGGCATGGGCAAGCTCGGCGCCAGGGAACTCAATGTTTCCAGCGACATCGACCTGATCTACGTGTACGACCACGATGGTGAAACCGCCGGCCAGGCTAGCGGGCGGGGCGTCATCTCCAACCACGAATATTTTGCGCAGCAGGTCAAGGCCATCTACAACCTGATCGGGGAAACCACGGAACATGGCTTTGTGTTCCGTGTCGACCTTGCGCTGCGGCCCAACGGCAATTCCGGGCCGGCCGCGGTTTCTCTGGGGGCACTGGAGGAATATTTTCAGGTCCAGGGCCGTGAATGGGAGCGTTTTGCCTGGCTCAAGAGCCGGGTGGTGGCGCCGCTTGAATGCATTCAAAGCGGTTCGGCCCAGGCGCTGCGGGGCTCCGTGCTGCCTTTTGTGTTCCGGCGCTACCTCGACTACAACGTGTTTGATTCCTTGCGCATCCTGCACCGGCAGATCCGCGAACATGCGGCCAAACGCGCGGCGGGCCACCCCGAACGCGCCAACGACGTGAAAATGTCGCGCGGCGGCATCCGCGAAATTGAATTTACCGTGCAGTTGCTGCAGGTGGTGCGCGGCGGACAGTTTCCCGAGCTGCGCACCCGGCCGACGGTGGATGCGCTGCAGCGTGTGGCCAGCGCCGGCCTGATGGCGCAGGCCACGGCCGAGGCGCTAATGCGTGCCTACGATTTTCTGCGCCGCGTCGAGCACCGCATCCAGTACCTGGACGACCAGCAAACCCACGTACTGCCCACGCGTGACGACGACCTGGCCTGGATCGCGCAGACACTGGGTTACAGCAACTGTTGCGCCTTCTTGAGCGAGCTGGACACCCACCGGGAACTGGTGGCCCAGGAATTCGATACCCTGCTGGGCAAAAAAAGCGACTGCAAGGGCTGCGGCAAATCGGCCCCTGCGGCACCCCAGGACCTGGAAGAGCTGCTTGAAAAGCTCGCAGATACCTTGCCTGACAGCTTCCGCGCCCGTCTGGAGCTGTGGCGAACACACCCGCGCGTGGCGGGGCTGCGCGACGATGCGCGCGCACGCCTGGTCCGGCTGGTACAACGCACCGCCCAGTGGCTGACCGAAGGGCGTGTCGGCGAGGACGCGGCCGTGCGCCTTCTCGACTGGATCGAGCCGCTGCTGCGCCGCGAAAGTTACCTGGCCCTGCTGCTCGAGCGCCCCGCCGTGCATGAGCGGCTGCTGCGCCTGCTGGGCGCGGCCAAATGGCCGGCGCGCTACCTGCTCCAGCACCCGGGTGTGATCGACGAACTGGCCAGCGACGCCATGCTGCACGAACGTTTTGATGCCGCCGTTTTCATGCAGGAACTGCAGCAACGGCTGGCGGCGCTGCGCCGTACCGGCGAGGATGACGAGGAAACCTGCCTGAACCTGCTGCGCCGTGCGCACCATGCCGAAGTTTTCCGCACCCTGGCACGCGACGTCGAAGGGGCGCTGACGGTCGAGGAAGTCGCCGACGACCTCAGCGCGCTGGCCGAGGCCGTGCTCAAGGTCACCACCGATTGGTGCTGGCAGCATCTGAAAAACCGCCACCGCGAGGCGCCGCAGTTCGCCATCATTGCCTATGGCAAGCTGGGCGGCAAGGAACTCGGCTATGGCAGCGACCTCGACATCGTGTTTGTCTACGAGGACGAGGACGAACGGGCCCCCGAGGTCTACGCGGCCTTTGTGCGCAAGCTGATCAACTGGCTGACCATCAAGACCGCCGAAGGCGACCTCTTCGAGATCGACACGGCCTTGCGGCCCAACGGCAACTCGGGGCTGCTGGTCACCCGTTTCGAGGCCTATGCAAACTATCAGCAGCAACGCGGCAGCAATACCGCCTGGACCTGGGAACACCAGGCCATCACCCGCGCACGCTTTGTCCTGGGCGCGGAATCACTGCGCCAGCGGTTTGACCAGGTGCGCCTCGCCGTGATCACCGCCCCGCGCGACATTGCCGCGCTGAGCCGGGAAATTGTCGCGATGCGCGAAAAAGTGCGGGCGGCCCACCCGATCAAAGATGAAAAAGCCGGCAAAAAATTCGATGTCAAGCACAGCACCGGCGGCATGGTGGATGCCGAGTTTGCCGTGCAATTCCTGGTGCTGTCACAGTCGCGCCAGCACCCGGAGCTGGTCGACAACGTCGGCAACATCGCCCTGCTGCAACGCGCCGAAGCTGCCGGGCTGTTGCCACCCGGCCAGGGCGAAGCCGCGGCCCGCGCCTACCGCGAGTTGCGCCGTGTCCAGCACCATGCGCGGCTCAATGAAGAGCCCACCCAGGTGGTCCCGCCAGCACTTCAGGCCGAACGGGATGCCGTGCTCGCTGTGTGGGCCACCGTGTTTGAAAGCGGCCGGCTTCCGCTCACCGCCTGACAGCCTTCAGCGCGGAAGGGCGCTACCCGCCCGGCCGGTGACCGGCACAGCGCAGTTGATGTATGCAATTGAAACAATTGTTCTAATTAAATCGATCGTTTGATGTATGTGCTCTAATCGGCACATGAAAACCACCCCTCCCGTCCTGCCGGGCGCCGCCAGCTCCGGCCCGGAAGTGCGCAGGCAGCGCTCCGACGGTGCCGAGGCCAGGTCCCACCTGCTGCTCAGTGCGCTTCGGCTGTTTGCCGAAAAAGGCTTTGCCAAAACCTCCACGCGCGAAATAGCGCACGCGGCCGGTGCCAACATTGCAGCGATCAGCTACTACTTTGGCGACAAGGCCGGGCTGTACCGCGCCGTCTTCAACGAGCCGCTGGGCAACGCCAGCGACGACATTTCCAGGTACCAGCCAGCGCACCTGACACTGCGGGAAGCGCTGGAGGGCTTCATCGCGGGTTTCCTCGAGCCGCTGAAGCAGGGCGACCTGGTGCAGCAGGTCACCCGCCTGCATTTTCGTGAAATGCTGGAGCCGACAGGCCTGTGGGCCGAGGAGATCAGCTGCAACATCAAGCCGGCGCATGCGGCACTGGTCGAGGTGCTGGGCCGCCATCTGGGCGTCACGAAAGCTGACGATGATGTGCATCGCCTGGCTTTCTCTATCACCGGACTGGCCATGCAGATGTTCATCAGCCGCGACGTCATTGAGGCGGTCCGGCCGCAACTGATCGCCACACCCCGTGCCATCGACCTGTGGGCCTCGCGCCTGGTGGACTTTGCCGAAGCCATGGTCGCTGTTGAACTGGCCCGGCGCCAGTCCCTTGCTTCTCCAAAAAATCCCTCAAAGAAAAACAAGACATGAGAAAAACACGCTTGATCGCCTCTGGCCTGGTGCCGCTGCTGCTCGGTGCCTGCGCGCTGCATGCACCGCCGGACAAGGTTTCTGCCAACACGCCTTCGCAGTGGTTCGCCCCATTGCCCACGCAGGTCCAGACGGCCGGGCTTCCGCACAACGGGACGCTGACCGACCTGACGCAGTGGTGGCAGCAGCAGGGCGACCCGCTACTGGTCGAGCTGATCAGTGCCGCGCAGGCCGTGAGCCCCACTGTGGCAACGGCGCGTTCGCGCATCGAGCAAGCCCGTGCCACGCGGGTAGCGGCCGGCGCGGCCCTTCTGCCCTCGCTCGACGCCACGGCCAGTATCAGCCGCGGCCGCACGCAGCCAGCCACCGGGCCTGGCGCGGCACCCGTGATCACCACCGCACAAACCGGCCTGCAGGCGGCCTGGGAGATTGATGTGTTCGGCGGCAGGCTGGCCGGCCGCGATGCGGCCAGCGAACGCTTGGCCGGTGCCCAGGCGCAGTGGCACGATGCACGCGTGTCGGTGGCAGCCGAGGTTGCCAACCAGTATTACAGCCTGCGCACCTGCCGGCAGCTGGAGGCCGTGACGCAGTCCGATGCCGCCTCGCGCGGTGAAACCGCCCGCCTGTCCGACCTCAGCACCAAAGCAGGCTTCACCGCGCCGGCCACCGACGCGCTGGCGCGTGCCAGTGCCGCCGAGGCCAGCGCCCGCGCCACGCAGCAGCGGGCGCAATGCGAGCTGGACCTCAAGGCGCTGGTGGCCCTGACCGGGCTGGCCGAGCCGGATATCAGGCAAAAAGTGGCTCTAGCCCCCGAATCACGAGCGCAAACAGCTATGTTTTCAATAGCATCCGTGCCGGCTGATGCACTCGCCCAGCGCCCCGACGTGTTCAATGCCGAACGCGAAGTGGCGGCCGCCAGCGCCGATGTCGGCAGCGCCCAGGCCGAGCGTTACCCGCGCCTGAGCCTGAGCGGATCCATCGGCAACTCGCGTTTTCGCAGCGACGGAGTGACCACCACGCTGGACACCTGGTCGATCGGTCCGCTGGCGCTGAGCCTGCCGCTGTTCGACGGCGGGCGCCGGGCCGCGGATGTGGATGCCGCCCGGGCGCGTTACGAGGAAGCGGCAGCGCTTTACCGCGCCCGCGTGCGGCAAGCCGTGCGCGAGGTCGAGGAAGCCCTGGTCAACCTGCAGAGCACGGCCGCGCGCGAGGGCGATGCGCAGACCGCGGTGGCCGGCTACCGCGCGTCTTTCACCGGCACCGAGGCGCGTTATCGCAACGGCCTGGCCAGCCTGGTGGAGCTGGAAGACGCACGCCGCGTGCAGCTTAGCGCCGAAACCACGCTGGCCTCGCTGCAGCGCGAGCGCCTGTCGGCCTGGGTGGCGCTGTACCGCGCCATGGGCGGCGGCTGGACGCCGGCCATGGCCGGCCCCGAAGCTGGCCCTTCAGTATCTTCCAATGCACAGGCCGCACCGGCCAGGCCCTGAGCTTTTTCTCCTCTTTACCGTCCCTGTTTGATTCCAAGAACACCATGAACAAATTCAAACTCAAACCCGTTGCCGTGATCGCCATCGTTGTTGTTGCCGTGGCAGCGGGCGCCTTCTTTTTCTTTTCCTCCGGAAAATCCGGAGATGCTGCAGCAGACGTCAAGGCCGCACCCAAACCGGCCCTGACGGTCACGGCCGCCCAGCCCCAGCCGGCACGCCTGGCCATCGCGCTGGCCGCCAACGGCAACATCGTGGCCTGGCAGGAAGCCATCATCGGCTCCGAATCGAACGGCCTGCGCCTGACCGATGTGCGGGCCAATGTCGGCGACGTGGTGAAAGCCGGGCAGGTGCTGGCAACCTTCTCGACCGAAAGCGTGCAGGCCGACGTGGCCCAGGCGCGCGCCAGCCTGCTCGAAGCCCAGGCCAGCGCTTCGGACGCCGCGGCCAATGCCGAACGCGCCCGCACGCTGCAGAATTCGGGCGCGCTGAGCACCCAGCAAATCAACCAGTACCTGACCACCGAAAAAACTGCGCGCGCGCGCGCCGAGGCGGCGCAGGCCGTGCTGGACGCGCAGCAGCTGCGCGGCAGGCAGACCCAGGTGCTGGCGCCTGACAGTGGCGTGATCTCGGCGCGCACCGCCACGGTGGGCGCTGTCGTCAGCGCCGGCACCGAGCTGTTCCGCATGGTGCGCAAGGGCCGGCTCGAATGGCGTGCCGAAGTGACCTCGGCCGAACTCGGCCGCATCACCACCGACACCACGGCCGTCATCCGGCCGGCCAGCGGCGGCGAGCTGCGTGGCCGCGTGCGCATGATTGCGCCCACCGTCGATCCGCAGACGCGCTCGGCGCTGGTTTACGTGGACCTGCCGGCGTCGGCGGGCAAGGATGCGCCCGCCAAGGCCGGCATGTTCGCCCGCGGCGAATTCAACCTCGGCACGTCGGAAGCACTGACGGTGCCGCAGCGCGCCATCGTGGTCCGGGACGGTTTCAACTTCGTGTTCCAGCTGGGCGCCGACAACCGGGTCAGCCAGGTCAAGGTGCAGACCGGCCGGCTGGTGGGCGACCGGGTCGAGGTGGTTTCGGGCCTGACAGCCGATACACGCATTGTGGTGGACGGCGCCGGCTTCCTCAACGACGGCGATCTGGTCCGCATTGCCGCTGTGCCGGGCGCGGCAACCGGCACATCCACATCAAATGCGGCTTCAGCCCCTGCTGCACCTGCGTCAGCAGCTAGCAAATAAGGAGCAACATGATGAATGTCTCCTCCTGGTCGATCAAGAACCCGATTCCCGCGGTAATGCTGTTCGTGCTGCTGAGCTTCGGCGGCATGTTGTCCTTCAATGCCATGAAGGTGCAGAACTTTCCGGACATTGACCTGCCGACCGTCACCGTCTCGGCCTCTCTGCCAGGCGCCGCGCCCGCGCAGCTGGAAACCGAGGTGGCGCGCAAGCTCGAAAACTCAATTGCCACCGTGCAGGGCCTCAAGCACATCTATACCAAGGTGCAGGACGGCGGCGTAACCATCACGGCCGAGTTCCGCCTCGAAAAGCCGGTGCAGGAAGCCGTCGATGACGTTCGTTCAGCCGTCGCACGCGTGCGCTCCGATCTGCCCGGCGATGTGCGCGACCCCATCGTCAGCAAGGTGGACCTGGCCGGTCAGCCGGTGCTGGCTTTCACGGTGGCTTCGGGCCGCATGGATGTCGAGGCACTGTCCTGGTTCGTCGACAACACCATCTCGCGCAGGCTGCTTGCCGTGCGTGGCGTGGGCGCGGTCAACCGCGTGGGCGGCGTGACGCGCGAAGTGCGTGTCGCGCTCGATCCCTCCAGACTGCAGGCACTGGGCGCCAGCGCCGCCGACATCTCGCGCCAGCTCAGGCAGGTGCAAACCGAGAGCGCCGGCGGCCGCACCGACCTGGGCGGCAGCGAGCAACCCGTGCGCACCCTGGCCACCGTGAAATCTGCCGAAGAGCTGGCGCGGCTGGAACTCTCGCTCAGTGACGGCAGGCGCATCCGGCTTGACCAGGTGGCCACTGTCAGCGACACCTTTGCCGACCCGCGCTCGGCAGCGTTGCTCGACGGCAAGCCGGTGGTCGGTTTTGAAGTCGCACGCAGCCGCGGCGAGAGTGAAGTCACCGTCGGCGCCGCCGTGCAGGTGGCGCTGGCAGAACTCAAGGCGCAGCACCCCGACCTGGTGCTGACCGAAGCCTTCAACTTCGTTAAACCGGTCGAAGAAGAATATGACGGCTCGATGGCGCTGCTCTACGAAGGCGCGCTGCTGGCAGTGCTGGTGGTCTGGCTGTTCCTGCGCGACTGGCGCGCCACCTTTGTGTCGGCCGTGGCGCTGCCGCTGTCGGTGATCCCGGCCTTCATCGGCATGTACCTGCTGGGCTTTTCGATCAACGTCGTGACGCTGCTCGCGCTCTCGCTGGTCATCGGCATCCTGGTAGACGACGCGATCGTGGAGGTGGAAAACATCGTGCGGCATCTGCGCATGGGCAAGACGCCCTACCAGGCTGCCATGGAGGCGGCTGACGAGATCGGCCTGGCGGTGGTCGCCACCACCTTCACGCTGATTGCGGTCTTCCTGCCCACCGCCTTCATGAGCGGTGTGGCCGGCAAGTTTTTCAAGCAGTTCGGCTGGACCGCCTCGCTGGCCGTGTTCGCCTCCCTGGTGGTGGCGCGTGTGCTCACGCCCATGATGGCGGCCTACATCCTCAAGCCCATCGTCGGCGACCACAAGGACCCAGGCTGGATGCGCGTCTACATGCGCTGGGCGACGTGGTGCCTGAAGCACCGCGTGACCACCATGGTGGCGGCCACGCTGTTTTTCTTCGGCTCCATCATGCTGATCCCGCTGCTGCCCACGGGCTTCATTCCCCCGGACGACAACTCGCAGACCCAGGTTTACATAGAACTACCGCCCGGCTCCAGCCTCGAGCAAACCAAGGCCTCGGCCGAACACGCCCGGCAACTGGTCAGCCAAGTCGAGCATGTGCGCAGTGTCTACACCACCATAGGCGGCGGCAGCGCCGGCACCGACCCGTTTGCCATGTCCGGAGCAGCTGAAACCCGCAAAGCCACCCTGACCGTGCTGCTGACCGAGCGCACCGAAAGGCCGCGCAAGCAGGGCATCGAAAACAAGATGCGTGCTGCCTTGGAGGCGCTGCCCGGCGTGCGCACCAAGGTCGGTCTGGGCGGCTCGGGCGAAAAATATGTTCTGGTGCTGACCGGCGAAGACCCGCTGGCTCTGCAGGCCGCGGCGCTTGCCGTGGAAAAAGACCTGCGCACCGTGCCAGGCCTGGGCAGCGTGGCGTCCACCGCCAGCCTGATCCGGCCCGAGATCGCCGTGCGGCCCGACTTCGCACGCGCGGCCGATCTCGGCGTTACCAGCGCAGCGATCGGCGAAACACTGCGCATTGCCACCCTGGGTGACTACGATGCTTCATTGCCCAAGCTCAACCTGCCGGAACGTCAGGTGCCGATTGTGGTGAAGCTTGACGACGCGGCGCGCAAGGACCTGAGCGTGCTGGAACGCCTCGCGGTGCCGGGTGCCAAGGGCCCGGTCATGCTGGGCCAGGTGGCCACGCTGGAGATTGCCGGCGGGCCGGCGGTGATCGACCGCTACGACCGTTCGCGCAACGTCAATTTCGAGATCGAACTCTCCGGCCTGCCGTTGGGCGACGTGACCAAGCTCGTGCAGGAACTGCCTGCCGTGAAAAACCTGCCGGCCGGCGTCAAGGTGGTGGAAATCGGCGATGCCGAAGTCATGGGTGAGTTGTTTGCCAGCTTCGGCCTGGCCATGCTGACCGGTGTGCTTTGCATCTACATCGTGCTGGTGCTGCTGTTCAAGGACTTCCTGCACCCGGTGACG
>CAZIYA010000045.1:0-15607 GCA_964543355.1 uncultured Polaromonas sp.
GCATCCGCGACGAGGACGGTTATTACTTCATCCTTGGCCGCACCGACGACGTGATCAATGTCGCCGGCCACCGCCTGGGCACGCGCGAAATCGAAGAAAGCATCTCAGGGCATACCGGTGTGGCGGAGGTTGCTGTGGTGGGTGTGGCTGACAGCCTGAAGGGCCAGGTGGCCATGGCGTTTGTTGTGCCCCGGGACAGCAGTGTGCTCACGGACAGTGCCGCCGCGCTCAAGCTCGAAGGCGAGATCATGAAACGTGTGGACGGGGACCTGGGCGCGCTGGCCCGGCCGTCGCGCGTTCGTTTTGTGTCCGTCCTGCCGAAAACCCGCAGCGGCAAACTGCTGCGGCGCGCCATCCAGGCGGTGTGCGAGGGACGCGATGCGGGCGACCTGACAACGCTGGACGATCCGGCGGCGTTGCAGCAAATTCGCGATCGCGTGGAAGCCGGTTGACGCCAGGGTGGGATTTTTATTGACGAAAATGGCCTCCAGCCTATATGGGACGGGCGCAGGCAGCTATCATAACAATAGCGTTTAAAGGCTAACCAGCAGCACCTGCCGGTGGGGGCAAAGGTCAAGGTGGCAGAGTAAAAGCGGCCGGCGCCAGCCCGTCGCGCGAGCGCTGCGTCATCCAGGCCCAGGCGCTTTCCCAGTCACGAACGCGCGACTGCAGGTCGAACAGTGCGGACTTCGGTGTAACGGTGCGCACCTGTTCCCGCAGCTGCAAAAGTGCCTGCGCGTCGCGACCCAGCCGTACCACCTCATCCGCATAAGCCTGCCGGCTCTCCAGCACGCAGCCGGGGAGACTGGCCGCACGCAGCAGGCTGCCGCCCATGCGCGAGGCCATGGTGTTTCCGGTGCAGCTGAAGGCCGGTACCCCCATGCGCAGGGCTTCTTCCAGTCCTTCGGCAGCGCTGAAGCGAAGGGGATCCAGAAACAGGTCGGGACGCCGCGTGCGTGCACAAGCCGGGTCGAAGGTGTGCTCAAAGACCAGCCGTGCGGCGTTGATGCCGGCTGCGCTTGCTTCTCGCGCCAGGTTGGCCGCCGCGGCGAATTTGCAGCCCGGAAGGTAAAGCACCGCCTCGGGCAGTGCGTGCAGGATCTGCATCCAGGCCCTGAAGGTCTCCGGGTTCAGTGTGGCAGGCGAAAAGCGCGAGCAGAGCAGCAGCGCCCCAGCCTGCAAATTGTCAGGTGCCCAGAGTGGCCCGGGCGTTCCGGAGTCGTCACTGTGGACGGCGAGCCAGCACGTGTGGGGCAGCCTGAGCACCGGCCCGTAAGGCGCCAGGTCCAGACCGTCCGGATGGATGAAACGGTCCGACATGTTGTAGTCGCAGGACGCAGGTGGATGGTGGCGGTGCCAGGTGAGCGGGCGGATTTGCACCGGCGCCACGCGCAGGGCGACAATTTCCGGGCGGCAGGCAGACGACGCAAAGGCCATGTCGACGAACACGTCCAGCTGGTCCAGCCGGATACGGGCTGCCAGTTCCACATCGCTCAGGTGTGCCGTCTCCATCACGTTGGCCGCATGGGGGCGCAGGCTGTCGCTGTACGCGAGCTCGGGTCTGTGCGTGCCGGCATACACATGGATGGCAAAACGCTGGTGGTCGTGAAGCACCAGCTGCCGCTGCAGGGCCAGCCGCTGGCGCGGATTGCGCAGGCTGGGTACGGCCAGTCCCACATGGATGCGTGTATCGGTGCTGCGTGCGTGGGTTTTGCGAGCGGTCTTGAACGCCGGCAGCGAAGAGCCCAGGCTGGCGGCGATGGCCTTGACCGAGGCCTGCCGCATCTGCGCCAGCTCGTCTTCCTGCAGATCGAGCATCAGGCCGTAGAACTGGGCGTCGCGCCAGTCACGATGCTGACCCGTCCGCACGCTGTCGGCGAGCGAATCCCGCAAGACAGCGGCCAGCTTCGCATTGCTCCGCCAATCGCATTCCGCCATCGCCTCAAAAGCCTGACCGGTGAACAAGCCGAGCGGATCGGGCGAGGCGGGTGGCGCCGGCCTGAGCATGCGTTCAGGATCGGTCGGGGTCAGGGCCTGGGACAGAAAGGATTGGAGGTAATCCTGCGCGGTGCCGTCCAGGCTGGCGGCCAGCAGGCGGGACTGTTCAAATTCCCCGTTGAATGCCAGAACAGCAATCCGCCTGACGGCGATATCGAGGTGTTCCGGAAAACGCCGTGCGGCCGCATCAAGCACCGCCAGTGCTTGCGGATAGCGCCGGGCACCGGCCAGGAAGTCGGCCAGGTTATGGTGATAGGTGACCTCTGCCGGGGCCAGCGCGACGCATTGCTCCGCGTAGCCTATTGCCAGATCCCATTGTGATTGGGTGGCCGCCATCAGGCCTAGGTTGTTGAGTGAGCGCAAATGCGCCGGATCCAGTTGCAGCGCGCGCTCGTACGCCAGCCGGGCTTGCGCCATGTCGCCACAGGTTTCCGCAGCGATGGCCAGATTGGCCGCCCCATCGGCTTCTTGGAGCAGGCGCGGCGCCAGGCTCAGCAACAGGCGGTAGGCTGCCGCCGGACGCGCCAGCGCCGACAACACTGTGGCAGCAGCAGAGACCGCATTGACGTTGTCGGGATCCAGTCTGCATGCGTGTTCAAACGCTACCAGGGCCTGCTCGAGTTGGCCTTCGGTGTGCAACTGGATGCCGCGGCGCATCCATTCAGCCAGGTCATTTTTCTCGTCGGCGGCGGTGGGCGCGGGCATGCCGTGATTATGTGGCAGCTGCGGGGGCAACATCGGGCCGACACCATGCTCGCGCTGGCGCGGCCGGCGGATAATCGGCGCACGCCATGAACCCACCCGCGTTTCCTCCCACCGCGCCCGCGTTGCACCTGCTGGGCCGTTTCAATGACTTCTACACAGGCGCCGAGCGGGAGCTGCTGGACCTCCAGCGCCTGATCGCGGGGCGGCGCCCTGTTGCCCTCTGGGCAGAAGCGGCGCCGCACCGCAGTTATGCAGGACGGGGCATCACCACCGTCCAGCCGTTTTCACACCGCTTTCCGAAGGAGGGGGTGTTGTTGATCGGCGGGGTGCATGTGCGTCCCGGCGTCTGGCTGAAATACACGCGCTTCGAAAGAATCATCGTGTTCTGCAACTTGGCCAGCCACGCGCTGCTGTTTTCGCTGATCGACAGCATTCGCGAAGCCACAGGGCTGGAGCCGGAACTGGTGTTTGTGTCACGCATGCTCCAGCAAAGCGTCGGCCTGCCGGGGCGGGTCAGTCACAGCCTGATGGAACTCCAGGCATTTCTTGAGGTGGCAGCGGCTCGGCAGGCCCAGCCAGCGCCACTTGCACCCCGACCTTTTGTTGTGGGACGGGTAAGCCGCGACGCGCTGGACAAGCATCATCCGGATGACCCGGCCCTGTACCGCATGCTTGCCAGCCGGGGCCTGCAGGTCCGCATCATGGGAGGGACTTGCCTGGCGCCCGCGCTGGATGGAGTGGACGGCATCGAGCTGCTGCCCGCCGGCGCGGAACCGGTGGCGGATTTCTACGCATCGCTGGATGCATTCTTCTACCGGACCGGCGCTTCTGTAGAGGCTTACGGCCGCGTGGTGGCAGAGGCCATGGCCTGCGGCCTGCCGGTGGTCGCGCACCGGCGTGGAGGTTATGTGGAAATCGTTGACGATGGCCGCAATGGCTTTCTCATCGAGACCCAGGAACAGGCCTACGATGCACTGATGCGCCTGCAGGCATCAGAGCAGTTGTGCAGGGAAGTGGGTGAAGCAGCGGTGCGCAAGGCGCAGGATATTCATGGGCCTCAAGCGATCGAACAGGCGCTGGATTTTTACCTTCGCTGAGTGTTGGAGCTCAGGGTGCCTGAAACACCGCCGCGCCGGAAAAATAGCCATAATTTGCGGCGCTGAACCCGTTGTAAACCAGGCCCGCCCGGGCGGCATTGGGACCACTGAAAAATCCCTTGATGGTTCCGTTGGTCCCGCCGGTAAAGTCTTGTCCGGCTATTGACAAGGGGCCGCTCACCGTCCCAAAGCTTGTTGCGAGGGAAATCGCGATGGTGGCGTTGACAAAATCGGCGACAAATGAGGTACTCAACAGGGTTCCGCTTGTGCCCGTATACAGCGTCGGCGCCGTGGATCCCGCCAGTGAGTAGCTTACCGATCCCGTGACTGGCATCACAGCGGTGGGCTGGCCTGCAACAAAGTGCAGGTAATTGACCGGGATGGGGGAGGGTGTGACGAGATTGGCTTTGGTGGCGCTGGTCCACACCCCCCAGCCAATGAAATCATTGGTCGAGACGGCGCCCAGGAAGCCGGACGAGCCCACCGTGTTGGGCGTATAGCCGAAGGTTCCATCAGTGAACTTGGTCACTTTCCCATTGTCCAGCACTGTCAGTGCGCCCCCGGTCGGTACAAATGACGAGCCGCCCGTGGTTGCGTCATAACTCGCGCGGACCAGCATATTGGTGAAGTTGCCGGTTGAAGGCGCCGCCGTCCCTGCAACGCTCGTGACGATCACCGCCTTGCCTTCTTCGTTGACCTTGTCACCGACGACGACCGGGTCTTTTGGGGTACTCGGCGTTTCAACCTTGGCTTGCTCGCTGGTGCGCGTCGGCGGGGTGGCGTTGTCAACAACCTTGACCGATTCGCCGGCCACCAGTCCGATGCAGCCGCTCTGGTTGCACACCTCGATTTTGTCCAGCTCACTGCTGATGCCCAGCGAACCGTCGGGGTTGTAGCCCACCTTGAAACCGGAACCGCGGATGCCGATGGTGGCGGTGGTGGTGGTGAGTTTGTAGTTGTCGCGGTTGCGCTTGCCGATCAGCCCGGTGATGGCGCGCATGCTGCCGCGCAGCAGGTCCACCAGAAAACGGTCTTCCTTGGGATCGTTCAGGTCGACGTAGTTGGCAATCTTGAATTCAGTGTTGGGCTGCAGGGAAATCAGCCCGCCGTCGGTGAACCGGACCTGTGCGCGGCCGTTGCCGCCGGTGACGATGGCCTGGCCGCTGTCGATGTTGCTGCCCTTGGCCAGCGCGGTGGTTCGGCCATCAGTTTGCCGCACATTGACTTCGCCTGCGGTGAACTGGGCAACGCCGGCCAGGGCATGGGCCTGCAAGGGATAGACCGCAGACAGTGCCATCAGCAGTGCAGCGTTTTTAAGCCGGAAGTGGTATTTCATGTTGAATATCTTTCGATCCGGTGTCATGTTGATGACGTGGAAGGCGTGATCAGAAAAACCTACTGTTTTGTAAAGGCCACGGCGCCCGTCACCACGTCACCGGCCGTCAGCGACTTCCTGAATGTCAATCCTGCCCTGCTGGCCCCCGAACCAGTGAAAAAACCGTTGACGTAGGAACCGCTGAACGAGGCGCCGGAAATCGTCGCGGTGTCACTGATGATGACGAAGGAGGTGTCGATATTGGCCGTGAGCGCACTTGTACCAAAATTGACGCTCAAAAAAGTATTCGCGGCATTGATGCTTCCCACCGTTGTGCCGCCGCCATTGATACGGGTAGGAGAAGAACCGCCGGCAAAGTTGTAGGTAGCCGTGCCGGTAGTGGGCATGTTCGCGACGGGGGTGGGGCGGCCAGCCACGTAGTGAAAATACTTCAAAGGGGTTACGGTGGTACTGCCGCTAACCTCTTCCTTGGTGGTTTGACTCCAGCTGCCCCAGCCCAGAAAGTCGGTGTCAGCAACATTCCCGAGAGAACCGGCGGTGACAATGGCCCCGCTGGCCGGCGTCCAGGTTGTCGAGGTGGAGCCGGACTTGTTGACCTTGATCAGTTTGTTGCTTGCTACTTCAAATGTGCTGTTCAGCCCGCTGCCGCTTCCCAACTCATTAAAGGCGTTGTTGGAGCTGTCGGTCACGACGCCCAGAACGGTGATGTCGGTGAAATTTTTTTCTTTGGGCTCAACCGTTGGTAGGATGACTGGGTACCCTGTAGGGCCGACATCCTCACCGACCACGACAATCTCCTTCGGAGGAGGCTTGGGTGTGTCGTCCTTGGCCCTTTCGCTGGTGCGCACCGGCGGGGTGGCGTTGTCAACAACCTTGACCGATTCGCCGGCCACCAGTCCGATGCAGCCGCTCTGGTTGCACACCTCGATTTTGTCCAGCTCACTGCTGATGCCCAGCGAACCGTCGGGGTTGTAGCCCACCTTGAAACCGGAACCGCGGATGCCGATGGTGGCGGTGGTGGTGGTGAGTTTGTAGTTGTCGCGGTTGCGCTTGCCGATCAGCCCGGTGATGGCGCGCATGCTGCCGCGCAGCAGGTCCACCAGAAAACGGTCTTCCTTGGGATCGTTCAGGTCGACGTAGTTGGCAATCTTGAATTCAGTGTTGGGCTGCAGGGAAATCAGCCCGCCGTCGGTGAACCGGACCTGTGCGCGGCCGTTGCCGCCGGTGACGATGGCCTGGCCGCTGTCGATGTTGCTGCCCTTGGCCAGCGCGGTGGTTCGGCCATCAGTTTGCCGCACATTGACTTCGCCTGCGGTGAACTGGGCAACGCCGGCCAGGGCATGAGCCTGCAAAGGAAAGGCAGCGGCCAGTGTCAACAACAGGGCGGTATTTTTCAATCGGAATTCTGGTTTCATGATCAAGGCCTTGCCGGATCGTTTACTGGCCGGGTAACAAATGGTCGCATGGACGGCATGCCCTGCCAAAGGAGTTCCCTAAAAATCCTTGCGAACCGTGACGGAGAGCACGCGTTTGGTGAAGTCGGAGATGGCAATGTTGGAGCTTGTTTTCAACAAGGACAATTGAGGCGTGACGCGCCAGGTCACTGCGGGGACCCAGTTCAGGCCAAGGTTCAGGGTGGATTGCCGGTCGCTGCGGGTAACAAGAAACAGCGGATCGGATCCGCCGTAGCGGCGGTTTTCGAACCCCACGCTGGCAAACAGGTCGATATCGGCATTGAGCGGCTGCTGCAAGCCGGCGCGAAGGCCCACCAGCCGGTGGCCCAGGTGCGGCACGCCGGAAGCGCGCTCGTCTTCGACACCGAAGTAGCCACCGCCAAAAACCAGCAGTCCGCTGCGAAGGACGGTTGCGTAGGAGGTACCCAACACATAACGTTCGGCATCGCGCAGGCTTTGGCCGGGGTAGCGCAGGGTGGACAGTTGCAGGTAGGTGCTCCACTGGCTGGCAACGTCCGGACGGTGGGTCCACTCACCCACCATACCCCGTTGATTGCGCACCGGGCTGTTGTCGGCCGCATAGGTGCCGACCTGCGCGACGGCGGTGAATTCGTCCTTGTCGACCCGGTAGCTTGCTCCCGCCGTAATGTCGAACTGGTTGGTGTCGAAGTTGTTGTGGTCCAGGTTGAAACGGTAGTTGCCGGCCGCACTGCCAATCAGCGACAGACGGGGGTTTTCCGTGACGTAGCGTCCGGAGATACCCGCACCAACGCTGTAAAAGTCATCTTTCAGTTTGACACCGGTGGGGCTGAGGGTAAAGACCAGTCCGCCTAGCGCCGGTACGGCGACATTGGCGTTGCTGGGGCCGCTGTTGATGTTGCTGTCGGAGCCATAGCTGGTTTCTATGTACGCCTTGATGGAAGACCGCGCGGCCTCTTCATTGCGGTCGATTGCCAGCAGAAAATCGTCTATTCGTCGGGCTACGTCAGCAGGGATGTTTTCCCGTTTGGTTTCCTGCAAGACCTGGCGGGCGGCCTGGTTGTCCTTGAGTGCAAAGAGTGCGCGGCCGAGTTCGGCGCGAGCCCGGGCATTGGCTGGCTGGACGGTCAGGGCGCGCTCAAGTGCAAAGACGGCGCGGGTGAACTGCCCGGTGTCATTGGCCGCGATGCCAAGCACGGTGTCGAAGTCCGGGTCTCCGGCACGTTCCGTTTCGACAGCGGCAAGCCGGTCGAAAGCCTGTTGTGCCTGCCCCTGTTCGACGAGGGCCAGAGATTCGCGAACCAGCGCGTCAATTTCCGCGTGCGCGGGGGCCATCGGAAGGGCAAAGGCCGACGCGGTACAAATTGAAAAAACAAGCCGTTTGAGAAACATGGGGTATGGACAGGTAACAACCACTGGACGCCAGTGGTTTTATAGCACGGCGTAAGACAAAAGCCTCCTGTTTTCTGGTGATTTCTGGCCGTACCAACCCGTGGGCGATTGTGTGCTTGTCAACGGATTTGCCAAGCGTCAGCCCCCACTTTGCCAGTTGCCTAAGGGTATTTCCGGTGTTTGTTTGATGCATCTCGCCCTTAATATCAGTCGGTACTTATATTTAAATGGCCAGGCAGTTTATGAACGACATGATTCAAGCGGGAGCCAAGTCCGAGCAGGGCCGGGTTTTTGAGCTGGCGGCCGAATTGTTCGCCGTGCTGGCCACTCCGATGCGCCTGCGTGTGCTGAGTGCCCTGTGCGAGCGCGAAAAATCGGTCAACGAACTGCTGGCCGAGATTGATACGACCCAGCCCAATTTGTCCCAGCACCTCGCGGTGTTGTTTCGCACCGGCGTACTCGCCAAACGCAAGGACGGCACACAAGTGATTTACCGCGTGCAAAGCGAAAAAGCCGTCGCCTTGTGCCGGAGCGTCTGTACCCAGATTGCGATTGAACTCGACGAGCCGGGTGCCGTGCCGGCCGAACAAAGCCTCTCACCCGCCCAGCATGCAAGGGCGCACAGCTATGACATCTGAAACTTTTGCGAGCGACCCATGTTGAACCGTTTTATCCGGCGAGCGCCAGAAAACTTCCTGAGCCGTGACCAGATCCAGGAGGTCAGGGCCGGGCGGCGCGGCTTTTTGTCCGGCGCGGTGGCTGCGGCTGCCAGTGCCATGGTGACGGGACGGGCGGCGGCGGGGGACGACCCCGAGATCATCAACCTGCCTGCCCACAGCAAGGGCTTGGGCCAGCCCGTGGCCGCGCGCGGCTACGGTTTGCCCAGTGAGTGGGAAAAAAACCTGCAGCGCCGCGAAAGCCCGGGCCTGACGCGGGTGCCGCAGTCCAGCGTGAGTTTTTGCCCGCTGCAAGGCCTGTTCGGCATCATCACGCCGAGCGGCCTGCATTTCGAGCGGCATCACCAAGGCTGGTGGGACATGGATCCGTCAAAACACCGGTTGATGATCAATGGCTCGGACGCCACCATGCTCAAGCGGCCCATGGTGCTTAACATGGATGAGCTGATGCGCCTGCCCAGCGTCAGCCGCATGCACTTCATCGAGTGCGGCGCCAACACCGGCATGGAATGGGGCAATGTGGCGGTGCCGACGGTGCAGTACACCCACGGCATGCTCAGCTGCAGCGAATTCACCGGGGTACCGCTGCGCGCGCTGCTGGAGTTGTGCGGGGCCGACTTCAAGCGCGCCAAATTCGTTCTGGCCGAAGGCGCCGACGGTTCGGGCATGACACGCACCATCCCGATGAGCCTGATCATGAGTGGCGAAGTGCTGGTGGCCTACGGGCAGAACGGGGAGATGCTGCGCCCCGAAAACGGCTACCCCCTGCGCCTGGTCGTGCCGGGCGTGCAGGGCGTCAGCTGGGTCAAGTATCTGCGCCGCATCGAACTCGGCGACATGCCTTATGCGACCAAGGACGAAAGCATTCATTACATGGACCTGATGCCCGACGGCCAGCACCGCCAGTACACCAGCATCCAGGAAGTCAAAAGCGTGATCACATCGCCGAGCGGCGGCCAGGTGCTGCTCGACAAGGGCTTTCACACCGTCACCGGCCTGGCCTGGAGCGGACGCGGCAAGATCCGGCGGGTCGATGTGTCCTTGGACGGCGGCCGGAGCTGGAAGCCGGCGCGCCTCGAAGGGCCGGTGCTGTCCAAATGCCTGACGCGTTTCAACAGCGACTTCGTCTGGGATGGCAAGCCGGCTTTTTTCCAGAGCCGCGCCATCGACGAGACCGGCCATGTCCAGCCGACCTATGGCGATTTGCGCAAGGTGCGGGCTTCGCGCAGCATCTATCACAACAACGCGATCCAGACCTGGGCGCTGGGCGAGAACGGCGAGGTCAAGAATGTCCAGCTCTAGGTTTTTGCGCCCTGGCTGGGCGACCATCTTTTTTATGTTCGCGGTTTGGGGCGTATCCATCGCCCATGCCGGGGGAAAAACCGCCGACGGGTACCCGGGCATAGGCCGCACGGCCACACCGGCGGAAATCAGGGCCTGGGACATTGACGTCCGGCCCGACTTCAAAGGTTTGCCCAAAGGACAGGGGTCGGTGCGCCAGGGTGAAGTGGTCTGGGAAGGGAAATGTGCCTCCTGCCACGGCAGCTTTGGCGAATCGTCAGAGATCTTCACACCGATTGCGGGCGGTACCACGGTTGAAGACATCAAGACCGGTCGGGTGAACAACCTCTTGCCCGGTGCCAACCAGCCGCAACGCACGGCGCTGATGAAAATGGCGACGCTGTCCACACTGTGGGACTACATCAACCGGGCCATGCCGTGGAACGCACCCAAGTCGCTGAGCACCGACGAGGTGTATGCGGTGACAGCCTACATCCTCAACCTGGGCAGCATTGTTCCTGCAGAGTTCACCCTGTCCGAGGCCAATATCCGCGAAGTGCAGGAGCGCCTGCCCAACCGCAAGGGGACAACCACGGCCCATGCAATGTGGCCGGGGCCGGAGTTCGGCGGCACGGCCAAGCCCGATGTGCAGGGTTCGACCTGCATGCGCGACTGCCGCAAAGAGGTCGTCGTGAAAAGCTTCTTGCCGGACTATGCCCGCAATGCCCACGGGCAACTGGCGGACCAGATGCGTCTGGTGGGCTCCACCCGGGGTGCCGACACCAGTCGGCCCGCCGCCGAGGGTTTTGTGCCAGAAAAGGCTGCAGCCCTTTCTGTAAAAGCGCAAGCAGCTCCTGAAAAAGTAGCAAACGCGGCGCCGTCACAAAACGCCCCCGGTGCCGCCAAGGCGGTGGTCATGCCGTTGCTTCAGAAAAATGCCTGCGTCGGCTGCCATGCGATGGACAGCAAGCTGGTCGGGCCGTCCTTCAAGGATGTCGCGGGCAAATATAAAGGCCGCGCCGATGCGGTGAATTACCTTGCGGGCAAAATCAGGAGTGGTGGACAGGGCGTCTGGGGCAGCATGCCCATGCCGCCACAAACCTTGAATGATGCCGAAGCGACCCAGCTGGCCCAGTGGCTGGCGCGGGATTTCGTACCCTAGGCAAGTGGCGCGGTGGGGAGAAATACCCTGTTGCGAATTGAGGTTTTTGTGTCAAATCGTGTTCAAGTTTTTAACAAGCTGAAGTTATATCCAAAGGAGTTCAGATCATGGAACGTCGTCATTTTCTAGCCACCAGTTCAGGCGCGACCGCGCTGGCGCTGGCCGCCTCTGCCGGCCTGGTGCCTGCCCATGCGCAAACTGCGCCAGCCTGGAACAAAGCGGCTTTTGAAAGCAAGACGCTCGCCGAAGTGGCCAAGGCCCTCGGTGCGTCCGGCGCGCCGGTCGAAAGCAAGGATCTGGTCCTGCAAGCCCCCGAGATTGCCGAGAACGGCAGCGTGGTGCGCGTGGGCGCCCAAAGCAACATTGCCGGCACCACGCAGCTGGCACTGGTGGTCGAGAAAAACCCGAGCGCCCTGGCTGCGCTGTTCGACATTCCCGCAGGGACCGACGCCAATGTGTCAACCAACCTGAAAATGGGACAGTCCTCGAATGTGTACGCCCTGGCCAAGGTGGGCGACAAGCTGTTCTATGCGGTCAAGGAAGTGAAAGTCACCCTGGGCGGCTGCGGCGGTTGAGCTGCGAGTTGGGCCAGGCGGCCCACGCCGTCCAGCGTTAAGAAACGATTGAAAGGAAACAGAAAATGTCAGATCCAATGAGAATCCGGGCACAGGCCCAGGGCGATAAAACCACCGTGCGTGTGCTGGTCAGCCATGAAATGGAAAGTGGCCAGCGCAAGGACGCCTCCGGCAAAATCGTACCGGCCTGGTTCATCCAGAACATCAGCGCCACGCACAATGGCAAGATGGTGATGAGCGCCCAGTGGGGCCCGGCCGTGTCCAAAAACCCCTTCATGCAGTTTGCCTTCAAGGGTGGCAAGGCCGGCGATAAAGTGGCCGTCAGCTGGGTCGACAACAAGGGCGACAAGCGAACCGATGAAGCAGTGATTTCCTGAACCGTTGACAAGCCAATAACTACGAGGAGCACGCGATGAGATGGAATCTTTTGGGTCTGACGGCCGTGTGCCTGCTGCCTTTATCGGCGGCGGCGCAAAAAAGCACGGCCGAGGGCATTGCCGAATACCGCGCCATGCTGGCCGACGGCAACCCTGCCGAGCTGTACGAGGCCAGGGGGGAAGCCCTCTGGAAGCAGGCCCGGGGCCCGAAAAATGCCAGCCTGGCGCAATGCGACCTGGGCAAAGGCCCGGGCGTCGTCAAGGGTGCGTTTGTCGAATTGCCGCGCTATTTCGCCGACACCGGCCGTGTGCAGGACCTGGAGTCGCGCCTGCTGACCTGCATGGAAACCTTGCAGGGCTTCAGCGCCGATGCCATCGCCAAAACGCCGTTTGGCCGCGGCGAACAGAAGAACATGGAGTCGCTGGTCGCCTACATTTCCGGCGAATCGCGTGGCATGAAGTTCAACCTGCCGCAGGCCCATGCCGAGGAAAAGCTGATGTACGCCGTGGGCAAGCAGGTGTTCTACCAGCGTGGCGGCCCGTACGACTTCTCCTGCGCTTCCTGCCATGGTGAAGACAACAAGCGGGTGCGCCTGCAGGATCTGCCTAACCTGACCAAAAATCCGGGCGCAGGCGACGGCTTCGGTGCCTGGCCAGCCTATCGGGTTTCCAGCGGCGATCTCTGGGGCATGCAGCGGCGCCTGAACGACTGCTATCGCCAGCAGCGCTTTCCGTTTCCAGGATATGCCTCGGACGCGACCATCGCACTGGGCGTCTTCATGGGGGTGAATGGCAAAGGCGGTACTTCCACGGCACCGGCCCTCAAGCGTTGAAACGAGAACAGGAAGCATAGACATGAAAAAAACATACAAGCAGGCCGGCATGCTGGCCCTGAGCGTGCTGCTCGCCGGTTGCGCCACCGGTCCTTCGCCGCAGCAAGTGGCCGAAGCCACGCAGAAAGTGATCAAGTCCTCGTTCCGTGACCAGGGCATTGCCAAAACCGGCTGGCTGGACCAGGACGCGTCCAACAAGGCTTGCTCGGAAGCCCAGGGGGCGGCGCTCGACGAAAAACTGGCCAAATCTATCGAAGAGGCCAATATGAAGACCGTCAAGATGCCGTCGGACGGCAAGTTTCTGGGCGACTGGAAAGAAGGCGAAAAAATTGCGCAGAACGGCCGCGGCATGACCTGGACCGACCAGCCGGGTTCCGCCAACGGCGGCAGTTGCTACAACTGCCACCAGATCAGCAAGGCGGAGTTGTCTTTCGGCTCCATCGGCCCCAGCCTTTACAACTACGGCAAGCTGCGCGGCGTTGCCGATCCGGCGGCCGCAGCCAGCAAACCCGTCGTGGACTACACCTGGGGCAAGCTCTGGAATTCCAAGGCGTACAACGCCTGCTCGGGCATGCCGCGTTTTGGCCATGCCGGCATCCTGAACGAAACCCAGCTGCGTCATGTGATGGCGCTTCTGCTGGACCCGGCGTCGCCCGTGAACAAGTAATTTAATAGCCATTTGTGCCTGTAGCCCTTATCCGGCGGGCGCAGGCAGCTATCAAAACAGTAGTCATTCAACAGCGCCTGCTTGAGCAGGCAGGGTATCCATCGCCATGAATCTGTCTCGCCGCGAGTTTGCAAGTGTCATGGCGGCCGCACTGGCCGCCGGTTTTCCGTTACAGCGTGAGGCCGGCGCCGCGCAGGCGGCTGGCCTGTACAACGTGCCGCGCAGCGGCAATGTGCATTTGCTGCACATGACCGACTGCCATGCCCAACTGATGCCGGTGTATTTCCGCGAACCCTCCGTCAACATCGGCGTGGGCAGCATGAAGGGCCGGCTGCCGCATCTGGTGGGGCAAAACCTGCTCAAGGCAGCCCACCTGAAAGCCGGAACGGCCGAGGCCCATGCCTTCACCTACCTGAACTTCGAGCGGGCAGCACGTCAGTACGGCAAGGTTGGTGGTTTTGCGCACCTGGCGACACTGGTCAGTCAGCTCAAGGCCAGCCGGCCCGGAGCCTTGCTGCTCGATGGGGGTGACACCTGGCAGGGCAGTGCCACCGCGCTGTGGACGCAGGGCCAGGACATGGTCGATGCCGCCAAATTGCTGGGCGTGGATGTGATGACCGGCCACTGGGACTTCACTTACGGAGAAGAGCGCATCAAGACCATTGTCGAGAAAGACTTCGCCGGCAAGGTGGATTTTGTTGCGCAAAACGTCAAGACCAGCGATTTTGGCGACCCGGTGTTCAAGCCTTATGTCATCAAGGAGATGAACGGTGTTGCCGTGGCCATCATCGGTCAGGCCTTTCCCTACACGCCGATTGCAAACCCGTCCTGGCAGACGCCTAACTGGACTTTCGGCATCCGCGAGAGCGAGATGCAGGAAACCGTCAACGAAGCGCGCGCCAAAGGGGCGCAGGCCGTGGTGCTGCTGAGCCACAACGGCATGGACGTGGACCTCAAGATGGCCTCGCGCGTGACCGGCATCGACGCGATCCTGGGCGGCCACACCCATGACGGCGTGCCGGTACCGGTGATTGTCAAGAACCCCGGCGGCCAGACCATCGTCACCAATGCGGGCAGCAACGGCAAGTTCCTGGGCGTGCTCGACCTCGACGTCAAGGACAAAAAAGTGGTGGCCTTCAAATACCGCCTGCTGCCGGTGTTTTCAAACCTGCTGCCGGCTGACGCGGCCATGAGCGCACTGATTGCAAAGGTCCGCGCGCCTTACGAGGCCAAATTGTCCGAAAAACTCGCGGTCACCGAGGGTACGCTGTACCGGCGCGGCAACTTCAACGGCACGTTTGACCAGCTCATCCTTGACGCACTGATGGAGGTGCGTGGTGCCGACATCGCCTTTTCACCCGGTTTCCGCTGGGGCACCTCGCTGTTGCCGGGCCAGGCGATCACGCGCGAGCACCTGATGGACCAGACGGCGATCACCTACCCCTGGACCACGCTGACCGAGATGCGCGGCGACATGATCAAGACCATTCTCGAAGACGTGGGTGACAACCTGTTCAATCCTGACCCGTATTACCAGCAGGGCGGCGACATGGTTCGCGTCGGTGGGCTGAGCTACCGCTGCGAGCCGGGCGCGAAGATGGGTGCCCGCATCCAGGACATGCGCCTGGGCCACAAGCTGATCGAGGCCGGCAAGACCTACAAGGTGGCCGGCTGGGCGCCGGTGCAGGAAGCCAGCAAGAATGCCGGCCCGCCGGTCTGGGAGGTTGTCGAGACTTACCTGAAGGCACACAAGGTCCTCAAGCCGCCCAAACCCAATGTGCCAGGCCTGGTCGGCATGGCGGGAAACCCCGGCCTGGTCTGAGCCCGAAGCAGACCGGCCAACGCGGTCGGCCCGCTGCATGACAAAACCCGGGCGCCTTTGTGGTGGTCCGGGTTTCGCCGTTTGGGCATTCGGTGGCACAATCGAGCCTGTTTCTGAAGGCCCTTCCTTGCCACAGTCGCATCCGCTAATCGGTCAAGCCGTGTTGCGGAAGGTTAATCAACCAGCCACATCCCGTTGTGGCCAGCTAATGTTTCCTCAAGGGAAACGGAGGTCAGCGTAATGAGTTCCATA
>CAZIYA010000046.1:0-15505 GCA_964543355.1 uncultured Polaromonas sp.
ATCAGCCAGTGTGGATTTGCCGTGATCAATGTGCGCAATGATCGAAAAATTTCTGATGTGATTCATCAAAGGGGACGCCTAAGTGCTTGAAAGTATTGCGAAGACATCGCAGTCAATTCGCGAAAGCCATAAAAAAGGGCGCGTCACTTGTGACGCGCCCTGAACCAACAATCTATGGCAACTGCGATAGTTGGAAGCTTCATTGTAGGCAAAAAGCCGACCACGCATAGCCTCGAAATTGCCAAATTTTTCCCGTTGCAAGGCAGCAACATGGATTTTATCCACAACTTATTCACAATTTTCACTGAGAGCCTATGGACAACTTGTGAGTGATCTGTGGATCAGCAATGAATCGTGCCAATTCATGCAGAAGAGCAGATTTTTAAACGCTTGATATATCCGAATGATCCGGAATACTTCATCCATTCTACCTAAACTCATCCTTAGGCAGAATCCAATGTTAGCGATCACAAACATATTTCGGCTCCGGCATTTGAAAATATTTTTTGTAAGCGCCAGAGCAGCTGCAGTTGAAACAAAACCCCCAAACCTGGCAGGGTAAGGAGGTTTCAGGGGCAGCAGACACGAGAGAGAACCGCGCCCCCCCCATGCAGTCTCAGCGTACCGGGCGGATCAGCGCATATTGCGCAATGTCGCCACGCCGGAACAGGACATTCACCACTTTGCTCTTGTCGATTCGGGCCAGCACCGCTTCAAAATCCTTGACGTTCGCGACCTCCGTGTTGGCAATCGCAAGAATAACGTCACCCTCGCGCAGGCCGGCCCGGGCGGCAGAACCTTCGCTCGCATCCACCTTGACGCCGCCTTTGATCTTGAGTTCTTTCTTCAGCGCATCGGGCAGTTCGCTGACCACCAGGCCTATCGCCTGCGCAGGACCCGCAACCGGCGGCTTGCTCTCGGGTGTTCGTGCCCTGCGCACCGGTTTTTCTGCTTCGACCTCGGCAATCGTCACATTAAGGTCGCGGGTGGTGCCGCGCCTGAACACCGTGATGGTCGTTTTCGTACCGGGTTTCACATTGCCCACCATCCGCGGCAGGTCGGTCGCCCTGTCGATCGCCTTGCCTTCAAATTTGGTGATGATGTCGCCCGCCTCAATACCGGCTTTTTCCGCGGGTGATCCGGCCTCGACACCGCGCACGAGCGCACCTTGCGGCTTGCCCAACCCGATGGACTCCGCCACGTCCTTGCTGACCTGGTCGATCTGCACACCGATGCGACCGCGCGTCACCCGCCCATTGGTGCGCAACTGGTCGGCCACGCGGGTGGCCTCGTCAATCGGAATGGCAAACGAGATGCCCTGGAAGCCGCCGGAGCGCGAGTAGATCTGGCTGTTGATACCGACGACCTCTCCGCGCATGTTGAGAAGGGGGCCGCCCGAATTGCCGGGATTGATTGCCACGTCGGTCTGGATGAAAGGCAGGTAGTCGCCCGTGTCACGCTGCTTGGCGCTCACGATGCCGGCCGTCACGGTGTTCTCCAGACCAAAAGGCGAGCCAATCGCCATCACCCATTCACCCACCTTCAGGCGCGTGATGTCACCGATTTTCACAGCCGGCAAGCCTGTTGCTTCAATCTTGACCACCGCCACATCGGTGCGCTTGTCCGTCCCGATGATCTTGGCCTTGAACTCGCGCTTGTCCGTCAGCGTCACCAGCACCTCGTCGGCACCATCGACGACATGGGCATTGGTCATGACCAGTCCGTCGGTCGTCAGGATGAAGCCCGAGCCCACGCCGCGCGGCTGGTCTTCGTCCGGCTGGCCACCGTCTGGTCGCGGCGCCCGCGGCATGTTGGGCGGCACCGGAATGCCGAAGCGCCTGAAAAACTCCAGCATCTGTTCGTCGGCACTGCCCGCCGCACCTGCCTTGACCTTTTCCAGCGTCCGGATATTGACAACGGAGGGCCCCACCGCTTCGACCAGTTCTGTGAAGTCCGGCAAGCCTCTTACCTGGGCAAGAGCCGACTCGACAGGCATCAGGGTGACTCCCAGAGCCAGCATGCCCGCCGCGAGGCAAGAACGACTTTGTTTCCAATTCAATGTACGCATCATCAGCCTTTGAGAAAATTGTCGGAAAAGAGGAAAGGGAAGAACATGGCAAGTCAGGCATCGGGAGCCCGGCAGATGGATGGAGCCGGACACCCGGCTACCCGCCTCTGCAAATGCGAAATACTGCCGAGATGGGGCACTATTTCTTGCGTTCAAGGCCGTCGGCAAACAGGCCCAGGGTGGCCATGGGCACCTCGCCCATCACTGTCAGCCAGTAAGCATCGACACGCCGGGTCAGCGATTGCGTGGCACCCAGGGACATCCGGGACTCCTTGAGGTGACGTTGCGCATCAAAAGATTCGACAAAAATCGACACCGACGCCAGCCCGTCTGAAAAAACCCATTGCATGGGATCGCTTCTGCCCTGACCAGCCAGCGGACGCTTGTGGCACCCCATGGACTGAAAGCCAGGCACCGGCGTTTTCAGCACCCATCCTTCTGCACTGGCCGTGGTTTTGACGAGGCCCGACTTCTCGATCCTGTAGCCGTCGACCCTGGCCATCATTTGCGCCAGCTTGTCGAGTTTCACCGGAGCATCCAGCTGCAGCTCTGAAAAAGCCGCCTGCTCAAGCACCTTGCCATCCGCATCCAGGGTCTGAAGCTTGATGACCATGCCCTTTTTCTGCTCCGCCCAGACACGATAACCAAAACGCATCGTGTCCCGGGGAATCAGGGCGACGATGTCGGCCTCCAGGCCCGCTACCCGCTCGCTGCCCCCTTGCCGGGCCGTATAAAAGTCGGCGATATGGCTGTCGGTGGATTTAAGCAGCTGGGGAAACAGGCCCAGCGACTCCTGCTTTTCCGCGCGCACCACTTTCTGGTCCGGCATGAAGGTCACCACCTTGTCGTTGTGCCGGAAAATGGTGCGCGGTGCACCGGTCAACGTCTCGACTTTTTCAAGCTGCTGCGTCCCATCACAGACATGCCAGATTCTGGCGCTGGACATCGCGCCGCCGGAAGACACCACAAACGTGCCCACATAGGAGCGATTCCTGGAGGCCTCGTGCATGCGCATCAGCCAGTCGTTGATGTTCCTGGGCTCCGCAGAGACTCCTGACACCGTTGTCGCAACTGGCGGCGGCGTCTGGGCCGCTGCGTCACTGGCAGCGGCCAGCGCAAAGCCCATCAAAGCCAGAAGGCGAAAAAACTTGAATCTCATGGGATGAACCAGCAGGTCATTGCGGGCCGCGCCACATCAACGACGCTCGCCTTGAGGCAGTTCAAACGTGGCGTTTCGCAGAAAACCGGAAGGCACCTGCAAGGCGGATGCCCCACCGAACTGCTTGTGGGCTGCCAGCAGCTCCTGCATCCGCGCATCGCGCACCACGGTTCCCTGCCCCGACACCACCAGCACTTGCTGGGCAGAGGGCTCCGATCGGGCCAGTTGCGGCGCGGCCGACGGCGAAAAAAGACCAGTTCCGGCATTCCAGGAAATCGCCGCGACGGCAGCGACGGACGCAAATCCCGCCACCAGCTTCCAGGGAAAGCTGGCATCGTTGGCTGCTTCGCCACCAGCCCGGCCGGCCAACGCCGGCACGTTCAACGTAATCGGCGCCGCAACAAAAGCCGGGGCCTGACTCAAACGTGCGCGCAAGCGCGCAACGAAAGCCGTATCCGCCGCATGCGCCGTCAATTCCGGCGAGCGCAATATGTCTCCGACAAGATGGTAGGCATTCCAGCTGTCCAGTGCCTGGGCATCAGCCTCGCACATCTCCAGCGCACTTGAGAAATCGTCGCCCACCAGTTGGCCGTCCGCCAGGGCAGATATCAATTCACGATGTTGCGTTGTTGTCGATGTCATGGTGTCCAGGGCAGCTTGTATCTGCCGTTTTCAATCAATTGCTCGGGCTTGCAGCAGCTGGATGGTACTTGTCAAACATTTGTTCCAGTGTTCACTCTCGCCTTGCACCGCTACCAGCGCTTGCCGGACTGATTTTCCAGCAAGGGCTTGATTCGCGCTGAAATTGCTTCCCGGGCGCGAAAAATACGGGAGCGCACAGTGCCAATCGGGCAGTTCATCGCTTCAGAAATCTCTTCATAGCTCAGACCTTCAATTTCCCGCAAAGTAATCGCCTGACGCAACTCCTCAGGCAAAGCCTCCATAGCCGCGTTGACCATCTGCGCAATTTCCTTGCCGGCCAGTACAGCTTCGGGCGTTTCTGAACTCGTTAGTTCATTTTCCAGCGGGGAAGTTTCATCACTTTCATCGCTTTGGCCGGATTTGAAGGAATTCTCGGAGACCGTCGGATCGCGTTTGAGTTCCATCAAGGCTTTCTTGGCGGTGTTCACGGCAATCCGGTACAGCCAGGTGTAGAACTGGGCCTCGCCCCGGAACTGGGCGAGCGCGCGGTAAGCGCGGATAAAGGTTTCCTGGGCGATGTCCTCGACGAGGTCCACATCACGTACCATTCGGCCGATCAGGCGCTGGATGCGGCGCTGGTACTTGATGACCAGCAGCTCAAAGGCTTTCTGGTCACCCGCAACAGCGCGTTCGACCAGCATCGCATCGCTGTCACTGGCCCTGGCGGGTTCCTGCAAACCTTCGTCAACAGTGCTCATGGACCGGCACGCCGAGGTGGCTCCGCTGGAAAATCTGCAGCAACAGCGGGGCTGCCAAAAATATTCACTGGCATCGTCGTTTCGGTGGATGCGGACGGGCGCCGCCGCGAGTGGACAGCACGACGCAAATCCAGCCAGCGCTCAGGCATGGCAGACCGGCTGGCCCAGAGCCATAAGGTGGCGTGGTCATGGTTCTCCACCCGGAGCAGCAGGGAGCGCTGGAGGTCCAGCGCAACTGTGAGGTGGCGCGCCGGCGTGCCCGACTGGTAGCCCCGGCTTTCCCAACACCAGTCCTGGCCGTCCCAGCGCAACTGGCCTGCAGGGGAATTCTTCCAACCCAGGCCAGCGGAAAGACCAACGGTCAGCACTGCCGCCAGCATCACCCACAGTCGCCAGTCGACACTCTGGACCACCCACCACCACCACCACACCAGCACAGCCATGCCGGCCAACCAGAGGCCCAGCAGGGCGAAGCCCTGAAAATGCGAACGCCCCATCGGGTAAGTAACCGGCGGGGCGTTATGCATGGTCAGGACAGTAAGTAACTGGAATAAGACTTGCAGCCAGGCAAATAGAGGGAAAACATCAGGCCCGCTTGAACACCAGCGTTCCGTTGGTGCCGCCAAAACCGAAGTTGTTTTTCACAGCCACGTCTATTTTCGCGTCACGCGCCGTGTTCGCGCAGAAGTCCAGGTCGCACTCGGGATCCTGGTTGAACATATTGATGGTCGGCGGGATTTTCTGGTGATGCAGGGCCAGCACCGTGAAGACAGATTCAATGCCTCCAGCACCTCCAAGCAGATGGCCGGTCATGGACTTGGTGGAGCTGACCACCATGTGTTTGGCATGGCTGCCAAAAGCCGCCTTGATGGCATTGGTTTCATTGAGGTCGCCGAGCGGCGTGGAAGTGCCGTGGGCATTGAGGTACTGGATCTCGTCCGCATTGACGCCTGCATTCTTCAATGCCATGACCATGGAACGGCGGGGGCCGTCAATGTCCGGCGCTGTCATGTGGTACGCGTCAGCACTCATTCCAAAGCCAGCCACCTCGGCATAAATCTTTGCACCGCGCGCCTTGGCGTGTTCGTACTCTTCGAGCACCACCACACCGCTGCCCTCTCCGAGCACAAAGCCGTCACGGTCTCTGTCCCAGGGACGCGAGGCGGTCTTCGGGTCTTCGTTGCGGGTCGACAATGCGCGGGCTGCGGCAAAACCACCCACACCCAGCGGTGAAACCGTGGCTTCGGCACCGCCGGCCACCATGACTTCGCAATCGCCATATTCAATCATGCGCGCCGACAGTCCGATGGCATGCAGACCGGTGGTGCATGCCGTCACAACGGCTACGTTGGGGCCCTTGAACCCGAACTTGATCGACACATGGCCCGAGATCATGTTGATGATCGAAGCCGGCACAAAAAACGGTGAAATGCGGCGCGGGCCGCGATTGATCAGCTCGGTGTGCGTCTGCTCGATCATCGGCAAACCGCCAATGCCCGAACCGATGTTGCAGCCAATACGCGTCGCCAGTTCATCACCGAGCGCGTCGCCGGTGGGCAGTCCACTGTCGGCAATGGCCTGGCAGGCGGCAGCCAGACCCAGGTGGATGAACCGGTCCATATGCCGGGCTTCTTTTTCGGGGATGTAATCCGCAATATTGAAACCCTTGACCTCACCTGCGAACTTGCAGGCCAGGCCGCTTGCATCAAACTGTGTGATCAGGTCAATGCCGGGCGTTCCGGCCAGCAGGTTGGTCCAGGAGTCGGCCACGGTGTTACCCACCGGGCTGACACACCCCAGACCTGTCACAACGACGCGACGACGGCTCATGCGCAAATCCTGAAGAAAATCCCGAAAGACCGCGGGAGGCCTTTCGAGCGGGCTGAAAAAAGACCGGAGTCTTTAGGCTTTTTGATGGGTGTTCGCGTAGTCAATCGCGTTCTGGACCGTGGTGATCTTCTCCGCGTCTTCGTCGGGGATCTCGATGCCAAACTCGTCTTCCAGAGCCATGACCAGTTCTACGGTGTCAAGCGAGTCAGCGCCCAGATCGGCCACAAAGGCTTTTTCGTTGGTGACCTGGCCTTCTTCCACGCCAAGTTGCTCGGCAATGATTTTCTTAACACGTGCTTCGATATCGCTCATAGTTCCCTCTGAGGGTTGTGAATTAATCCGTGATTTTAGCGTTGTTGGGGTTGATTCCCTAACCCGCCAGCCGGACGGATAAAACCCGGCTTGTGGTCCGGTGCCTGCAGGCTGCATGCATCACCATTATTCATGATCCTGGTGACGCGAGGCATGCCGGCAGCCGCCGGATGGTTTACATGTACATCCCGCCGTTGACGTGAAGCTCCTGCCCCGTGATGTAACCCGCCTGCGGGCTCGCCACAAAGGCCACGGCATGGGCGATGTCCTGCGGCTTGCCCAGGTGGCCCAGCGGAATCTGTCCCAGCAGCGCCTTCTGTTGTTCCTCGGGCAAACCTGCCGTCATGTCGGTTTCAATAAAGCCTGGCGCCACGCAGTTGACAGTGATACTGCGGCTGCCGAGTTCGCGTGCGAGCGCACGCGTCATCCCGGCCACGCCGGCCTTGGCTGCTGCATAGTTGGCCTGGCCCGCATTGCCTGATGCACCGACCACCGAGGTGATGCTGATGATGCGGCCATAACGCTGCTTCATCATGATGCGCATCACGGCGCGGCTCATGCGGAATACCGCTTTCAGGTTGGTGTCCAGCACCGCGTCCCAGTCTTCGTCCTTGAGACGCATGGCCAGCATGTCGCGCGTGATGCCGGCATTGTTGACCAGCACCTGCAGACCGCCATGCTCCTTGACGATGCTGTCGATCAGCGCTTCCGCCGCTGCCGCATCGTTCACATTGAGGTTTTTTCCAGCGCAACCAGGAAAGGCCGCCAGTGCCTGGCTGATCTTTGCAGCGCCATCGTCGGTGGTGGCGGTGCCGACCACTTTCAGGCCATGTTGCGCCAGTTCGAGCGCGATAGCGGCGCCGATGCCGCGCGAAGCGCCGGTGACCAGCGCAACCTGTCCTTCGAACCTGATATCGCTCATACAAGCATCTCCCTGGTTTGCGCCAGACTGGCGGGATCGAACATGGCGACGCCGGTCAGGTCAGCATCGATGCGCTTGACCATGCCGGCCAGCACCTTGCCTGGACCACACTCGACGATGGTGGTGATTCCGCGCGCCTTGATGGCCTGCACACACTCCACCCAGCGCACTGGACCGAAGGCCTGCGCGTACAAGGCTGCACGAATGCGGTCGGGATCGGTTTCGACCGCAACTTCAATATTGTTGATCACGGGTATCTGCGGCGCCGCAAATGCCGTGGCGGCAAGCTTCTCCCTCAGCTTGTCAGCGGCGGGCTTCATCAGGCTGGAGTGAAACGGCGCCGAAACCGGCAGCGGCAAGGCCCGCTTGGCGCCATTGGCCTTGAGCACCTCACAGGCTTTTTCCACCGCAGCCTTGCTGCCGGCAATCACGGTCTGCATGGGATCGTTGAAATTCACGGCTTCCACCACTTCGGCCGTTCCCAAGCCAAATGTACGAACCGCTTCGGCGCAGCCTTCAATGACTTTGGCGGCCTCCATACCCAGAATCGCCGCCATGGCACCAACGCCTACGGGAACAGCTTCCTGCATGGCTTGGGCACGAAAACGCACCAGCGGTGCAGCCTGGGCAAGACTCAAAACACCGGATGCCACCAAAGCGGAATATTCACCCAGGGAGTGCCCGGCAACCACCGCCGGTGCGGCGCCAGTCTCGGCCATCCAGGCGCGGTAAGCCGCGACACCGGCCACCAGCATCACCGGCTGCGTGTTGGTGGTCAGACCCAGTGTCTCTTTCGGGCCCTGGCTGATCAGTTGGGCCAGGTCCTCTCCAAGCGCGTCAGAGGCCTCGCGTAACGCCTCCCGCACGGCCGGGTGATCGCCCCAGGCGTCGAGCATGCCGACGGCCTGCGAACCCTGTCCGGGAAAAACAAAAGCAAAAGGTTTCATAGGAATATCGATAAAAACAGCCTTCCGCCCTTAAAGGACGGGCGCAAATTGCTATAGATTCAGGAGTACCGCACCCCAGGTGAAGCCGCCGCCTACCCCTTCGAGCAGCAGCGTCTCCCCTTTTTTGACCTTGCCGCTGCGCACCGCCACGTCGAGCGCCAGCGGAATGGAGGCGGCAGAGGTGTTGCCGTGCTGGTCCACCGTGACGATCACCTTGTCCATCGACATCTTGAGCTTCTTCGCGGTGCCTTGCATGATGCGGATGTTGGCCTGGTGGGGAATCAGCCAGTCAATGTCACTCTCCTGCAGGCCGGCCATGGCCAGGGTTGCGCGCGCTGCATCTTCGAGAACACCCACCGCAAGTTTGAAAACGGCCTGCCCGTCCATCTTGAGCAGCGGGTCGCCCAGAACCTTGCCGCCGGACACGGTGCCCGGTACACACAAAATGCCGACGTGTTTGCCGTCGGCGTGCAGGTCGCTGGCCAGGATGCCTGGGGTTTCCGACGCCTCCAGCACCACGGCGCCGGCGCCGTCACCAAACAGCACGCAGGTGGTGCGGTCCGAGAAATCGAGAATGCGCGAAAACACCTCGGCGCCAATGACCAGCGCCTTGCTGGCCGAACCGGTCTTGATCATGGCGTCGGCGATGGTCAATGCGTACACAAAGCCGCTGCAAACCGCCTGCACATCAAACGCCGGGCAGCCAGCGATACCGAGCTTGTTCTGCAGAATGCAGGCTGCCGAGGGAAACACCATGTCGGGCGTCGACGTGGCCACGATGATCAGGTCGATATCGCCGGGCTGGAGTCCGGCGGCCTGCAAGGCGTTCCTGGCGGCTTCTACCCCCAGGTCGCTGCTGCAGACACCGGGCTCGGCAAAGTGGCGGGCACGAATGCCGGTGCGCTCGACAATCCAGTCGTCAGAGGTTTCAACACCTTGCGCCGCCAGTTCTGCAGCCAGTTCGGAATTGCTCAGGCGACGCGGCGGCAGGTAACTGCCCGTACCGGTGATACGTGAATAGGGGCTCATGAAATAACTCAGTGTGCGGCAGTAGGAGCGGCAAGTTCGATAGGCGCCGAAGCAGCGGGCATATCTGCTGATACCGCATCCGCGGTTGCCAGCAGCGGCGCCGCGTGGGCGATGCGCTCTCTCACCTTGTCCAGCAAATTGTTGCGAGCTGCATCATAAGCCCGATTCAGGGCCTGCTCGAAAGCGAAGGCGTCAGCCGAACCGTGACTCTTGAATACCAGTCCGCGAAGTCCCAGCAAGGCTGCACCGTTATACCGCCGGTAATCCATGCGATTTTTAAGCGCATTTAGAACCGGATAAGCCATGATGGCAGCAGTTTTCGTAAAGATATTGCGCGAAAATTCCGCCCTGAGGAATCCGACAATCATTGTCGCCAAACCCTCACTGGTTTTCAGCGCCACGTTTCCCACAAAACCGTCGCAGACCACGATATCCGTCGTGCCCTTGAAAATATCGTTACCTTCGATATTTCCAAAAAAATTCAGATCGCCGGCGTTACCAGCAGATCGCAGCAATTCACCAGCTTTTTTGATGATATCGTTGCCTTTGATGACTTCTTCGCCAATATTGAGCAAGCCTACCGAAGGGGTGTCGTTGTGTGTGAGCACTGAAACCAGTGCCGAACCCATGACGGCAAACTGCAGCAAGTGCTCGGGGGTGCAGTCCACATTGGCACCCAAGTCCAGCACGGTGGTCGCCTCACCCTTGGCATTGGGCATCAGCGCGGCAATCGCCGGCCGATCGATCCCTTCCAGGGTCTTGAGCAGGTAGCGGGCGATCGCCATCAATGCGCCTGTGTTGCCGGCAGAAACGGCCGCCAGGGCAACCCCCTCTTTCACCTGCGTGATGGCCACTCGCATGGATGAGTCTTTTTTACGGCGCAGGGCAACCTCGATCGGATCATCCATGGCCACCACCTCGGAGGCGGCAACCACTTGGCAGCGCGGATGGGTCTGGAGCCTGGAGAACTGCGCCTGACCCGACAGGGTAGCGGGCTGGCCCACCAGCAAAATTGCGGCCTCGGGATGGCTATCCAGAAAGGCCAGGCTGGCCGGAACGGTGACCGACGGGCCGAAATCCCCGCCCATGGCGTCGACAGCTATCCTGATCATGGCAGGACCGGTGCAGTCAGAAAATGGGAATTCAACAAAACAAAGGCCCGCAGGATAAGTGCGGGCCGGTCGTTAAAGCGTGAAATTACGCTTCGGATTTTGTTTTCAGCACTTTGCGGCCACGGTAAAAACCAGTGGGGCTGATGTGATGACGCAGATGCGTCTCACCGGTGGTGGATTCGACAGCAATGCCCGGAACGGTCAAAGCGTTGTGCGCACGGTGCATGCCGCGCTTGGAAGGTGATTTTTTGTTCTGCTGGACGGCCATGATCCGCTCCTGAGGGGGTATAGGGTGGGTAAATACGCTGCAAGCCTCCACGAGGGATGCTGCGCCAAGCCTTTGATTATAGCCGGATACGGCCGATTTTTCCAGTTGCCCGCTGCCAATGCAAGTTGGGAGGAGTATCAGGGCTACCTCAAAGCATCTCCAGCCAAGGGGCGGAAGCCAAAAGAGGCAGAAACTCTTACTTGGCCTTTTTCAGCTGGGCCAGGGCAGCAAAGGGATGGGGTTTGGCTTCTTCCTGGCCGTTCAATTCACTCTCGCCCGCACTGAATACCGGTGTCACGGGGCAGGTTTCGTGCATGGGAACCAGGGGCAAGGCCATCAGCAGTTCGTCTTCCAGCACGGCCAGCAGATCAAATTGCGGCGCCATGACCAGCAGGTCTTCTTCGGACTGGTCATCCTCGGCCAGTGCAATGTCTTCATCGGCCACAAAGCGGTACCACTGGTCAACCTGCAGCGGCTCAAAAACCGCAGTCATGCAACGCTGGCAGGTCAGCGGCAGCGTTGCCTGGGCTTGCAGGTGCAGCCATACCTCGTCTTCCGCGCCAGCGCGCGGACGCAACTCGGCCCTGGCCTGCCAGCTGACAGACAAATCGGGCTCCAGCGCATGTATCTCCTGCGCCAGGCGCTCCATCGTTGATAGCGGAGTAATCTCGATGAGGGGCTTGCCCTCCTGGGCAAACGCCTGCATGTTGAGGCGCTGGGCGTGAAGAAGTCTGGACATCCAGGCAGTGTAAGAGAATCGCAGCATGAACCCTGCACCTTCCCCGCATGCCCGCACCGGCATCTCCCCCATGGCGACACGCCCGCTGATCCTGGGCTCGACCTCGCCTTACAGGCGTGAGCTGCTGCAACGCCTGCAGACGCCTTTTGAGGTCGTTTCGCCTGACGTGGACGAAAGCCCGCTGCCGGGTGAGCCCCCGGCGACGCTGGCCCGGCGACTGGCCTTGGCCAAGGCCAGGGCAGTGGCCGCCAACTTCCCGGATGCGGTGGTGATCGGCTCCGACCAGGTCGCCGACCTCCAGGGCCAGCCGCTTGGCAAACCTGGCAACCATGCCAATGCCGTGGCCCAGTTGCGCCGCATGAGCGGCCAAAGCGTTGTGTTCCAGACCGCTGTCGCCGTGGTGTGCCTGCAAACCGGGTTTGAGCAGACCGAGCTGGCAGCAGTGAAAGTGCAGTTCCGCACGCTCAGCGACGGGGAAATTGAAAACTACCTGCAGGCCGAACAGCCTTACGACTGTGCCGGCAGCGCCAAAAGTGAAGGCTTGGGCATCGCCTTGCTCGAAGCCATTGAAAACGACGACCCCACCGCATTGGTCGGCTTGCCCCTGATCCGCACCAGCCGCATGCTCCGGGCAGCGGGCATTGTTTTGCTGCCAGCGCGTAAGGAGCCAGCATGACGGTCTCTTCCAAAGGCAGGCTTTACCTGGTTCCGGCACCACTGGATTTCGGTTGCGACGTGCAGGCGCCCCTGCAGGACGTGATGCCGCTGGGCACGCTGCAAATTGCAGCCGGCTTATCCTGCTGGATCTGCGAAAACGCCAAAAGCACGCGCGCCTACCTCAAACGTGTAGGTGAGGTACAGCCGCTGCGGCAGCCGGTGCAGGCGCAGCAAATTCAGGAGTTACCGCGCGAAGTGCACAAAAAAGGCGACCACGGCGGCAACTTCGACGCCAGGCCCTTGCTGGCGCCTGCTCTGGCCGGGCAGGACATGGGCCTGGTCAGCGAAGCCGGCATGCCGGCGATTGCCGACCCGGGCTCGTCGGTGGTGCGCGCCGCACATGACCTGGGCCTGCAGGTGCTGCCGCTCACGGGCCCCATGTCGCTGATGCTGGCACTCGCCGCCAGCGGCCTGAATGGACAGAACTTTGCATTTGTCGGTTATCTGCCGCAGGACGGCGGTGAACGCAGCCAGCGCATCCGGGAACTCGAATCGCTGGCGCTGAAAACATGCCAGACCCAGATTTTTATTGAAACCCCCTATCGCAACGCCGCGCTGCTGCAGGCGTTGCTGCAAACACTGCAACACAACACGCGGCTGGCCCTCAGCTGCGGGCTGAGCCTGCCAGGCGCCTGGTCGCGCAGTGCGTCGGCGAGCGTCTGGAAGCGCGACAAGCCCGCTGCGCCGCTGGCCTTGCCCACTGTGTTCTGCATAGGCCGTTAACAACTGCCATCGCATCAAAAAAGCCCGCAGCGAGCGGGCTTTCTTTCGAGGGCAATCGCACTGCCTCAACGGATCGAAGGAATCACTTTCAGCGTTTGTATAGCGCCCGAACCCATGGCAGCACCAAATTTCTTGGCCAGGCGCTCGGCCACGTTTTCGCGACGTGTGTAGTCAATGATTTCTTCGGTCTTGACCACCTCACGCGCGACGTATTCGAGCGTGCCCAGTTGGTCGGCCAAACCCAGCTCAACTGCCTGCTGGCCGGTCCAGAACAAGCCGCTGAACATCTCGGGCGTTTCTTTCAGGCGCTTGCCGCGCCCGTTTTTCACGGCTGTGATGAACTGCTGATGAATCTGGTTCAGCATGGCCTGGGCATAGGCGCGCTGCTGTTCAGTTTGCGGACTGAACGGATCGAGGAAACCCTTGTTTTCACCGGCCGTCATGAGCCTGCGGTCCACGCCCAGCTTCTCCATCAAGCCGGTAAAACCAAAGCCATCCATCAGCACGCCGATGCTGCCAACGATGCTGGCCTTGTCCACGAAAATCTTGTCGGCTGAAGCGGCGATGTAATAAGCAGCCGACGCGCAGGTTTCTCCCACCACGGCATACACCGGCTTGTTGTGCTTGGCCTTGAGGCGGACGATTTCGTCATTCATCATGCCGGCCTGCACCGGGCTGCCGCCGGGTGAGTTGATCAGCAGCACCACGGCTTTGGCGCCTTCGTCCTCAAAAGCGGCGCGCAGGGCAGCGTTGACAAACTCCGCACTGGCATCGGCGCCGTCGGCAATTTCTCCCTTGATCTCGACCACCGCGGTGTGCGGCACGCTGACACTGCTGGTGGCCGCACCGCGGGACAGGGCAAACCACACGAGGAACACAAAAAAAGCAAGCCAGGACAGGCGCACAAAGGTTTTCCAGCGGCGCGTGGCTTTTTGCTCATTCAGGGCGGCAAAAGCCAGTTTCTCCAGCGTTGCACGCTCCCAACCGGGGGCCAGGTCGGCCTCGGCATTGCGATTTGCTATGTTTTCAGGAGCGGATTGCGCACGCCCGCCAAGGGCTGAAGCCCGATCTGGATCGAAATTGGGAGTGTCGGACGGCTCGGTACGGTTTGAATCATTCATAAGGGTAGTTTAGAACTCCACGGTTTTAAGTTTGTAGGACGTGTGCCAGAAAACAAGGCCGTCCTCTTCAGAAACATCAATGGCGACCAGCCCGCCCTGGCAGGGGCCACCGCTGCATTCGCCGGTATCGGGCCGGTAGGCCGCTCCATGGCTGGCGCACAGCAGCCACTGGCCGCTGTCGTCAAACACACGGTTCGGCTGCCAGTCGAGCTCCATCGCCACATGGGTGCACCGGTTCAGGTAGGCATGCGGCCGGCCTTCGAAACGGACGGCAAAGGCACGGCAGGTCTGGCCGGCATAGTTGACGTCGAAGGGTACGGCATCGCCGCCTTCGACCAGGTCAGCGGCCGAACAAAGGGCAATCAGCGATTCATCCATTGCATGAATCATCCATATCGAAACGCAGCGACAAGGTCCGGGCGCCCTCTTCACCAGCCAGGGCCGCGGATCCGGCTCTGCCGGTCCGCAGGCGCAGCGCCCCCCCGGGGGGCAGTGCAGTACACGAAGTGACAAACGTGGGGGCCATATAGCTAGGCGTTGCCCGCCAGCCAATCGGTCAGGTCCTGCACGGTATGTGCGATAAAGCGGGGCTTCAGTGCGCTGAAACCCGCGGTGTCGTGTGCACCGTAACTCACCCCGACACTGGCGCAGCCGGCATTCAGGGCCATCTGCAGGTCGTGCGTGGTGTCACCAATCATCAATGTGCGCTCCGGGCTCACGCCAAACTCCTCCATCAACTCGTGCAACATGCGCGGGTGCGGTTTTCCGGCGGTTTCATCGGCGGTGCGCGAGCCGTCAAAACGGTTCTTGAGTTCCACGGCCCGCAGTGCTTCATCCAGCCCGTGCCGGCTTTTCCCGGTCGCGACGCTCAGCAGATGGCCACGCACCTTGAGCGCGTCCAGCAGAGGCAGCACACCCTCAAACAGGATGATGTCGTTCTGGTGGCCGATGTAGTGGTGGCGGTAGCGCGCGCCAAGCTCGGGATATTTTTCCGGCGGCACGTCCGGCGCCGCATGGGCCAGCGCCTGCATCAGGCCCAGGCCGATCACATAACCGGCCGCCTCGTCCGTGGGCACGGTGCCGCCCACGTCGCGCACCGCCGCCTGGATGCAACGCACGATGATTTTGGTGGAATCGAACAGCGTGCCGTCCCAGTCG
>CAZIYA010000047.1:0-15479 GCA_964543355.1 uncultured Polaromonas sp.
GCAGCACCGACGAGGAGGTCCTTGAAAAACTGGCCGAGGACTACCCGCTGCCGGCCAAGCTGCTGGAGCACCGCTCGCTGAGCAAACTCAAGGGAACCTATACCGACAAGCTGGCCCAGCTCGCGCTACCGCGTACCGGCCGGGTGCACACGCATTACGCGCAAGCCGTCGCAGTGACAGGCCGGCTGTCCAGCAACGATCCCAACCTGCAGAACATTCCTGTGCGCACCCCTGAAGGCCGGCGCGTGCGTGAGGCCTTTGTGGCGCCTGCCGGCAGCGTGATCGCCAGTGCCGACTATTCACAGATCGAGCTGCGCATCATGGCGCACCTCAGCGGCGACGAGGCCTTGCTGCGGGCTTTCACCGATGGCCTGGACGTACACCGCGCCACCGCTGCCGAGGTGTTTGGTGTGGCATTGGAGCAGGTCAGCAGCGAACAGCGCCGTTATGCCAAGGTCATCAACTTCGGCCTGATCTACGGCATGAGCAGCTTTGGCCTGGCGCGCAACCTGGGCATCGAGACCAAGGCCGCCGCGGCCTACATCGACAAATATTTCCAGCGTTACCCGGGCGTGAAGAACTACATGGAGCAGACCGTGGTGTTTGCCCGCGAGAACCACTTTGTCGAAACCGTGTTCGGCCGGCGCCTGTACCTGTCGGAGATCAACGGCGGAAATGGCCCCAGAAAAAAAGCGGCCGAAAGGCAGGCCATCAACGCACCCATGCAGGGCACGGCGGCCGACCTGATCAAGCTCAGCATGGTCAAGGTGCAGGACGTGCTCGATGCGGAAAAACGCGCCACCAAGATGATCATGCAGGTGCATGACGAGCTGGTGTTCGAGGTACCCGAGGCCGAAGTGGAATGGGTGCGCACCGAAATACCGCGCCTGATGGCCGGCGTGGCAGAGCTCAAGGTGCCGCTGCTGGCCGAGATTGGCATCGGGGCCAACTGGGAAAAAGCGCATTGAACACTTCGGCATGGGCCAGTTGAAAGCCCTTTATGCCGCATGCTGCCGCGGCTGCAGCGCCGTGGCAGCCTTCGCCTGACCGAGAACGCGTACACCGGTCCATTCAGGCGCAGCCTCATCGAGCCGGCTTGCCAGCACGGGCAGGTGGTTCGCCGGCACGGCGGGGTAGAGGTGATGCTCCACGTGGTAAAGCAGGTTGACGGTCAGCCGGTTGACCCAGAGGCGCCGTTCGGTGCGTGCAAAGACGCCGCGTGCGTCGCAGCCATGGTGCACGCTCCACACCGCAAAAAAGCCCACCAGTGCATTCGAGCCGATCATGGCGACCACGTGGTAGCGCAGCCAGGCCTGATCACTCAACACAGCGGCCAGCCATGTCGCTGCGATCAGCACGAGTTCCATGCAGACCCACAGCCTCGTGCGCCGGCTGCCCGTGCGCAGCGCCTGCCCATGGGTGCGTATGCTGAACAGCGGGCCCAGCACCAAGGCGCGCCATGCAGGCTGCCGCGCCCAGCCCCCTTCCTCGTCGCCCTTGCCCAGGGGGTTGCGATGATGCACAAGGTGTGTATGGCGTATGGCGTGGGTGGCGCACAGCATGGTGAGTGTCAGCATCAGGAGGACGGCGTCCAGCCATTTGCGCGGAACGCCGATGCTGGCGTGGTAGCTGTCATGCGCCTGCCGCAGGGCTGTCAGGAAAAATACGGCAGAGCAGGGCATGGCCAGCAGGTAAAGGTCCCGCTGCGCGGCCCACAGCGAGGCCGCCAGCCAGGGCGCCGACAAGCCGAGGTTCAGTGCAATCTCGCGGCGGCGCAGGGGTACCAGGTCTTCCCAATCCACGTGCGGAGGCCGGCGCTTCGCGCTTGTGTTTTCAATGCTGCTTTCATTTGTGCGTGACAACATGGCAAGGCCTTTTCGTGCAGGTCCATCGGAAGCGGCGCAGGTGTTTTCAGTCCGAACCGGGCGTGGCCGGTGTATGGACCCCCACGGCTTCGATGGCGCGGGCTGCGGCGTCTGTCTGCTGCGCAGCGATCCACTGCCGCACCTGCGTCCAGACATTGCGCGAGATGATGGCCACGGTCAGGAACACCCCCGCAAGCACCAGCCAGAGCGAGCGCCGCACGGTGTCGACGATGTCGTGCCTGTCGCTGAACTCGCCGAAGGTCAGCATCAGCAGCAGCGTGCCGGACACGGCCAGGAGGTAGGCACAGCGTATCCAGAACTCGGCGCCGCCGTCGGCATCGCACAGCATGCGCAGCACCTTGTACAGGATGGGACGCAGGTAGGTGATGGCAATGACAGGACCGACCAGCGCAATCAGCAACGAAACAAAGAAAAGGTTGGCATTCATGAGGGTGTCCTTTTTTAAAGTGAACAGGTTCCGGAATCGCAGCGCGCACGGGCCGCGCGTTCGGCCGCGCGCCGCGCCGCGCCTTCAAAAAGCAGGCCGACAAGCCGGCGGGGAATGCGGTGCCGGTTGCGGGCCAGCACGGGGTAGGCCCACTCGGCCAGCGGGCCCAGCACGGGCAGGCGTATGGCAGCGCTGATTCCTTTCAGTCCCACGGCTTCATAAGCCAGCTGGAACACCTCGACCCCTTTGATCACACGGCCGTCGGCGGTGCGTGCATGGATCAGGTCGAGCAGGTCCTGCATCGTTGTGCCGGCCGGAACGTCGTTGAACTCCGGCGCCGACACATCGGCAAAACGCAGACGGCCTTCGCTATTGCGAAGCATGAGGTTGGTCATTTCTGCATTGCACAAGGGACAGGCCGACTCGTAATAAAGCGTCAGCGGATAGGTGGCAGGGGCGAGCGCGGCCTTGAAGCGGTCGTAGCGGGTATTGCCCAAGGTGGTGAAATCATTTGCGGTAGCCATTTTTTCTTCTTTAGAAATTTCAGTACAAACAGAAATTAACTTCCAAAAAAAAGATCCCCAGGTTAAAAAGTGGGCGGCAGCAGTTCAGAAGGATCTGCAGGTCCGACATCGTTACCGCGGACAAACTTTTGCACACTGGCGCCCATGCGCAAAACCTTTTCCAGCGTGGCAGGTGAAAGGCGCAGCATTTCGTCGGCCCACAGGCCCAGGGATTCCATGAGCCTCAGGGTTTCGCGCACGCGGTCCTGGGCATCGGCGGCCTCGGTATCAAAGCCTTCCTCCTTCACCAGCTCACGCAGCATGCGCACGGTGGGGTCGAATTCGCGTTCCTTGCGCTCGCGCACCACGGTGCGGAACAACTCCCAGACATCGAGCGAGGTTTCGTAATAATCGCGCCGGTCGCCCAGCACCTGGGTCGTGCGTATCAGGTTCCAGTTCAGCAGCTCCTTGAGGCTGGTGCTCACATTGGAACGGGCCACCGCCAGGGTGTCGGCAATTTCCTCGGCGTGCAACGGGCGGCCATGGAAAAACAGGAGGGCATGGATTTGCGAGACAGTGCGGTTGACACCCCAGGCCGTGCCCATTTCTCCCCAGTGGACGACGAATTTACGGGCGACGGTGCTGAGTTCCATGACTCTGAATATATACCGTCTGAAATTTCTGTCAAGACAGAAAATTTACTTTCTTCCAGTGGTACTGGGGCGCGCCTGAAAATACATGCATGACAGACATCAAGACCTACGGCATGTCCGAGCGGGCCGACCACCTCGACTTCGACATCCGCTCCCAACTGGTTTGGCCGCCGCTGGTGCGCCCGCACCGGCACGAGTACTTCCAGGTCCAGGTGAGCCTGCAGGGCGACACCGAGCAGAACGTGGCTGGCACGGTGCGGCCTTTCCGGCGCGGTTACCTGAGCTTCATCCTGCCTTACCGGGTGCATGTGATTCCGCATCCCGAAGGCTCGCGCTACGTCATCATCAACATGTCGCAGCAGTTCCTGCGGCCCGGCCTGGATGTGGATCCCCTGGACCTTGAAGATGTGCCGCTGACAAGAGCGCCCGAACTGGCGCCTTTCCTGTTTCAGGAGTACGCCGATTTCTGGTTCACCGAAGCAGAGTTCCCTGAAGTCGAGGCCCTGCTCGACAAGCTGGCCTTTGAAAATACCCATCGCCGCTTCGGCTCGATAGAGATGATCCGCGGCCTGATGCTGCAGCTGATTGCGCTGGTGTGCCGCAAGTTCGAAGCCGACCTGCTGCGTTTTTCAGCCAGCCAGGCGCAGCAGGGCAGCGGCGCGCCAGCCTGCAGCGCGCGGTGCGCTACATCCGCGACAACCTGGCGGGAGAAATCACCCTGACCGATGCCGCCGCCGCGGCCTTTCTGTCGCCCAATTACCTGGCGCACCTGCTCAAGAAGGAGATCGGCAAGACCTTCACCGACCTGGTGACGGAGCGCAGGCTCGAGTTTGCCCAGGAACAGCTGGCGCACAGCAGCCAGCAGATTGCCAGCGTGGCCCATGCCTCGGGATTTGCCGATGAAGCCTATTTCGCGCGCCGCTTTCGCCAGCGTTTCGGCATGACCCCCAGGGCCTACCGCGACAGCGTGCGGGCGAAAATTTCAGGCACCGCCTGAGCGGCCGGGGCACCTGCCGGGTGCTGCGATGGCCTCTTTGAATCGTCCGGTGAATGCGTAAACGCGTCTGCCCACAGGGTGGACAGGCGGCTTAAGCTGGCCGCTCGATATTTTCACGACCATTCCAGGGAGACAACCATGACCGACATGAATAAACGCGGGCTTCTGCAATCGGGTGCCTTGATGGCGGCAGGCGCGGTCGTCGGCTGCGCGGCCCCCGGCACGGCAGCCAATGCCCCAGCCATGCCTTTCTCCGTCGCCGACACCTACGTGCCGATTGCCGGCAGCAGCGAGGTGTTTCCGGTGCGCCCAACTACGCCGCGCATGCGATCGAAATGGGCTCGGACCCCACGCGCGAGCCACCCTTCTTTTTCCAGAAACCCACCGATGCCATCCAGACCGTGCCACCGGGCCAGGTGGCAGACCATCCCTACCCGACGCTGACCAAAAACTACCACTACGAGGTCGAACTGGTGGCAGCCCTGTCCAGGGGCGGGCGCAACATCCCCATGAGCCGGGCACTGGAGTGTGTCTATGGTTACGCGGTCGGCCTGGACATGACACGCCGCGACTTGCAGCGCGGCATGGGTGACCAGAAAAAGCCCTGGGAAATCGGCAAGAGCTTTGACCGGTCGGCACCCATCGGTCCCATTCACAAGGTGGCGCAGACCGGCCACTACACCAAGGGCGCCATCTGGCTCAAGGTCAACGGGCAGACCAGGCAGCAGGCCACGCTGAACCACATGATCTGGTCGGTGGTCGAGCAGATTTCCAGGCTGTCGGAAGCGTTCGAGCTGTTTCCGGGCGACATCGTCTACTCGGGCACGCCGGAAAACGTCGGGCCGGTGGTCAAGGGCGACGTGATCGAGTGCCATATCTACGGCCTGCCCGAGCTCAGCGTCAGGATCGTCTGAGAAATCAACCCAGGGCAAGCGCAGCGCGGGAAATACCCTGTATTCCCCGCGCCGGCAAGAACTTCTGCAGCTGCTTAGACTCCGAAGGTTGATTCAACCACCCCAGAGGAAACCACCATGCTCAACAGCAACCAGAAAAACGAGTTTGATTCCCTTTTGCCCGGTCAAAGCACGGAAAACGGTGCCACGCGCCGCACGGCGCTGAAGGCTGCGCTCGGGGTCGGTTATGCGGCCACCGCTCTGCCCATCATGGCGCAGACCGCCATCAAGACGCCGTCTGACGGCCTGAAAGCCGGTGAAACCACGTTTGAAGTCAACGGTTTCAAGGTGCCCGCGTATTACGCCGCGCCCGCCGGCAAGACCAACCTCCCGGTGATCCTCGTCATCCAGGAAATTTTTGGTGTGCACGAATACATCGCCGACACCGCGCGCCGCTTTGCCAAGGCCGGCTACCTGGCGATTGCACCCGAGCTGTATGCGCGCCAGGGCGATCCCACGCAGTACGGCGAAATGGCCAAGCTGATGGCCGAGGTTGTCTCCAAGGTGCCGGATGCCCAGGTCATGGCCGACCTCGACGGTGCGGTGAAATGGGCCGGCGCCAACGGCGGCAACCCGGCGAAGGTCGGCATCACCGGTTTTTGCTGGGGTGGCCGTATCACCTGGCTGTATGCCGCGCACAGCCCCAGCGTCAAGGCCGGTGTGGCCTGGTATGGGCGGCTGGTGGGCACCAGCACCGAACTCACGCCGAAACACCCGATCGACATTGCACCCATCCTGAACGGCCCGGTGCTCGGCCTTTATGGCGGGCAGGACGGCGGCATCCCCCTTGACACTGTGGATAAGATGAAAGCTGCCCTTGCTGCCGGCAGTCCCGCGGCGAAGGCCTCGCAATTTGTGGTGTACCCTGATGCCCCGCACGCTTTCCACGCCGATTACCGCCCGAGCTTCCGCAAGGAACCGGCCGAAGACGGCTGGAAACGCGCTCTGGCGTGGTTCAAGGCCAACGGCGTCGCTTAATTTCCAGCGCCCGTGTTGCCCAGGCCGCCCCACAGCAATGTGCGGCGGCTTTTTGACGGGTGCGGCATTGGGCATGTTTTATTAACCTTTTAGGGCTCCAGCCCTTATAGATCGGGCGCGAGCAGCTATGACATTGATAGCAATTTTGGTGGGCACACTGGCTGCCGGTATCGGCAGCGTGTGGCTGGCGGCGCTGCTGAGTTTTGGCGTGCTGGCGCGCTACACCTCACACATGCTCAGCCTGGCCGCCGGTGCACTGCTCGCAACGGCCTTCATGCACCTGCTGCCCGAAGCCTTCGAGAGCCAGGCCGGCGCCCAGGAGTTGTTTGCCACGCTGCTGGTAGGCCTGGTGTTTTTCTTCCTGCTGGACAAGGCCGAGCTTTACCACCATGGCCACGAGCACCACGACCCGCAGGGAGAAGATCTGGGCTACATGCTGGCCCCCGTGCGCACCGGCAACTCCCAGCGCGCCGAGCGGGTGGAAACCTCGCCGGGTGCGCTGGAGCATGGCCACGGGCACCACCATCATCATCCCCATGGCGAGGCCAAATCCGGCAGCTGGGCCGTCCTGACGGGCGACAGCGTGCATGCCTTTGGCGACGGCATCCTGATCGCTTCCGCCTTTGTGGCGGACATGCGGCTGGGCGTCATCACCGCGCTGGCTGTGCTTGCGCATGAAATTCCGCATCACATGGGTGACCTGGTGGTGCTGCGTCAGACCTCGAGCAACCAGCGCGCGGCCCTGGTCAAGGTGTCGCTGGCCGGCGCAGTGACGGCCCTTGGCGGCCTGGTCGGCTATGCGCTGGTGGACATGCTGCACGACTGGCTGCCGTATTTCCTGGTCGTGGCTTCCAGCAGCTTTGTGTATGTGGCGCTGGCCGACCTGATCCCGCAGTTGCAAAAACGCCTGAGCGCACGCGAGACTTTTTCGCAGATCGCCTGGCTGGCAGTGGGGATCGCCCTGGTGACGGTGGTCAGCGGGCTGGCGCACTCGCGTTGAGCCGACTCCCGACCGGTGTTGCACGTGTCAGCCGGACACTGACAGGCAAAGGGCATGGCAGCCTATAGGGCCCGGGCCCGCGGGCCGCGACCATGGAGTCATTCTTCAAGGAGGCTGCCATGAAACTCCCGACTTTCCCTTCCGCGCCGCACCGGGCGCGCCGTCCATGGGCGGCTTGCACCGCCTATGTCACCACCGTGTGTGCCAGCATGGCTGCTGCCGCGGCCATGGCCACCGGCATGGTGGGAGGGCTCTGACATGCATGCAGAACCTGTGACCATTCCCGAGGAAGAAGAACAAGCCGTGACACCGGGCGATGACAGCAACGACGACCCGACGCCCCCGCTGCCGGTCGATCCCCCTGGGGCGCCTGCTCGCAACCCTGCCGTCGACACGGCGGCCCGGAAGGACGCGGCAGTGAAGAAGGACGAGAAGGAAGAGCCCGAGATCGGCAATGAGCGCGATATCCCCTCTGACGGCCGCGATCCCGAAGGCGAGGGGATGATCCGCGAAGTGGAAAAACCGGAAGAGCCTGCGTCAGACCCGCCGGAAAGGGAGTGACGATGGCGACCGATCCCAACGTTCCGCCGCCTGAACCTGTGCAGCCGATAAGCTCGCCGCCCAATCCGGGGCAGGTACAGCCCACACCCCAGCCGATGTAGCCATCGGCTTTGGCGCAGGGCCCGGTTCAGCAGACAGCGCAGCGTTTTGCCCGCATTAGAGCTCGGCCGCCTGCAGGTCGGCCACCGTTGGCAATCCGTCGGTGTCTCCGAGCACCTGGACCGCGCGGGCGCCGATCCAGGCGCCGCGCCTGACCGCTGCCGCCACGCTCTGGCCGGCCAGCAGGGCGCTGATCACGCCGACGGCAAAACCGTCCCCGGCTCCCACCGTGTCCACCACCTTCTGCACCGGAAAGCCCGGGACATGGCCGCTGCCGGCCTCGCCGTCGAAGTAAGCGCCTTCGCTGCCGAGCTTGACGACCACCAGCTGGGCGCCGCGCTCCAGGTAAAAGCGGGCAATCCCTTCGGCGGTTGTTTCACCGGTGAGGAAGCGGCCTTCCTCCAGGCCCGGCAGCACCCAGTCGGCCCGGGTGGCCAGGTCGTTGATGGACGTGCGCATCAATTCGGGCGTGGCCCACAGTGTGGGACGCAGGTTGGGGTCGAAGGACACGGTGCGTCCGGCGGCCTGCATCAGGTCCATGCTCTGGCGCGCCACACCCAGTGTGTTGGCCGAGAGGGCGGGAAACACGCCGGTGGCATGCAGGTGCCGCGCCGACAGCAGCCAGGCTTCGTCGACATCGCTGGCATCCATGCGGCTGGCGGCCGATCCCTGGCGGTGGTATTCGACGGGCGGGTCGCTGCCGTCCAGCACGCTGCCCTTGATCATGAAGCCGGTGGGCTCTCCGCTGGCCAGGGCGACATGTGAACAGTCGATGCCCTCGCCCGATAGCGCCTTGATCAGGTAGCGGCCCATCATGTCGGTGCCCAGCCGGCTGGCCCAGCCGACTTTCAGGCCCAGGCGGGCCAGGCCGATGGCCACATTGGTTTCAGCGCCGGCGGTGCGTTTGTAAAAAGAGGTGGCGTCTTCGAGTGGCCCGGGGCGGTCGGCCACCAGCAGCATCATGGCTTCGCCGAAAGTGACGGCGTCCAGGGTGGTTGTCATGGAATGTTCTCGGGCAGTGCAGGGTGCGGGAATCCTAGCATTCCGGAGCTGCTCTGTTATTCATAGCTGCTTGCCCGCGCCCCTGCTGGGCCGAGGACCGATTTGACTTGCAGAAATGTGGAGGCCGCGCTACACCGCCCCGCATTCGTGTTCAGGGCCCGACGCTGCCGGTGATGGGCAGGACGATGCCGGTGATGTAGCCCGAGCACACCGGTGCGGCCAGGAAAACATAGGCCGGCGAAATCTCTTCGGGCTGGGCCGGCCGTTTCATGTCGGTTTTTTCTCCGAAGGCGCTGATGTCACCGGCCGGCTTGTCGGCCGGGTTCAGCGGCGTCCACACCGGGCCGGGCGCAACGGCGTTAACGCGTATGCCCTTGTCCACCAGGCTGCTGGCCAGCGACTTGGTGAAAGCGTGGATGGCCCCTTTCGTGGCTGAGTAGTCCAGCAATTTGGCACTGCCCTCCAGCCCGGTCACCGAACCCGTGTTGATGATGCAACTGCCCTGGCCGAGGTGTGGCAGCGCCGCCTTGGCCATGTGGAAATAGCCGAAGATATTCGTGCGAAAGGTTTCCTCAAAGCGCTTCTCGTCGAGATCTTCGAGCGTGTCGGCATGTTCCTGGAAGGCCGCGTTGTTCACGAGAATGTCGAGCTGGCCGAATTCACGCACGGTTTTCTCGACCGCTTTGCGCGCGAACGCCGGATTCTTGACATCACCGGCAATCAGCACGCAGCTCTGTCCCTCGGCTTCCACACAGCGTTTCGTTTCGTGCGCGTCCACGTCTTCGCTGAGGTAGGCCACTGCCACATCGGCGCCCTCGCGCGCAAACAGCACGGCCACCGCGCGGCCGATGCCGGAGTCGCCGCCCGTCACCAGCGCGACCTTGCCACGCAGCTTGTTGCTGCCTTCATAGGCCGGCGCCAAGAACTGCGGCTTGAGCTGCATGTCGGACTCGTTTCCGGGCTTGTCCAGGTGCTGGCGGGGCAGGGGTGTTTCGGGCTGCTTTCGCGCGCCGGCCTGCACGGCTTTGGGTTTGCCCGGGTCCGGAGTGCCGCCGGACTGGCCCGCCCGCGCGTTCTTTTTTCTGCTGTCCCTGGCATCCTGCCCGGCCTGGATGTCGCGTTGCACGCGCACGGTGCTGCGGCGGTCATCGCCTTTGTCGGCGGTGGGTTTTCTGCTTGTCATGTTTGCCCCTGTCAGTGGTCTGAGCTGCCATGGGAGCAGAAGGCCCGCGCGGCACCTGTCAACCCGGCGGCGGTTTCGCTGTAGGACAAGCGCAAGCGCCCGCAGCTCCAGCCGGTGCGGGGGAGAATCGTCCTACAGCAAGTTCACCAGCGTCCCACAGCGCGATGCCGGGGGCCTTCCTAGAGTCGATCCTGTGCTTGGCATCCTGCCGGCATCCAGCGCTTTTCGGCGCTGTTGTCAACGACATGAACCACGATAGAAAGAGGCCCACCATGAGCAAGGCACCTGCCAAAAAGAACGACGCTGTTGACCTGCTGGACGCAGATCACGTTGCCGTGAAAAAACTGTTTACCGAATTCAAGAAGCTGAGCGAGGCCGGCGCGCCTGAAGAAGAAAGAAAGGCATTGGCCGACAGGATCTGCATGGAGCTGACCGTGCATGCCGAGATTGAAGAGCAGATTTTTTATCCCGCCGTGCGTGCAGCCATCAACGATGATGAGCTGCTCAATGAAGCCGAGGTCGAACATGCCAGCGCGAAGGAATTGATCAGCCAGATTTCCGCGATGAGCGCCGAGGAAGAGCTGTTCGACGCCAAGGTCATTGTGCTCGGCGAGTACATCGATCATCACGTCGAAGAAGAACGCAACGAAATGTTTGTGAAAGCGCGCAAGAGCGACCTGGACCTCAAGGGCATGGTCGAAGAACTCAAGACCCTCAAGGAGGAGTTGATGGCCAATTACGAAGTTTCGGCCTGATACGCTGTACGTGAAACCGGCAGGGAGCCCGCAGGGGCGCCCTGCGCTTCACGGCACGGCAAAAAAAATCCCACGGACCGTCAAGCACGTGGGATAAGGGGGAGGATGGGTTCCTCAAGCGGAGTTCGAGGTATCCGGTACTGCTTGTGCTTTTGCACATCCCCGGAGGCATGAACCCAATGTAGGCGAGGTGCTGCCACCTGGGGCGTCGGACGATGAAGTGTCCGTTTGTAGGAAAACCTCCTGGCCCGTCTGGCCCCGTTGCGGGGCCCGCCAGGGCAGACTACAGCTTCAGAGCGCCCCTGTACCGAAGCGGGGGTCCAGGGAAAAGTAAAAGCAGGCACCGGCGCCCTCGGCTGACTCGGCACGTATCACGCCGCCGTGCCTTTCGAGAATGCGGTGCACCGTGGCCAGCCCGATGCCGCTGCCTTCAAATTCGGTTTCATGGTGCAGCCGGTGAAAGGGTTTGAACAGGCTGTCGGCGTAAGCCATGTTGAAGCCCGCGCCGTTGTCCCGGACGAACAGCATCTTGCGGCCGTCCTCGCGGGTTGGCAGCACGCCGAACTCTATCGTTGCATCGCTGCGGTGGCGCGAGTATTTCCAGGCGTTGCCGATCAGGTTTTCCAGCAGGATGCGTGCGAGCTTGCTGTCGCAGCGATCGCTGATGCCCGGCTGGATGGTGATTTGCACCTGGCGGCCCGGGTCGCGCTGCTTTTCCTGCGCCACCACCTGCCGCGCCATGGCACTGAGGTCAACCTCCTCCAGCGTCAGTTTGCCCTTGCTGACACGGGCCAGCGCCAGCAGGTCGTTGATCAGCTCGTGCATGCGCACGACGTTGAGCCGCACGCGCTCGAACAGCCGTTCTTCTTCATCGCTGAGCCGCCCCTTCAGGCGCCGCGCCAGCAGGACGCTGAAGCCTTCGATGCTGCGCAGCGGTGACTGCAGGTCATGCGAGACCGAGTAGCCGAAGGATTCGAGCTCCGCATTGGTGGCCTTGAGCTGCTCGGTACGTTCGTTGACGCGCTGTTCCAGCGTTTCATGCAGGCGCGAGATTTCCCGGTCGCGGCGCAGGCGCACCAGCTCCGCCGTGATGCGGCTGGCAAAAATCTGCACCAGTGCGTTGCGGTCCGGCGACAGCGGCTGGGGCTGCTGCCAGAAGGCGTTGACGATGCCGATGGTGCTGCCGTCCGCGTCGCGCAGCGCCGCACCGGTGTAGGCATGGTAGCCGCCGTCCTGCAGAAAAGGATCTGCCGGGAACAGCTGCTGCACACCCTCGCCATAGACGCACAGGTCACCGCGGCTGATGGCCATGTCGCAGGGCGTGCCCGCCAGCAGGTAGCGGATATTGGGCTGCAGCACGCCGCCCCGCACCATGGCCAGCGACGTGACGCTCTGGTCCGGCGCCGCTTCTCCGACCATCACCAGGTCGGCGCCTATGGCATTGCCCAGGTGCTGCACGACGGAGCGGAAGAAGGCTTCGCCGGTGCCGGTCGACAGGCCCCGGGCGACGTCGATCAGCAAAGCCTCGCGCCGCTTCTGCTCGCTGATGTTGATGGTCGAGTTGAGCATGCAGGGCTCGCCGGCGATGTCAACAATCACCGACCAGACGCGGCAATCGACCATGCTGCCGTTTTTGTGGCGCATCTGGATCTCGCGGCTCAAGGCCCGCCCATGCGCCTGCAATTCCTCAACGAACTGCAGGCGTTCGGCGTCATTGCGCCAGACCCCGACGTCCACCGCGGTGCGCCCTACCAGCTCGTGCGGCTCGAAGCCATGGATCCGGTCTTCGGAGGCATTGGCGGCCAGGAAGGTGCCGTCGGACACCCGGGTGATGGTCATGTTGATGGGGCTGAAATCGAAGGCCTTGGAAAACAGCTCTTCCGATTGCCGGGCTTCCTGACGGGCCAGGGTTTCGGCGGTGGCGTCGGTGATGGTGGACACCACGATGCGCCCCTGGCCTTTGCCCTCGATCTCGGTGGAGAGCAGGATGTGGATCAGCCGGCCGTCCCTGGTGCGCGCTTCCAGCGGGAGATTGATCACGCGTCCGGTGGTCGCCATCTGGCGCTGGAAGTCCTTGCGGGCCTGCGGCTTGTCCCACAAGACAGCGTCGGTGCCGCCCAGGAATTCCTCCCGTGAATAGCCATACAGCCGTTCGAAGGCCGGGTTGACGTCGAGCACGGTCATGTCTGCGAGCGACTGCACGATGATGGCGGCGGGACTGCTGCGAAAGATGCGGCTGAAGCGGTCTTCGCTCAGGCGCAGTTCGTTTTCGGCATGTTCGCGGCGCCGCAGGTCGGTGTGCTGGTCGCGTAACGCGCCCAGCACCACCTGGCGGCTGGTGTAGACGCTGATGGCAATGCCGGTCAGCACCAGTACATGGATCAGCCAGAGCCGCGGGCCGACCGTGAAATCGGGGCGTGCCAGCAGGCCGGCTGCCTCGGCCCAGGTCAGCCCCCCCAGCGCGGCTGCACTGAGCGCCACAGCGGCGATCAGGGCTTTTTTCTCCAGCATCATGCCCGCAGCAATCACGGCACCGGCAAAACCCACCACCATGGCGCCACGCACAGAGCCGTACACCAGAATGCCCATGGCAGTGCAGGTGATGATGGAGAACACCAGCAGGTGGCTGGCCCATTGGTAGTGGCCGCGGCGCAGCAGCCCGTAAGACAGGGCGGTCAGGACCAGGGAGAAAGCCACGGTGGCGATCTGCACGCCGCCGCTGTTTTGCAGAACGGACAGGCCCAGCACCAGCGGCAGGCCCGCCATGAGCACCAGCAGCAGGGATCGCAGCCCCGAGACGTAGCGCTTGTCGATCAACTCTTCCGCAAGCAGGTAGGCTGAGTCAGGAAAGGAAGGGTTGGACATGGCAATAGGGCTGCGGCTGATGGTAATGCATGGAGCTTGCAGCGGATGGATGTGTTTTCGCCGTCAGATCCCGCAGGCTAACCCTTTGCCACAGGCCGGCCTGGATCACTGCACCACTCGCTCCAGCTGCCGGCGAACAGGCCGGTGCGGCCCAGGCCGGCGATTTCCATGGCCAGCAGGTTGGGCACCGCGCTGACGCCGCTACCGCAGTGGTGCACCACGCTGGCCGGGTCGCGACCGGTGAGCAGTGTTTCAAATTCACTCCTGAGCAGGGCCGCGGGCTTGAACTTGCCGTCCGGACCGGTGTTGTCGCTGAAAGGTCGGTTCAGGGCACCGGGGATATGGCCGGCCACCGGGTCCAGCGGTTCAACCTCGCCGCGAAAGCGTGCGGATGCGCGTGCGTCCACCAGCGTCTGGCCGGGCCGGCCGAGCTGGCTGGCGACGGTTTGGGCGGTGACCAGTGCGGCTTTTTCAGGCCCGGGGAAAAAGTTGGACTGGAAGTGCGAAGGCTCTTCGCCGCTGGCGATGGCACCGCCTGCTGCCTGCCAGGCCTGCAGTCCGCCGTCGAGCACGGCGACGGCCTCGTGGCCGGCCCACTTGAGCATCCACCACAGGCGGCCGCAGTAGTTGGCGCCGTTGCGGTCATAAACGACGGCCTGCATGTCATTGGTGAAACCCACGCTGGACAGCCAGATCGCAAATTTTTCGCGGTTGGGCAGCGGATGCCGCCCGCCGGAAGCGGGCTGGTCGGCGCCGCCGCTGGCGGTCAGCACGCCGTGGGCACCGGGCACGCCGTGTTTGGCGCTCAGGTCGGTGTCGAGGTTGGCGTAGACGGCGCCCGGGATGTGGGCCTCCAGGTACTGCTGTTTGCCGGCCTGCGGCTGCATGAGGTCGAAGCTGCAGTCAAATACCCGGTGCGGCTGGTGGCTGTCGATCAGGGCCAGCAATTGCCCGGCGGAAATCAGGGTGGTGTACATGAGCGGCTCCTGTTTGAAAGATAAATCCGTGCAAGGGCCTGGCTCAATGCTCCTCGGCAGGTGAGCCCGGCGCGGCCCGCGCGCGCAGCACCGTGGCCGCAATGCCGCTGGCCACGATCAGCGCCATGCCGGCCCAGCCGATCAGCGGAATCCGGTCGCCAAACAGGATCAGGCTATAGACGGCGCCGAACACGATGCCGGAGTATTGTAGATTTGCCACGACCAGTGTGGCGCTGCGGGTTTTGGCCAGGCTGTAGGCGCGCGTCATGCAGAGCTGGCCCAGCGACGCCAGCACACCCAGAGGGATCAGCCACAGCGCCGGTTTCCAGTGCCATTCCGATACCCCGGCCACCAGCATGCCCGCGCCACCGGCCACGGCCGAGCCGACCGCGAAATAAAACACCGTGCGGGTCTCGGGTTCACCGACGCGTGCCAGCGCCATCACCTGCATATAGGCAAAAGCCGCCAGCAAGCCGGACATCAGGCCGATCAGGCCGGCGAAAGCCTGGTTCTGCTCTATCGTCGGACGCAGCATCATGATTACCCCGGCGAAGCCGGTGATGACGGTCAGCACCAGTGGTCCTTGAGCCCCCACGCTCCCCACTATGTGTGGTTCGCTGCCCCCCGAGGGGGCGCTGCG